>NZ_JACJEU010000029.1:0-56467 GCF_014164215.1 Shewanella sp. SG44-2
TGATTAATTTCAATGACAAGTTCTCTTTGTTCAATCAGCATTGGTCTCCTCGTGTGATTGCGGAAATGAATGACTATCAATTTAAATTGGTTAAGGTCGAGGGTGAGTTTGTTTGGCATGAACATGCCGATACTGACGAAGTATTTATTGTGATGGAGGGAACGTTGCAGATTGCTTTTCGCGATCAGAACATCACACTTCAGGCTGGGGAAATGTATGTTATTCCTAAAGGTGTTGAGCATAAGCCCATGGCGAAAGAAGAATGCAAAATCATGATTATCGAACCTCGAGGTGTCGTCAATACGGGCGAAATCGATAGCGATCGAACGGCGTTAAATGATCAGTGGATATAATGTAGGCAAAGGTTTGTCATTTATTAAAGGCCTCTGCTCATGCTAGTGCATTTCTAGCGCTAGCCGTTGGTGCAAAGTCAGTTGTGTGTTTAATGAGAAACTACTGTTAACTCGATGTTAATTTTTATTGTTAGCCTGCTGTTAGTCGGTATACTGAGGAGATTGCGTTTTGGCCATTAAGCCAAAAAGTCTGTCATATAACGCTATGTATACTTGAGGATAATAATAATGCTTAGAAAAATTCTCGTTGTTGTCGCGACTATTATTGCGATCCCTTTTGTTGTCGCCCTATTTGTTCAAAAAGACTATTCAGTCACTCGTACTATCACCATAGATAAACCGATTTCCGAGGTTTTTAATTACGTTAAACATCTAAAAAACCAGGATAATTTTAGTAAGTGGGCGCAAATGGATCCCGATATGGTCAAAACCTACCGCGGTACTGATGCGACAGTAGGCTTTGTGTCTGCTTGGGCCAGTGAAAACCCTGATGTAGGTGTTGGCGAGCAAGAAATTATTGCCATAGATGAAGGTAAACGTATCGATTTTGAATTACGGTTTATCTCACCCTTTGAAGCGACCGAGCCTGCCTATATGAGCACTGCAGCCGTTAATGCTAATCAAACTAAAGTTGATTGGGGTTTTAGTGGTCATTTTGCTTATCCAACTAACTTAATGTTTTTGTTTATCGATTTTGAAACCATGATAGGTGCTGATTTACAGCAAGGTCTAGAGTCATTGAAAGTGGTACTCGAAAAATAATTTGTATGCGCATGACCTAATGACTCATCTTGAAGATGATTCATTAGCTCATGCGGTGGGTTGCCATGGTTAACTTAATCGGGGTAATCTAAAAAATGCAATCGTTGCAGTGGAGTTGGGCCACTGTAACCATAATAAAAATAACCAAATATCTAATAATTATAATATTCGACATAAGTCATTACTCATTATGAGGTTTTTTACATGGAAGCAGTCACGCAATTTGTCAGTATGATTAACAGTATAGTATGGGGCGTTCCCATGCTTATTTTGATTTTAGGGGTCGGGCTGTTTTTGTCGATAGGCTTAAAATTCATGCCTATTTTAAAGCTGAATCGAGGTTTTAAATTATTATGGTCGGGTCGTCAGGTTACTGATGAAAGTGAAAAAGGTGATGTCAGTCCATTTAATGCCCTCATGACTTCATTATCGGCCACCATTGGTACGGGTAACATTGCTGGTGTGGCTACGGCGATTTTTATTGGTGGGCCAGGGGCATTATTTTGGATGTGGTGTACGGCGCTCGTGGGTATGGCTACTAAGTTTTCGGAAGCCGTTCTGGCGGTAAAATATCGTGAGACAGATGCTAACGGTAACCATGTTGGCGGCCCGATGTATTACATCAAGAATGGTTTAGGCAGCAAATGGGCCTGGTTAGGTACTGCATTTGCTCTGTTTGGCTCCATTGCCGGTTTTGGTATTGGTAATACCGTACAAGCTAACTCAGTTGCTGATGCGATGAGCAGTAACTTTGGTGTACCTAGTTGGGTTACAGGTGTGGTGTTAATGGTGCTGGTGGGTGCGGTACTCATGGGCGGTATTAAACGTATTGCTGAAGTGGCTGGTAAGTTAGTGCCATTGATGACGGTATTTTATATTACCGCTGGTTTAGCGGTATTGGTTGTATATGCAGACGAAGTGCCTGCTGCTTTTATGTTGATTATTGAAAGTGCCTTTAACCCAGTAGCGGCCCAAGGTGGTTTTGCGGGGGCGGCGGTATGGGCTGCGATTCGTTTTGGTGTGGCACGTGGGGTATTTTCAAATGAAGCCGGGTTAGGAAGTGCGCCAATTGCCCATGCGGCGGCGCAAACGAATAACCCAGTGAAGCAAGGTTTAGTGGCCATGTTAGGTACGTTCATTGACACGCTCATTGTATGCTCAATAACGGGCTTGGCGATTGTGGTTTCTGGTGCGTGGACATCTGGCGAAAACGGCGCAGCATTAACCTCTCTAGCATTTTCACATGCACTGCCCATGGGTAACTATATCGTGGCCATCGCTTTGGCTGTGTTTGCCTTTACCACTATTTTAGGGTGGAGTTTCTACAGCGAAAAATGTGTTCAATACTTATTAGGCGACAAAGCAGTTAAGCCATTTCGTCTAATCTGGACCTTGGTTGTGCCTTTAGGTGCAGTGAGTTCGCTAGAATTTATTTGGTTATTAGCCGACACATTGAACGCGATGATGGCGATTCCAAACTTAATTGCGTTAGTGCTATTAAGTCCTGTGGTATTTGGCTTAACTCGCGAATACTTTCTCAAGCAAAGAGCGCTTAACGCAAAACAAAAAGCCAATTAATATTGTCGTAAATAGTTGGCTAAGTGTTATTTTAGGTTAACTTTAGCCAAATGATTATTAAGCATGTTTATCAGTACATTGATGAACATGCTTTTTTAAAAGGATTTTTTATGAAGTACGTTGTTTTTACTGTCTCTGTTGCCGCCATCTTGAGTATGGTGTTTGTGTCGGGTTGCTCTAACCTGTCACTGCGAACCAATGCGGGTACAATTGCGCTAGGTAACGCCACAATAGCAGGGGTTGATACCTACACCTCAGCAGAAATGTCTAGGTTCAAAGCACAGTTTCTTGGCGATGTGACCACTTCATATTGTGAAAATTCATCAGATCCTGAAAAGTTAGATGATCTTCCAAGTTTGTCTTCAATGACTAAGTCACTCAAATTACAAGTGACCCAACGAGGCGGTAATGCCATTGTGTTGAAGCAATGCGGCAAAGTTAATTACTCGTCTTGTGCTGTTTATTTAGAGTGTAACGGCGAGGCATATGTCATCGACCGTGGCTTATAACTAGACCCATTTTTCTAGCGCCTATTGGAGTCATACAATAGGCGTTAATCTAATCGTTTGCTAAATCGCATCGCTGCAATCCATAATCCAATGACTGTAAAACCCACCAGCCACAATACATCGTTTATTAACTCGCCTAACGTTGCCCCTTTTAACACAATCGCTCGGATCACCCGCATAAAATGGGTTCCTGGCAGTGCTTCGGCAATCCATTTTGCTGCTGTCGGCATGGCTTCTAATGGGGTGATAAATCCAGAGAGTAATATGGTTGGCAATAATACAAAAATGGTCATTTGCATGGCTTGTAGCTGTGTTTTTGCAATAGTAGATATGATTAACCCTAATGTCAGGCTAGCGGTAATAAACAGTAACGTGCCCAACAATAAATGACTGATAGCGCCATTGATGGGCACGGCAAAAATAATATTGCCTAAGCCTAAAATAATGGTCATTTGCACTAAGCCGATGACGATGTATGGCAATATTTTTCCAATCATCAGTTCTATTGGCTTTATTGGGGTGGTGATCAATAATTCAAGGTTGCCGCGTTCACGCTCACGAACAATAGCTGATGAAGTAAACAGCACCATGGTCATGGTCAGAATGACGGCGATTAAACCTGGAACAATATTCACCGCGGATCGCTGCTCGGGATTATAAAATAAGCTAACTTCAAACCGAGATTGGTTGCTGGTTTGCTCCGGTACAATATCGTTGAGCGATAGGTTGCGCAGTTGCTTTATCGCGCCTGCAATCATGGTGTCTGAACCATCGACTATCCATTGGCCAATCGGTTCATTGCGTGCGATTTTTTCATTCAAAGTAGGCGGTAAAATTAATGCCGCTTTAATGTCACCACGGCGAATAGCAGCCTGTGCTTGCTCTGCTGTCGTGAGATAGGATGTGACTTCCACTACCTGGGTGACTTTTACCGCTTCGACTATCCAGCGTCCTGCAGCTGAATCACTTTGATCAACAATTGCTACTGGTATTGCCCGCACATCAGTATTGATGGCATAGCCGAATAACAACAGCTGGATCAGCGGGATCATTATCACCATGGCAAAGGTAATTCGATCGCGCATAAGCTGCTTAACTTCTTTAGCGGTAATGGCATGAATACGCATGTAGCTATGGCGAATACTGTTCAGCATGTTGTTAGCCCTTATGTTGCTTCATGGGAGGCTGGAACACGCTGGCCAGTATGACTGACAAACACGTCTTCAAGATTAGCGCTAACCAAGTGAATATCTTGCAGGTTAACGGGGTGATTATGCTGTTGGCACTGATGCAGTAACCAAGAGATAGGATCTACCACTTGTTTGCTGACCAATACCCGTAATCTATGGCCTAACTGCGCCGCAGAGGTCACTTCAATGTGGCTAATTAATGCTTGTTTTAACGGCCTTAAATCAGTGGTGTTGATTTCAACCACATGGGCATTGATGTTATCCATTAATGCTTTTGGCGTGTCATCCGCTCTGATCCTGCCTTTTTCCATAATGGCAATTTTATGGCAGCGTTCGGCCTCATCCATATAATGGGTAGTCACTAAAATACTGGTGCCTTGTTCTGATAAATCGAACAGTTGCTCCCAGAAGTCACGCCTGTTTTGTGGATCAACGGCTGAGGTGGGTTCATCTAAAAACAGTAATTTTGGTTGATTTAAACATGCGCAGGCGAGGGCCAATCGTTGTCTTTGTCCACCGCTAAGGGTACCGGCCAGTTGATGCTGATATTGGCTTAGTTTGTAAGTGCTTTGCAGTTGATCAATGCGTTTTTTGCAGGTGCTATTGTCAATACCATAGATTCGGCCAATAAATTGCAAGTTCTCTGTAACGGTTAAGTCATCGTAGAGGGAAAATTTTTGGGTCATATAACCAATATTATGGCGTAATGCTTCAGCTTGCTTCGGGATGGCTAACCCCATGACATTAATGGTGCCTTCTGTGGGGGTGAGTAAACCGGTTAACATTCTAATAGTGGTTGATTTACCACAGCCATTAGGGCCTAAAAAACCATAAATGTTGCCTTTAGGCACCAATAAGTCTAATTGCTCTACCGCAGTAAAGTCGCCAAATTTTTTGGTTAGCCCATGAGCTTGAATTACCCATTGTGGGTCTACGGATGAGGTCATTTTTGTGTCGGTAATATAACTTGGGCTGGTATGCCCGTAGGTAGTTTGCTGGCCGAACTGTCTAAACTCACTTCGGCTAGAAAGGCTAATCGTGACCTATCTGCTTGATTCAGTGCGTAGTAGGGGGTAAATGCCGGTTCAGTACTTATCCAACGCAGTGTGCCGTTAAATGTGCTGTCGATACCGTCTACACTGACAGACAACGTTTGGCCAATGCGAAGTTTAGCTGCATAGGGTTCAGGTATATACACTCTGGCGTAGGGCGCAGCATCAGCTTGGATAACCGCTACCACCGCACTTAGCTGGACGCGTTCGCCAACATTGTAGGGCAAGTTATCTAACTTACCACTGCGAGTTGCACGAATGCTTAAGTCGCTGTAAACCTGCTGCTCGTAACGTAGGTTGGCATTGGCAGCATCGAGTGCTGCTTGTGCTTGAAAAATATCTTCTTGGCGAACACCTTTGATCAATATTGTTAATCGATCGTTGGCGGCATCATATTCTGCATTGGCTTGATCGCGAAGCGCTAAAGCACGATCGCGCTCTGCTTCACTGACCAGGTTTTTTGCTAATAAACTCGCGCTGCGTTGATAAGATTTTTGCGCTTCGATTTTGGCGGCGTTGGCACTCTTTAATGCCGAATTGGCACTGGCGATATCTTCTGGGCGCTCGCCATTAGTGAGTTTTAATAAGTAGGCTTGGGCTTTAACCACTTCGGCTTGCATTACCGCTAAGCGCGCGGCTTGTTTGTGGGTATCAAATTGGACTAATAAGTCACCGGCGTTGACTTGCATGCCTTTTTTAATGGGTTGTGCAGTAATGATTTCTGCTGCGGTTGAACGAAGAATGACTCGGTCGCGCTCTAAGGTACCTAATGCTTGTGAAGGGCTTGCTGGCGTGCAGCCACTCATTAATATCAAGCTGGATAATAACATTGAAAATAACGCTGAAAATAGAATGTGTTTCATAGCAAGTCTCAACCATAGCCGTAGTTACACTATAGCAAACTCACTAGGTAACAAGGCATTAGCATTACACTTGTTTAGTAGGCTAAGTGTGACTTATGCCACACTTAGTCACTTAGTCACTTAGTCACTTAGTCACTTAGCCAATTAAACTATGACTGCAGTTTATTCGAAGTTGTTATCAAACTCTGAATCTTCAAATAAGTCGACTGCAGAAGTAGGGACAACATTTTTGAATTGGCGTGCAAAATGGCGTTGCACCCCTTTTAAGTCGATATTGCCGATACCGGACGCAAAGCCAAACCAGGCATAAAGGCCGCTAATGTCTTCAAACATTGGTGGTAAATATTTAGGGCGGGCAATAATGCCTTCCTGGTAAGCTTGATACAGAACCGGAATGTCTTCGATGGCTAATTTACCTAAAAACAGCATAGGGATTAACTCTGGTAAACCCGTGCTAATGGCGCTACGGATAAAGTTAATGTTTTCAACATAACCGCGTACGTAGGAGATATCTTTAGTGAAAAAGCTGCCTCCGCCAACCATACCACCACGAAATACCCGTTGAGTAACACGATAACTGTCTTTTGAACTCAGGTTTAGGTTTCTAAAGTAGCGATAGACCTCAATAAAATCGGCACCTTGTTCAGCCATGTCGACAGCAGATACACGATCGCTAATTCGTCGTGCACGACCCGGATTTGAGCTTAAGGTCAGCATTTCCATCAACACTGCTAAGCCTTCTTGCGACGCTGTCACTCGCGGAGAACCGACACTGAGCCAAGTCGCATGTGGTTGCGCACGACCATTAAGCGTGGTGCCCACATGAACCCAGCCTTCGTGTACTTCATACACATTCAAATCAGATTCGCTGAACATGGCACGGGTGTTGAGTTTTACGGTGTCACCACCTACAGCAGCGTCAGACACAATACCATCGCTCAATTTAACGTGAATTTCATCGTTGTGAAAATATTTTACTAAACGCTCACTGAGAACATTGACCGCTTCTGGTGCGCTGATAATTTTTGGATGACGGCTACTCATGTGGCGCGCAGCAGGTAACGAAAATATATGGCTTAAACGATCGCCCAGTTGGCGTACCGTATGACGATCGCCATGTAATTTGTGGCTGGCACTGCCATACAATTCTTGACTGAGTTTACCAAACATTGGCTTGCCACGATTGTGTAGCATGTCTATCACGATCCGATATTGATCAATGTTAGCCAGTAAAATTTTACCTAACTTATCGCGTTTACCTAAACCTCGCTCAACGGCATTTTTTAACCCTTGTAGGTCAGTTTGGGTCTGATCTGCGTTAAAGGATAAAGGAATCGATTGATAGAAATCATTGCTGATGTTGGGTAACTCTTTGCTTTGTTTAGCTAAAAAGTCATCTTCAACTTGTCTTGGCCATTTTATCGAGTCTAAAATTTTAATCGGTGCTTGGATACGAATTAATTCATCAGAAAAACGACGAATATCTTGTTGATAACGCAATAAAGAGTCAGACATTGTCTTTTCCTAATCTTGAAAATATTGTAAGCAGTATTAGCACTTATATTAGCAGATGTTGATTGCAAAACGGCAATGAAAAAAAACCTCAAATGTAGCACTATTTTGGTGCGACAAATCAGTTTATATCGCAATTCCTTCCAGACACTTTATTTAAGTATCTAAAAATAATAGCTTATTTATTTGGCATTAAAACTGCTTTAGCTAAAGTAATCTAGATTAAAAGGAAATCCTATGGCAGCGATGAGCTATTTAAGTGTGATCGAGCGTTACCATGAATATGAACATCTGGTACACGAATTATTAGAATCTATTTTGATCGGTGTGGGAGATATTAATTTATTCGAACAACCCATTTCGGCAAAAATTTTTGAAGACATGGCGATTAGTTATCCCTTCGTTGAACTCATTTATTTACTTGATGAGCAAGGGATGCAGATTTGTCCTAATATCAGCGTCATTAATCAGCAAGTTAAGCTAATGGCTTGCGGTCATCATGTTGACCGAAGCCAACGACCTTATTTTACTCAATTGATCGCTATCGACACCGTTCATATTACTCGACCCTATTTATCAAACTCTGGTGGTGGGTTGTGCTTGTCGGCATCACAAATGATTAAATCGGCCTCTGGGCAAGTGGTTATTGTGGTTATTGATGTCAACCTAACACGATTGATCGAGTTTATGATGGGCGACAGTGCTCGGCGTAAAATGTCTCCGTTTTTTAAAAGTATTTATACTGCGATTGTATTGTGTCTGTTTGTGTTGGTGAGCGTACTCATGTGGACCGTGATCCGCGATATTTATGCCTTGTTTAGCCAAATATCTGCGACCCATGATCCGCTACAGCCCTTTGGTATTATCATTTTTCTTACATTGGCATTAGCTATTTTTGATTTGGGTAAAACCATTTTGGAAGAAGAAGTGCTGATGCATAAAGATATCTTCCGTCACAGCTCGACTCGTAGAACGATTACGCGGTTTATTTCGACCATTTTGATTGCGATTTCAATTGAAGCTTTGCTGACGATGTTTAAAGCATCGCTGGGAGAAAAACAATATATTGAGCCTGCCATTTTGATGATGTTAGCGGTCGTGGGGCTATTGGTTGGGTTAGGGATATATGTGTATCTAGGTGCCAAAGCTGAGCTGCTACTCACACAAGCACAAGTTGGTAAGCACACTAGGCGTATACAAACTAAAAGTGCATAGGCAATTAAATAGCGCTTAGTAGTGCCTAAGTTCGCTCGCTTAAAATAGACAGGGATAAACGACATTGGCGTTTATCCCTATTTTTTAGAAAAAATCGTCGTCACCAATTGCTTTACGTAATTGAGCTTGTTCGAGGAAATCTTCTAATCTGCGTTTTACTTGGCGTTTATGTTGTAATGTTTCGGCGGATTTAACGTTTCTAGGCGTTGTCATCGCGTCCATTTCTGTGTCATCAGGCACTCTTTCACTAAGATTAGCCATAACAAAACCCTCATGTTGAATAAAAGCGTGGTATTAATTCAATGAGCATTTTCTAACTAAAAAAACCTAAATAGGGAAGTAAAATATTTTTCCTCAGTTGGACAGCTATTTTTACCTTTCTCTTTGAGCTTAGCATTAATTGTTTTTCTTGCTAGTAAAACCAACTAGTTGGTGCGTAGAGTGTGCTTGTGATCAAATATTCTGGATGTGCTGAGCGTAGATAATGCTCCGCTTTCAAGCAGGTAAAAAAACGCCACCTTCAATTAGGTGGCGTCGATAACACGAATACAGCAAAGCGCATGTGCGATAGGGTTACTCGTTATAGGCTAAAGCCATATGAGTAGCCTAAAACAACTTTAGCATCATTGTCTGGTAAGTCTGTGTCAGAGGCCATAAATGAGACTGTTCCTAGGTCTGTTTCAGCGCTTAAAGTCACGTTGTAGTCTGCATAGGTGTCGCCAAATAAATCTTCAACAACATCGCCTTGTGAATAACCGTAGTGGAATGCAATGCTGAGCTTTTCTGTTAACGGGAAACTGGCATTGGCTTGAATATAGTTCCAATCTGTTTCGTCACTTGCACCAGACACATCAGAGTCAGCGTTGATCACTTGAGAATAACCAACATCTAACCATTTCCATCCAAGCACCAAGGCCACTTCACCAAAATCAATACTGCCACCAGCATCTGGGTAAGCATAATAAAGGTAGCTGATGTCGTAAGTTAGGTCTTCAGTAAAGTTACCGCCATAACCACCATAAAGGTCTAGTTCGTAACTGGTTTCATCACCAAAATCGACATTTGATACCCAAGTACCGGCATAAAATCCAGACTCATGAGCATAGTCAATGCCGCCTTGAACGGCTGCTTCATTATTGGTTTGTGTGGTGCCACGCCATAAGTAGTTCGATGTTGCGCCAATATTGCCAGTGACTTCAGCAAGGGCTGAGCCGCTTAGTAATAAGCCTGTTGATAACGCAATTGCTTGATATAGTGATTTTTTCATCTTCATCCCTTAAAGTTTTATTATCACTGAGGCATTTATGTAGCATTAAATGAGCTCAATGTTGGTTTGTCTGAAGATTAATTAGCGAATCGCATGCCAATATTTTTTTACATTTTAAATTAGTAAGTTATGTAGTTCTGGATCATTTTGTTGCATCTTTGTTGCTGCTAAATGATGCAGGAGCGCACTTTTAATGTGCAACAATACATCAGCGTTAGATATTCGCTTATATTGAGTAGATTAGCGTTTTGCTGTGGGATAGTAGGTGGTCTGAGGTGGTCTATATTATTAATTTAACTCGGGCATCTGGATAACAGAATAAGCAAAGCTGAAAAATAACCAATAAAAAACCTCCACAGAGGAGGTTTCTATCAAAAAAAGACTGAGCGTATAATTAATTAACGCTATCTTTTAGTGTTTTACCAGCTTTAAACTTAGGCACAGTAGCTGCAGCAATTTGAATTTCTTTGCCAGTTTGCGGGTTACGGCCAGTACGTGCGGCACGTTGAGTGGTTTCAAAAGAACCAAAACCAACAATAGAAATTTTATCACCATTTTTCATGGCTTCAGTTACCGCTTCTTCGAAAGATTTTAGTGCGCGGCCAGCTTCAGCTTTAGTTAGTTCCGCATTTTCAGCGATTTTTGCAATTAATTCACTTTTGTTCATATTGATATTCTCTGCTTTCCATAGAAGTGTTTTTTAAAACATGAATAACATGCCACAAGCCATGCTGGTTTAAAAGCACTTTATCCCATAAATTCAGTATCTGTAGTGGTTTTACAGCAAAATCAGTACAAATAATGTCTTTTTTCGCTCTGTGGTTATTCTTCTAGCAGTTGGTAAAGAATTTTCTTTACTAACTGTGGTTCGAAAGGTTTATCACATAAGGCGTTAACCCCAGCACTAAATACATTACTTAGGTGGGTATCATTGGCTTCTGACGACACCATTAGAATCGGGATATGTGATTGTTGACTGTGGTTACGGATATATTGCGTTAATGCTAATCCATCTACCGAAGGCATGTTGTAGTCGGTTATCACTAAGTCATACATGTTTTCTTTCATCAGATTGATAGCCTGCTCACCATCAACCGCTTCAGTAATCAGTTGCATCCCTAAGTTGCCAATAGTGCGTTTAATCACATTACGCGCCATTCGGCTATCATCAACCACTAGCACCCTGATGTTATGCACGTCAAAGTGGCTTAAATCCAGCTCGTCGTGGCTGAGTAAATCAATGGTTGAATTAAGTGCCGTGGCTAAATGCTCTGCATTAAATGGCTTAGGCAAAATGGCGACAACACCTGATTGCCTAAAGATTTCGAGTTGTTCACGGCGACACTCACTGGAAACCAGCATAAATTGAATATCATTTAATGCGGGGGTACTTTTGATGTACTGCAGTAGTTCTGTGGCTTCACCATCGACAAAATGCAGCGCACTGGCGATTAAGTCAGGTTTATGGCGTTGAATAATCGTTTTGGCTTCAGCGATCGTTGCGGCAGTTTGAATGCTGCTCACTCCTTCTTGCTGAAGACGTGTAATGATAATTTTACGTTGAGTCTCTGAAGGCTCAAGTAATAGGATGGATAATTCACTTGGGGATAAACTAGTCATAATTCACGTTCCACAGATATATTTATTATTATTTTGTTGTTTTAATGTTGCGCGCATGAGCGAATTATACACTAAAAATGGCCTGAGGATGGCAGTCAGGCCTGAGTAATAGCATTTTATGCTTACTTTTTAACGAGATAGTCTCTAGTCACGTTAGACTGTCCAACCCACCATTGAAATACCACCACGCTCAACAGTAACAACCACAGTGGGATCAATGGAATGTTATAACCTTGAAACACCAGTTTTACGTCATCAGGGGTGATTTGATAAGCAATCACTGCTGTTGTAGTCATCGCTGCAAGTCCGAGAGTTTGTAAGCATACATAACTGATCAACAGTACTTTTGTCCATGCCGCACGTTTGATTAAGCCAATAAAAACCGGTATCACTCCCAGTGTTAATAAATCATATGCTTGATAAGTTGTCGCGCGCCAAATAGCAATAAGCGTGAGTACAACATACAGTGAGATAAGAAGCATGACTCTAATTGGCATTCGGGGGGCTGCATTTTGGTTCATATTGATCATCTAGCTGGAAAATTTGAGGTAGAATATCTCACAAAATAGAGTGATGGATACATTTTGATGACAGAAACACATTTTTGGGCGCTAGTAACACGAGATCAACCGGAGCAGTCTTCTGCTGATCTTGAATTGCGTTTACGCGAACAATTGCAAGTCTTGGATGATGAAGCGCTAAAGACATTTGATAAAATGTTAGGCCAACAATTACGCCGTAGTTATTTATGGTCAGTTTGGGGCGCGGCATACATCATTACCGGCTGCGACTCTGACTATGCCTTTGCCGAGTTTAGATGTTTTTTACTGTCGTTAGGTCAGCAATGGTATGACAAGGTTATTGCCAATCCTGATTGCTTGGGTGAGTTAGCACAATGGCCGTTAGTGGATGATTATGCTTACCCGTTTGTAGAAGAGTACGATTTAATTGCAGGTAAAATTTACGAAGACCGTAATGGGGATGAGTTGCCGTTTGTGCCATCTGGGCTAAACGCACCTGTGGGTAAAAAATTCAGTACCAAGCCAAAAATAATGCGTCAAACCTATCCTTTATTGAGCGCACGGTTTCCTTTTTAGTGGGATGAAACTGTTAAGCGTTGGTTCAGCTTAACAGGTCTATAGTTATTACATATGATGCTGGCTAGATGGCTAACATTCAATTTAATGACGATTATCCGCATTGCAATATGACAACAACAGTTTAGATAAACGTTAAACATGACGTGCTGAATTGATTGTTTAACCTACCGTTTGAGGCGGTTGTGTTGTAAGCGTCTTAAGCCCTTTGGAGGTCTATTATGAACGTAAAATATTTACTGCTTGCACCGGTATTGGTATGCCAAGTTGCTCTGGCCGAAGATGCGCCAGAACCGAACCCGGTTACCGAAGTGGGGATGGTTAAAATTGAGTGGCAAAATCCAAAAGATTTTCGTGATATCAAAACTTCAAATGAACTTCAATCGCGCTTTGAAAACCGTTTATTTGAAACCTTAACCAAAAACATCAATAAACAAGCTGAAAAAATCCTTAAGCCAGGGCAGACGTTGCAAATGCAAGTGACCAACCTTGATTTGGCTGGAGACATGCGACCAACATTTGGGGCTACGCCAGGTGATTTACGTATTGTAAAAGATTTATACCCACCCAGAGCGACGTTTAGTTACAGCATAAATGAAGGTGACAAAGTCATTATTGCTGGAGATGAAAAAATTATCGACATGAGTTTTATGAACAATACACGTAATTTCAATAACAGACCGTTTCAATATGAAACCAACTTATTTGATGATTGGTTACAAAAAACGGTAGCTCCCAAATTATAAGCTAAGCAATGTCGATTGTTTTTCATGCAGGTAAAATCCATTTGAAGCGATTTTTGCCTGCTTTTTGGCCTGGGCGCTTAACGTTGATATTTGATATTCTGTTGCTTGCTGGGTCACCAATGGCGGTAAAACCCCAATGGATAATGAAACCAAAGGGTATTGGAATTGCAGCCCCTGTCTGTCTTGTGCTTGCATTGTTTGCGCCTGCCAGTGATCGCCATTGTAAAAACTCATTTTCTGTTGCTCAAATAATTCAATAATTGTTTGGCAATTGGCTAGCGTGTCGTCTTGCATGCTTATCATAACAAAGTCGTCCCCACCAATATGGCCAACAAAACAATGTTCATTTTGATAAGGCAGCAACAAGTTTGCTACTAACTGAATGACTTCATCCCCCCGCCAAAATCCATAAATATCGTTGTAAGGTTTAAAATGGCTTAAATCTAAATAGGCAAGATAGTAAGATTTTTTTTGTAGCCTTAAGCGTTTTAGCTCTTCTTGTATTGGCACATTTCCTGGCAAGTTGGTGAGAGGGTTTGCGTGTCGCGCCATTTTTATTCTATGTTCAGTAATACGCTGTAATAAATCTTTAGTATGGCCAATGCCAATCAACTGCTGATTTCGCAAAATAATGAACTGTTGCGCCACCGTGTTGACTGAATCTGAGGTAAGTAATTGACTGACATAGGTAAGCTGTTCGTTGGCGTCAATGTGTAACACCTTGGTGTCCATTGCCATTTTCGCAGGGCGGTTTTCGTGTAATGCACGGCCATAAGGTGTACTGAATAGCTCGAGTAATGTGCTGCGATTGACGATACCTAATGGCTTGTTATTTTCGGTTACCACAATGGCTTGTAATGCTGGTTGTTCAGCAAAAGTCTGACTGATTTTTTTAAGTTGTGTACCAGGAGATGCTTTTATGGCGTTGGTGCATAAACTTTCAGCTGTTTCACAATAACGAGAATTAGGTTGAGCTATGGGAGTGCTCAGTTCACTGCTAAATTGCTGGTTTGGATGGAGAGCTGGTCGTCCAAGAAAGTAGCCTTGGCAATAGGTTACCCCTAATTGTTTTAGAGTGGTGAGTTCCTCATTGGTTTCAATGCCTTCTGCGATCACTTTACAGGTTAAGTTTTGGCATAAATCGACAATAGAGCGGACAAACTCTTGTTTTACCGCGGTGGTATCTATTTGATGAATAAAATGGCGGTCGATTTTGACATAATCTGGTGCTAATTCAGACCACAAGCGTAATCCAGAATAACCGGCGCCTAAATCATCAATAGCGGTTAAAAACCCTTGATTGCGATAATGGTTTAAACAGGACTTTAGCAAGTCGATATCGTCGGCAGGATATTGTTCGGATAATTCAATAACCACATCCGACGGGTTGATCCCCAACTGTTTAATAAGCTGTAGTGTCATGCCTTTTGGATGATTGGGATCGAGCAATGCTTTTGGTGAAATATTAATAAATAGCTTGCCATTAAGCTGGCGTGAGTGAAATGCATTAATTGAAATGCTGCGACATAAGGTTTCAAGTTCGCTTAATAAGTTTTGTTTTTCGGCGGTAGTAAATAGAGCGAAAGGCGTGTGTAACGGGCTATTTTTAGGGCCACGACTGAGCGCTTCATAACCGTGCAATTGATTTGTTGAAACATTGAAAATCGGCTGGAATACAGCGTCGATAGATTGCTGTTCTATGATGTGATCAAGTTCGCTTACTAGCTGTAAAGCCGTCATCTTTGCGTCTCATTCTATTTATTACCTAACGGCATTGCGTTTGGTATTGTTACCAATGAGAGACAAGTCTATTGCGAAAATATGACAAGATTATGTCATATGATGGAAAGCTCCTAATAAGAAAGTATTAGGGTCTGTTGATCTTTGTTAGTTAAATTTTGTTCGAGATAAAAATGTGTTAATCGAGGTGATTGGTGCCTAGCAATCTAAGCAACAATCTCTCAATAAGAGGCACTCAACAAAGAGTAAAACGTTTTTAGTCGAACCCTTCGGGCTGTGTTTGTTAGTCATTTCTACTGCGTTATCGGCTCTTTGTGTAGAATAACTACACGACAAAGCCTCTGCCTTGTTTAAATGACTAACAATATAGCTGCAAAAACAACTTTGAAAGATCAACAGACCCTATGAGCATACCGATTATTTGGCGAGTTTAAATACTTGTAGTGTTTGCAGTAAGGCCGCAAGCTTTTTGACAAAGGCTTCAAGTGTTTCTGGTGCAACATGAGTGCTGCTCTGCATCGCATCAAATTCAGCAACCAATTCTTGTACATAAGGTAAGAAACGATTACTACTAGTTGTAAAACCTTGCTCTTCGGTAAAAATCGCCACAAACTTGCCGTGGCCTTCTTTACGTAATTCATCTAGGCGAGCATCTGAATCAATGGCTTGTCTATAGGCTATTTGCAGGTTTTCTTTTATCTGTAGAAAAACATTGGTGTACGGCATAATTGCCTCATAGTGCATGTGCAAAGAATAAAGTTAATTATAAGGAGCTAGTATGCAGGCAACAAGAGAAAGTCGGCTTATTTTCAATATCAATTTGATTTATGGTCGCTTACAGCGAAATTGCTACGGTTTAGTCGCATTACTACTGTGTTTTACATCCACATCGGCAGCTGCGTTGGATTCTCCGGTATTCTACAAAATTGAGTATCAGCAACAGCAAGCGTATTTATTGGGCTCCATTCATGTTGGTCGTCAAGACTTCTACCCACTAGCACAGCATATAGAATCAGCATTTAAACAATCGGATGCACTGGTTGTTGAAGCAGATATTAGCCAAGGCGATACTGGAGCGTTATTACAACGGTATGGTGGTTTGTCGGCAGATATTGCCGCAGACGTTAATGCGACTCGGCAAGAGTATTGCCAAAGTCATCAAACCTTGTGCCAAGCACTGGCACCGTATGCACCTTGGTTGCAGTCTGCGCAAATTAGCATGGGCCGTTTTGGGCAATTAGGTTACAGCGCAGAGCAGGGTGTCGACGCTTATTTTATGGCAAATCGCAGTGGTAAAAATGTAGTTGAGCTGGAGAGTATTCAGTTTCAATTTGAATTAATCTCATCATTTTCAACCGCGACTCAACTGCAAATGCTTGATGATTCGATTAACGCTAGCGATGCTGAAATGCTTGATTTAATCTACGCTTGGCGCCAAGGTGATGGTAATGCTCTAGCAAACATTATGGAATCGCAAGCGGGCGATGCTGATGAACTACTCGAAAAACTGTTGTGGCAACGTAATCACACGATGGCGCAAAAAATCATCCAGTTGTTACAAAGTAAAACCCACAAACAATTATTTATCGTGGTGGGCGCGGGCCATATTGTCGGGCAGCAAGCCATTCCTGACCTACTAAAACAGCAAGGTGCAACGATTACTCGCTGTAGCTTTTTACAGTGTTAATGTCGATGACGCGCGAGCTATTCAATAAGTAAGTTATTGAAAATAAAGTGCTAAAGCAATGGGTTTATTATGAAATCGATCGGCCTACAAAGTGAATGTAGCGCCCAAGCGACAAATAAGGTTCTTGTTGAGAGTAGGCCAACTCCATTTCAATCAGTTGATGTTTGTCGAAGTTAGGTGGCAGATTATTTTTCAAGTAATCATTGATAACTCTTACCCCCGACTGACTCACCATCGACAGTTGCCATTGGCTAAACCAACTGCGGACATCTTCAATATACAGCGGGTGAGTCGGCGTTAATCCGACCTTCTTTTTGACCTTAAAGTCACGGTTAACATAGTCAAAATTACCTGATATTAAGCTATGAAACCGTAAGGCTTCTTTATTAAAAAACATCAGAGAAAATAAACCATGAGGTTTTAGCAAACTCAATAAACCTTGCAAGGTGCTACGAGCATCAATTAGCCATTCTGCTACCGCATGGCAGAGAATGACATCAAATTGACCATAATCTTCAACGGTTAATGCTTGTATTGGGCTGTGGATTAACTGTATCGATAATGCGGTATTTGAGGCTTCAATCTGTTGCCGTGCTAGAGAAAGCATTTGTTCTGAAATATCACACAGCACAACATCATGACCTAAAGCCGCTAGTTTTTGACTCAAATAACCAAAACCGCCACCGGCATCTAAAATACGTAATCGTGGTTTGCCAAGGCTGGCTAGGGCAGGTGCTAAGTCGCGCCATAATACTGCAGCACGGATTTCACCTTTAGTGGTACCGTAAATATTTTGGGCAAACTTTTGGCTAAGTTTATCGAAGTTTTTATCTTGCACTGTATCGGCTACGTTAAGTCATTTAAGTCGGGTAATTGTCGCATTTTGGGTTGAAAAAGGTAAAGGTAAATTAGTTGTAGTAAGTGAGTTGTCACAACAATTGTGTCGAGTATTTTTTGTGTTGATGGCATCAATATATGTTGTCTCGACATGCTGTTTTAAACGCATTAAGTAATTAGCGGTTTAGCAACTGCAAGAGTCTAAGGTATAATCATCTATTAATCGTTTTGCAGCACAGCTTTTTTGCTGCCTACTTTAGGGTACAACATTGTGAGTCACGACTACGCTATCGAATTAAAAGCGATGCCTTCGCTTTTGTCTTTGTATCGCAAAATCCTGTTTGGACGTAAACCGGGATGGAACCAACAACCGCTTCCGAATATTTATGTACAAGCGTCGAATGTGGTGTTGTCCCAAGATAAAATTAGCCAATATGCTGCGGTATGCAGTTTTGAATATGACGGTATGACGTTACCGCCAACGTATCTGTATGTCTGGGCATTTCGTTTGCATGCGATGATTTTTACCCATAAAGCGGTGACATTTCCGTTACTTGGCATGCTTCATTTAAAGAATAGTATTAGTGTATTACGCCCAGTACGAGCGGATGAAACCCTAATTGTACAGTGTGAATTAACCACAAGCCGTACTACCGATGCGGGGCTTGAGTTTGATTTGGTGTCTAAGGTGTTTGTCGGTGAAGAGTTAGTTTGGCAAGCGCTATCAACTTACTTATATCGTATCGAGTCTGCTGGTCGTCGTGCTCGTCCGCCTAAAGCGTCAGAAATGGTATGGGAAAACGTTCAGCAATGGCGCTTAACCGATGATTTAGGCCGTCGGTATGCTAAAGCTTCTGGCGATTATAACTTGATCCATTTACATCCATTGTTGTCAAAACGCTTTGGTTTTGAGCGAGTGTTAGCGCATGGAATGTGGTCTAAAGCGCGGGTGATGTCTCAGTTAATGACGTTTGTTGGCGATCGACCATTTCAAGTTGATGTTGAATTTAAACTGCCAGTATTTATGCCGTCTGAAGTGACGTTTGCGTTTGAAAGTATTGAAAATGGTAAACGTTTTGAAATGCGTGATGTTAAAGGCCGCCGACCTCATTTACAGGGCAGCATCACTTATTTATAAGCCTAACATTATCTATTAATAAAAAGGCTCAAGTCATCGACTTGAGCCTTTTTATTGCTAAGCGCAAAGCTTATTTTTGATATATGTGTACATCGCGTTGCGGGAACGGAATACTAATGCCTTCCGCATCAAAGCGTATTTTCACTGCGCGAGTAATGTCCCAGTATACTTCCCAGTAATCATCGGGTTTAACCCAAGGCCTTACAATAAAGTCGACTGACGATTCGCCCAATGTGTGGAGTTTTACTATCGGTTCTGGATGCGCTTGCACCTTAGGATGTTGTTCTACAATACTTTTTAATATGGTTTCTGCATGTTCAACATTGTCGCTGTAGCTAATGCCAAAGGTCATGTCTACCCGGCGCTGATGCTCTGCGGTGATGTTGTTAATGGTATCGCCCCAGATTTTATTGTTTGGCACAATAAGGCGTTGGTTATCTAGCGTTTTGATTGTTGTTGATACTAGGCTCATGTGGCTGACGCGACCGGTAACATTAGCTGCATTGATTAAGTCGCCGACATCAAATGGACGATAGATTAAGATCATCATGCCAGAAGCGAAGTTAGACAGGGTATCTTGCAGTGCAAAACCAATAATGACTCCCGCAATACCAAAACCAGCGAGTAACGGCCCAAGCTCAAACCCGAGCTGTGATAAGGCAATCAATAATCCTAGGGCAAACACTATTTTACTCGACAACGAGATAAAGAAGTCTTGCAACAGTTGGCTAAATTGTAATTTCGATGCACGTACTGTTTTTGAGATAATTTGTGTAACAATTTTGGCGATTAAACTTGCCGCAAATAATATGAATAGAAACACTAAAATCTTAAAGGTTAAACTGGGTCCATTATTAATCGTCTGATCTTTAATGACTTTACCCCAACCTTGTAGCAGATTAGACGCGACACTAAAATTCAATACATCTTGGGTGATATCACCAGACACACTAAACAATGTTTGTTTAAATGGTGCCACGTTCTGGCCTAATGTTTCGAGTATGCCCGCTGAAACCGCTAAGCTAGAGCTGCTTTGCTCCAAGCGTTCTTTTAGTGCCACCACATCAGCTTTTTGTTCGGTGGTGATATCTGCACCTGCATCAGCGGCTTCTGCAACGGCTTTTTGTAATTCATCTTGTGTGTAATGCACTAAACTATCGAACTGATCCGCTCTAGTGAGCATAAACTCAGTCAATTTTTGCTTTTGGACACTCACATCTATATTCAGTGTTTCTGCCCACTGAAGAGTGGTTAATTGTGCCTTGAGGTAATGGTCGCGTTCAAATTCTCGTTGTGAAATGGCTAAGATGTTTTTACTGTCATCACCTTGGCTTACTCCAAGGCGCATGGCCATAACTTGGGCGTCTAAGTACGCACTGACATTCTCTAAAAAGGCCAATTGGCTTTGCACTAAGGTGACTAGATATTGCTGGTCTGCGTCTGGTGTGGCAATAAGTTGACCAATTTTGTCGCGTAATTCAGACGACTTGTTTTTAATGCGATATTCAGTAAATGTACGTAGTTCACCTTTTGCCTTAAATAATAGCCTGGTATCTTGCTCGATAGTTTGTTGTAAACGGCTGATTTGATTTTGAGTATCAGTTAGCTGACTAGTGGCAACAATCGGTGTAACAGCGTCTTGTTCTGCACGAAGTGATTGTGTCGTAAACACTGCCGATGTGAATAATAATAACGTTAGTAAAATCCGTAGCATGTAAGGTTGTCCTAGGGCTCTGAGTTGCGTCTATGATAATGGAAAAATCCTATAGGAGCCAAATACAGTAATTGGTAGGTTAATTTGTTACACTTGCCGCCATTATTGAACTGAGGAAATTATCATGTCGCTGCAATGTGCTCATTGCTATAAATCTTTTTCAATTGCGAAGGTGAATGACAGTCGCGGGAAAGGTTTGTCAGTAGAAGTTCAATGCCCTCATTGCGCTGCATGGCTTGGGCATAATAAATATTTGTCAGTTGTTAAAATAGTCGGTTTCTATGGTGGGGTTATTGCTGCTGTAGTAGGCTATTTTGTTGAGGGTGTAACCGTTATCACTACACCATTGATTATTTTGGCTGTTATTATGGTGGGTTTATCTCATATTATGGACCACTTGCAGCTGATTGAAGCGCCTGAAAATGATCCTAATGCAGAGACGCACGCGAAATAAGTTTGTTATTTAACTTCAATAACTTGGCTTTCTAGTGATTCTTCAACATAGTAAATCCCGCCTAGCACGACAACCCCAACAATGATCATGACTAAAATGATGCCAATATTTTCTTTAATAAATTGTGCCATGGTGTTTGTCCTGTAATGATGATGTTTTACACATCCATTATGGTATGGGTAATAGCTTAAGCCTATCTTAAAAATAACGTTTTAGTTACCCATTAGTTGTTAAGATTAATTGTTAATGCACGCGATTGTGAACGGGTTGTCATGAATTGTCACAATCTAAGTGTTGCTTTTCAGCTGCGGTCTTTTACACTAATGCTCACTTTTATTTACCTGGTGGAGTTGTTCTGGTGAGTTCCCGCATCAAAATAAGACAAACTATCGCAATCTGGCTAAGTGCCATTTTGATTGTGTTGTCTATTGCTGCGTCTGCACACTCAGTTAAACATCTCGATGACGGGGTACAAAATCATTGTACTTTGTGTTTTCATCAGCATCAGCTTAATAAAACGCTTCACTCTTCCAATTTAGTTTTTGCCGTTTCTAAGCAAACGTTCGAACGCCAACAATATTCGCTGCCTTTTTTACTTAGCGTATTCCAAGCCTACTACCAAAGTCGTGCCCCACCTGTATCTCGTTAGTCCAACATTGTAATGATTTATTTTCCGTTATCTGCCGGTTTATTCTAAACCTAGGTAGGCGGCTACTTGTTGTATTTTGGAGATATTATGTCTGCGTTAAACACACGTGTTTCGTTATTGGCACTGGCTTGTGCTGTGAGTTCGTATTCTGCAATGGCAGAAGATTCTAGTTTAACTAATCCTAGTATTAGTGCTGTGCTCGATGGTTATTATCAAACGGGCGACCGACCATTAGCTGAGCGTGCTGAAGGTTTTGGTTTAGGCGAAACAGAGTTGGCATTAAGTGCCAATATTGATGAAATGTTTTACGGTAAAGTGACCGCAGTTGTTGAGTCTCATGACGGTGAAACAGAGCTTAATTTAGAAGAAGCCTTTATCCAAACGTTAGCGATGCCTTACGGTTTATCGGTTCGTGCGGGTCGATTTTTATCGGATATTGGTTATTTAAATAATCAACATTTACATACCGATGCATTTACGGATCGTCCAGCGGCCTATCGTGCATTTTTAGGTGGTCATTATTTTGATGATGGTATTCGTTTAAATTATGTGGCCCCAACAGATCTATACTGGACCATGGGTGTTGAAGCATTTAAAGGCGAAAGCTTACGCGCTACAGATGAGCACGGAGAGCGTGATTTTGATGATGTTGGCGTGTATACGGCATTAACCAAAATCGGTGGTGACATTGGTATCGAGAGTTCTTGGCAACTAGGATTGAGCTATTTGCGTAATCAGAATGGCCAAGCTTATGCCGAAGACGAGCACGAAGACGAAGCGGCTGATGAAGAAGGACATGCTGAGCATAGTCATAGTGCATCTTACACAGGCGAAAATACCTACATTGCTGACTTTGTTTATAAGTGGGCACCGAATGGTAATTACAAATATCAAAACTTAACCGTCAGTGGCGAATATTTTAGAGTCACTGATATTTTTGGTATGGAGCCAGGACATATTCTTGAGGCAGATCATGAGGACGTTAGTACCGATGACTATCATCAAGGTTGGTACGTGAGTAGTGTGTATCAATTTTCACCAAGTTGGTCTGCTGGGATTCGTTACGGTCAAATTGATACTAATGAAATCCATGAAGATCACCTCGACCCACAGAAATTAAAAGAGTCAGAAGTCAGTCTTGCTTGGCATAGCAGTCATTTTTCGACCGTGCGTTTGCAATACACTCATCAGACTGGAACTAATTTCGATGGTTTTGAAGATGATAATATCTTTACTTTACAATATGTCATGTCATTAGGAGCTCACGGTGCGCATCAATTCTAAATTGCTTTTAGCAGTGACTTCAATGTCGCTGCTGTTTACCGCGACAGCTAAAGCGGAACTGAACGTGTTTGCATGTGAACCTGAATATGCCGCATTAGCGCAAACTTTAGCGCCCGATGCTAGGGTGTATTCGGCCACCACAGCGATGCAAGATCCACATCAAGTACAAGCAAGACCAAGCTTGATTGCTAAAATGCGCCAAGCTGATTTGGTTGTGTGTGCCGGGGCCGATTTAGAAATTGGTTGGTTGCCAATGTTACAAATGAAGTCTGCTAATCCTAAGGTTCGATCAACGGATAAAGGCTTGTTTTTTGCCGCAGATCAAATTGATACCTTAGATAAGTTAACCCAAGTGGATCGTTCAATGGGCGATGTGCATGCAAAGGGAAATCCTCATTTGCATTTAGATCCCTTGCGGATGTTGACCGTTGCGCAGACCTTGAGCGCTAAGCTTACTGAAGTTGATCCAGAAAATGCCAGTCGTTATGCCCAGTCGTTGAGCGACTTTAGCCAACGTTGGCAGGCTAAAATACCGCAGTGGCAAGAGCAAGCTAAAAACTTAGCCGGCAAAAAGGTCATCGCTTATCATTCGAGCTTCCGTTATTTATTTAATTGGACTGGAATAGAGCAAGTGGCAGATCTTGAGCCTAAACCAGGCTTAGCACCCACCAGCAGCCATCTAGCCTCATTACTTACTCGTGCTGAAAAAGGCGATGTAATGGCGGTAATAGTGGCTTCATACCAAGATGAACGAGGGGCTAAATGGTTAGGTGAACGCGCAAATCTGCCGGTATTGGTGTTACCGATGTCGGTAGGCGGTAACGATGAAAGTAAAGACTTGATCAGTCTATATGATAGTCTGCTGACATTATTAAATGGAGTGAAATAACACTATGTTTGATGTCGAGCTGCTGTCTATCTTGTTGCCTGCGTTAGTGGCAGGACTATTAGTGTTATCAACTCATGTGTTGTTAGGTCAACAAGTGCTAAAGCGTGGCATTATCTTCATTGATTTGGCTATCGCTCAGGTCGCTGCATTGGGGGCAATCGTATCGCACATAGATCATCGAGTAGAAGAGTTACCGTTTGCTCATGTATGGATGCCTGCGTTATTTGCATTAGCTGGTGCGGGTGTGATCGCTTGGATGGCAAAACGGTTAGTCGGTGAACTCGAGGCATTTATTGGTTGTTTTTATGTGCTCAGTGCGGTGGCGGCAATGTTATTGTTAGCCAATGATCCTCATGGCGCTGAATTATTAAAGCAGTTAATGTCTGGTCAAATATTGTGGGTGAGTTGGTCTCAATTAGCATTACCTGCAGTGGTCTCTGCAGGTATTCTTGGGGTGATCATCGCTAAACCACGGATATTAGATGGTGCAGGTTTTTACTTTTTATTTGCATTAGTGATTACTTTGTCGGTGGAGTTAGTAGGCGTGTACTTAGTGTTTAGCACGCTTATTTTACCGGCATTGGCATTAAATAAGTATCAAGGTAAAACCAAGTTAGTGTGGGCTTATTGTGTCGGCATAGTGGGCTATATTGCTGGGCTACTGTTGTCTGCTAGCTACGACTTGCCCAGTGGTGCCGCTATTGTTGCAACGTTAGCATTAAGTGCATTGTTATTTAGAATGCTACTTAAGCTACGTTCACCAACATCAGCACATCAACCTGCTAAATAATTATCTGCCATCTAGCTGTCATATAAGCTAAGTTATTCTGCCCCAGATCACAGGGGCAGAGTATTTCAGCGTACATATGTAAACAAAACGTTGAGTCCCTAGACTAGCATCGTTATACTGACGCCAATTTTATTGCAGGAGTATGCTGTGCTGCTTATCGCTCGTTCAATCATTCTCGCCGTACTTTTATTTTTACTCTTTGTATTTTCGATTGTTTTTTGCCTTGTGCGGCCAATGCATCGTAATAATGTACATGTAATTGCCAGTATCTTTGGTTCTGTTGCACCAATATTAGGCATTAAGGTCATTAAACGTGTTCATCCTGTAAGTGCTACATCGGAACCTTGCATTTATCTTGCGAATCATCAAAATAATTTTGATTTGTTTACTCACACGTCAGTGGTACCAAAAGCGACGGTTAGCTTAGGTAAAAAGAGCCTGGCGTGGATGCCGCTATTTGGTCAAATTTATTGGTTATCGGGCAATATTCTTATTGATCGTAAAAATCGTCACAGTGCTTTTGATACTATGGCTAAAACCGTAGAAAGAATGAAAAATAAAGGACTGTCGGTATGGATATTTCCTGAAGGAACTCGTTCTCGCGGTCGCGGATTGTTACCGTTTAAAGTGGGAGCATTTCATACAGCAATAGCCGCTCAAGCGCCGATAGTACCAGTATTAGCTTCGTGTCAGAGCCACATTAACCTTAATCGTTGGAACAACGGTGTGGTGATTGTGGAGATGATGGAACCTATCCCAACGGCTGGCTTAGATAAAAATGAGGTTAAAGCCTTAAATACTAAGGTGCATCAATTGATGTCAGCACGTTTGGTTGAGTTAAATAAAGAAGCTGAAGTGTTAACCTTAAAAGCTCGAACATAACCACTGATCACCAAACATCTCTAGCAAGCTCGCAACTTGTGTTAGTTTGGGTATAATTGATTAAATTTTTACGAGTCCTATTTACGGAGTAATCCATGTCTGTTGAGCGTCAGTTAAAAGAGCAATTTGCTGAGAATCTTGAAATTGTTGATGCCTTACTTGCTGATGGTTCAGAGCCTGATGCGGAATATACGATTGAACATCATTTTTCGGCGACTAATTTTGATCGTTTAGAAAAAGCCGCTGTTGATGCATTTAAGCTTGGTTTTGAAGTGAATGATGCAGAAGAAATGGAACTTGAAGATGGCTCGATTATTTTCTGTTTTGACGCCATTGCTAAGCATAAGCTAGAAGTGCCTTTACTGGATAAAGCATGTGAACAGTTGATTCTCGTGGCAGGCAAGCAAAAAGTAGACTATGACGGTTGGGGTACTTTTTTTGTCGGTGATGAAGTTGAAGGCGATGAAGAAGACGAAGACTATGAAGATGAGTCTGATGGTGCATTCCACTAATCAGTCGGCAATCTAATTCCATAAAAAACGCTCATCGATGATGGGCGTTTTTTTATGGATAACAAAAAGATTTTATAGGCGCTTATTTATGGATAACGCTTTTGTTACGGCCTTCTTGCTTAGCGACATATAGGGCTTTATCTGCACCCGATAACCAGGTTGAGCTATTATCTATTTCGGAATCTAAATCGTTAATACCCAAGCTTACGGTGACTCTTATAAGGCGGTTTTCGAATGCGACTTCCGATGCTTCAATGCGTTTTCTTAACCGTTCGGTAAAGTTGAGAGCTTCTTCTGCAGAGGTTTTAGATAACACCACCCCAAATTCTTCTCCGCCATAACGGCCAGCACAGTCAGTGTCACGCAACGCTTGCTTTAACAAATAGGCAATATGTTGGATCACTTTATCACCGGCAGGGTGACCATATTCATCGTTAATACGCTTGAAATTATCAATATCAATCATCACCAATGATGCAGCATCGCCATAGCGAGAATAACGATCGAACTCTTTTTCCATGCAATTTTGCCAATGACGACGGTTATGCAAAAGGGTTAAACCATCGGTTTGACTAAGTTGTTCAAGTTGCTCATTAGCGGCTTTAAGTTGCAGTTTATTAACCGCAATATCAGTCACATCATAGACAATAATGCTGATGTGAGTTATTTGCCCGGTTAATGACGCTAATGGCAGTAAGGTAATGTTTTGATACATAAAATCGGCTCGGCCAGTCACCGGGCGATAGTTTTTAAACTGGAATACGTATGGGCGCTGTTCCCAACTAATAAAGGTGCGGTTTTTAAGTAAAAAAACCGACTCCATTTTATGTTTTAACCACGTGGCTGGTAAGTCGGGAAACTTTTCAAATAGATTACTACCTTTAATGGAATTGGGTGAGACACCACTGTGGTTTTCCATAAAACCGTTCCAAAGTTGGATATTATAGTCGCGATCGAGCACTACTAAACCAACCTCAATGGTTTGTACCATATCGATTAGCCAGTGGAGTTCGTTCATCGCACTTTGATCATTTGACATAAAAAGTATCCAACATTAGTCGAGTAAATAGCCAAGTTTGTAGTTCAGCGTAGGAATTGAGTCTTCAGTAAATAGCAGCAGAAGATCACATTCAATATTGTAATCTTCTATCCGATAGTTAATTTCCATCGCGAGAGTGCGCTGCCATTTGTCAGAGTTGTCGTGAATGAGTTCGTTGACACTGCAGTGCCTGCCAAGTACTACTGGATGGGTCTGACTGAATTTCATGTCAAGTTGTTCAGAAATACCATTTAAAAATGCTCCAATGAGCACATTACCTGTGTCCATCATCACTTCTATTTCAGTACTAACGTCATTTGGGTTTTCTAATCCCATCAACTTCGCCATATCTTCAAAGCTAGAATCATGGAACAGTAATAATGCCTCACCCGCGATACCTGCACCAATAAATCCTTGGCAAAGCCCTGAGACTGTTGAATTTCGTTCGGTTGCTTTTAAGGCCATCGTTAATTCGCTGACTTCAAGCACATTAACGTTAGGGATAGGCAATAGTACAAATACATCCAGAAGCTTAGCGAGTAAGTCTGCGGCTCTACCCATCGCGACGTTGGCTATTTCTTGACATGCATCACGCATATCAACTTTCATCATTGGTGTTTCTTCAGCTTTATTACCCTGAGTAAGGGTCAAAATACCGTACTCTTGCAAAATATGGCTGATAGCCTCTGCACTAACGGGTTTTTGAATAAAGTCGAGGGCGCCTAATGCTTTGACTCGTTCATGAGCCTTAATTTGAATATCACCAGACACCACAATAATCAATGCGGGCAAATCTTGTTGTTGTACTGCTTGGAGTACTTCGTAACCATCCATGACAGGCATATTGAGATCGAGAAACACAATCTCACCTTTACCCGCGCGAATGACATCAAGGCCTTCAGCGCCATTGGTGGCGTAACTAATTTCAACGTCCCAATCTTTGGGGAGAGTTCTTGCCATTTGCTTTCTGGCGAGTGCAGAATCGTCGCATATTAATATTGGAATGGTCATTGTTGCTGGTCTTCCTTATTTCGCCTTTAGGAAAAAAACACTCATTAATGCAACCGCGAGTGGAGCGAGGCGGATAGTTATTATTATAAGACTATTTACAGCGATTTTTTGTTCGTTAGCGCATTATACTTATTTGCTTACAATATTGATAACTTAGTTTTAACATTTCATTAAGTTGGTAACATTTGTCTAGCTGTTATCATATTGTCATCAATGTCATATCGATCTGGCATTACATTTAACACACAAGCATGAAGATTGGATGGTTATGCCTATATCGATAATATATTAGGCTAACACTCAATGAATTTTGTTCAAAATAAAATGTGGCAATATTTTGACCAACGCCGATTATTTGTCATGTTATTACTATTCGCCAGATAGTCCAGATAGTCCAGATATGTTAGCCTGTAAACTGGACTGACCAGCAGTAGGGTGTTTCATGGAAAGAGAGTTAATTAAGTTAACAGTAGATAATGGCATTGCCCATGTTTGCTTAAATAGACCCAGTAAAATTAATGCACTTAATGTTGAAATGTTTACTGCGATTGATAAGGTGATTAAACAACTCCGTGGTGATAAACGAATTAATGCGGTTATTTTATCTGGCGCAGAAGGTAACTTTTGTTCTGGCTTAGATGTGAAGAGTGTCGCGAGTTCACCCACAAGTGCATTAAAGCTTTTATTCAAGTGGTTGCCTGGCAATGCAAATTTAGCCCAACGTGTGTCTTTGGGATGGCAGCGTTTGCCTGTTCCTGTCATTGCGGTTTTAGAAGGTTGTTGCTATGGCGGTGGGACTCAAATTGCATTGGGTGCTGACATTCGTATTGCTACGCCAAGCTGTAAGCTGTCGATCATGGAAGCAAAGTGGGGGCTTGTGCCAGATATGGGTGGTTTGGTGGCATTAAGACAAATTATGCCGAAAGACAAAGCGTTGATGTTGACCTATACCGCGGATATTTTAACTGCCGAGCAAGCGCTTGAGCTAGGTTTGGTAACTCAAATAAGTGATAACGCTTATGAGTGCGCCACGACACTAGCCCAAAAAATAATCCGCACTTCCCCGGATGCTAATGCAGCCATTAAACGCAGCATCAATCAAAGTTGGACCGCCTCAGTGCGCAGCCTATTAGCCCGAGAATCACTAAGCCAAATAAGATTGTTATTGGGTAAAAACCGCGTGATTGCAGCAATTAGACAAACTAAAAATCCTGATAAAGCCTATCGTTCTCGTCAATCTTGGTGGTAATGATCTGTTTTCGCTAATGCTCTATTTTTAGTCATGGCTACGCTGAATATACTATCTTCCGATAACGGTTCTGGAAAAGCCTTCTATTTGATCGAGGGCTTCTTCCCAGCCACTAGGGCTGCTTAAGTCCAAGCTCATTTGGTATTGGCGATAATACTTAGCAGGTTTCACTTGATTGTAGTTGAGGCGGGTAGGTGCTTGTTCAATTGAATTCGGGTGTGCGTCAGCGGATTGAATATCTAGGATCGGGATCGACATGGTGACTAATTGCTCGGCGATCGATTTACGCTGACTTTGCGGATCAATTAAGTACTCAAACTCGCGATAAGCATTGACGATAACTAGCACATCAGGGGTAGGGATTTTTTTGTCATAAAGCAGATTTGTGACCATGCCGGCTGTGTCATCAATAACAATTAGAATCTTGCCCCCAGGAAATAAACTGGTGGTTGAGGTTAATTGGTTTAGGGCTTCATTGAGATTACTTTGTTGAAAGTTGCGCAGCTCAAGCAACTGAGATGACTCATACTTTGGAATGCTTTTATTGCTGGTTAATTGCAGTTGTTCGATGCCTGCTTTGGTGACTTCTTCAGGTTTTGTTGCATAGTTAGGCCGATATAGCCCTTTTGCTGGCGTTAAGCTAATACTTGCCCAACCACGAGCATTAATATTGGTTCGTAAGTAGCTGGCTAAGCCGGCAGCATCAGCATCGGTGTCAGAGGCTGCAATAATCATCGCCGAACCAAAGTGTTTTTTACTCTGCCAAGACCTTACAAGCACTTCAGTTTGTTTACCGTCAATAGTGATAAATTTGATTTCATCGGCAGGTAAGTGACCGTAGGGTTGCTGTGCCTTTGCGCTAGGCGCTGCCAGCAATATGCTTATCGTTACGATTAATAACTGACTAAATTGTCCTAGTTGCACCATAACCTCGAGCGAATGAAACCATAATGCGGTTAGCTTAATGTATAACCGCGAATAAAAACAATGCCCTGATATACAGGGCATTGGTTACACGACATGATTACTACAATATTGTTTAATGCTTGTTAGCCGTTATACGTGGCTGACAAGTACCATACGTATTGCATCAAGCTGTAATTGACTGTTATCCATGTAGCCAGTTATCTCGGTCATTTGATTACGAATATATTCTAGCTCGTCTTCACGAATGTTCGGATTTACTGCTTTTAAGGCTTCAAGTCGTTCCAGTTCGCCTGTAAGTTGCTGAGTCATTTTAGCGCGGGCTTCCACGACTAGCTGCGTAAGCGACTCTTTTGCATACTCTTCACCTTTGGCCAATAGCGGATGCAAAATAGGCTGTGAGGCATTGACGAGCTTGCTAGCGATGTGACGATTTACCGCACTTAGCTGTTTATCAAAACTGGCGTAGTCCACTTTATCTGCCATGTTAAGACCATTTTTATCCAGTAACACACGGATAGGTGTCGGTGGTAAATAACGGTATAACTGAGTCGATTTTGGTGCAGATGCATCGGCCATGTAAATCAATTCTAAAAACAGAGTGCCCGCTGGAAGCGCTTTATTCTTTAGAATTGCCACACTGGTGGTGCCCGTTTCTGAGCCAGTGATTAAATCTAAACCGGTTTGTACCAAAGGATGTTCTTGGGTGATAAATGCAATGTCATCACGAGACAAAGCGGTTTCACGATCAAACGTCACAGTAATACCGTCTTCATTTAACCCAGGATAAGTAGGGAACATCATGTGTTCACTCGGGCGTAAGATGATTGAGTTTTCACCGCGATCTTCTTGATCGACACCAATAATATCCCACAAGCGAATCACCGAACCGATGAGATGAGTATCGTTATCGCTGTCTGATAAGCGCTTAATTAATGCATTAGCACGCTCGCCGCCATGAGAGTTGATCTCAAGTAGTTTATCGCGACCTTGCTCCATTGCCTGTTTAAGTTCTTTATAACGATGCTGGGTGTGATTCAGCAATTGAGTCATCAGATCTTCATCTTCGTTGCAAAGTACGTTAATCAGTTCATCGGCAAATTCGTTAAACAACACATGACCGCTCGGGCAGGTGAGTTCGAATGCATTGAGCCCTTGATGATACCAACGCATCAATCTTTCTTGAGCGGTATCGCGCAAGTAAGGCAAATGAATTTGGATATCGTTTTGTTGTCCAATACGATCTAAGCGGCCAATACGCTGCTCTAATAAATCAGGGTTGAGCGGTAAATCGAACAAAATTAAATGGCTAGCAAACTGGAAGTTACGTCCTTCAGAACCAATTTCAGAACAAATTAATGCTTGAGCGCCACCTTCTTCTTGAGCAAAGTAAGCGCCGGCTTTATCGCGTTCGATAATCGACATATCTTCATGGAATACCGTAGCTTGAATACCTTCGCGGGTTCGCAGGGCTTCTTCAAGGCTTAATGCTGTTTCTGCTTGGCTAGCAATAATCAGTACTTTTTTACTGCGATGCGATTTTAGAAACTCAATTAACCAGTCTACCCGTGGATCAAACTTCCACCAGCTGGCACTGTCGTTTTCAAATGCCTGGTAAAGCTTCTCAGGGCTTAATGCTTGTGCTGCTTTGGCCTGTGGTTGCTTGGCACTGCCCATCATGGCGTTAACGCGTTCAGCGGTAACGTACTGCGCAGGCATGTCATGTGGGTAAGCATTAAATAAACGCTTCGGAAAGCCTTTAACTGATGCGCGGCTGTTACGATACAGTACGCGGCCAGTGCCATGGCGGTCGAGTAATTCTTGGAGCAATTCTTGACGTGCCGCTTGCTGTGATTCTGCATCAACATCTTTTGACTGGATCAAACGAATGCTTGGCTCGATGTCTTTCTCGCTAAGCAACTCAGTTAAGCTATTAATTGCGCTGTCGGGTAATTTTTTATCCTGACTTAATGCTTCAGCCGCTTCTGCCACATCTTTGTAGCTTGCTTCTTCAGCTAAAAAAGCATCGTAATCATAAAAACGATCAGGATCGAGCAAACGTAAACGAGCAAAGTGGCTTTGATGACCGAGTTGATCAGGGGTCGCGGTAAGGAGCAATACGCCTGGGACCACTTCACTTAACGCTTCGACGATTTTATAGGCGCGACTTGGTGCGTCTTCTGACCATTCTAAATGGTGAGCTTCATCGACAACCATTAAGTCCCAATCAGCATCTACAGCTTGTTCAAGACGTTTTTTCTTACGCAGTAAATCAAGTGAGCAAATGATCAATTGTTCGGTGTAAAACGGGTTGTCATTGTCGGCATACGCTTCTACACAACGATCTTCATCAAACACGGAGAAACGCAGGTTAAAGCGGCGCAACATTTCAACTAACCACTGGTGGCGTAGGGTATCAGGCACGATCACTAAAATCCGTTCTGCACGACCAGTCAGTAACTGTTGATGAATAATTAAGCCTGCTTCAATGGTTTTACCTAGACCAACTTCATCAGCAAGTAATACTCGTGGCGCATAACGACGACCAACTTCGTGAGCAATCCATTGTTGATGGGCAATCAAACCGACGCGCGGGCCTTGCTGGCCGAGTAAATCTGAGGTGGCTAATTTGTGGCGCAATAACTGACATTGATAACGCACCCCAAAACGTTCGAGGCGGTCAATTTGTCCGGCGAATAAACGATCTTGTGGTTTATTAAAGCGAATATTGTGGCTTAGCATGGTCTCACGAAGACTGACTTTTTCTTGAGTCTCGCTATGAATACCATGATAAATCACCAATTGGTTTTTTTCTTCAAGCTCTTCAATGGTGATACTCCAACCTTCACCGCTTTCGACAGTGTCACCTGGGTTAAAAATAACTCGGGTTAAGGGAGCTTCACTGCGAGAAAACATCCGGTTTTCTCCAGTGGCAGGGAATAGCAGCGTAACCATGCGGCCTTCAACTTGAACGACTGTTCCTAATCCGAGTTCTGACTCGGTATCACTTATCCAGCGTTGACCTAAGGCAAACGGCATCTTTTACTCTCATTTATTGCGTGAAACAAAAAAGGGGGCGTATGTTAAACCAAACCCATCCAGATTGAAATTCTAGCATTGATTTATCGTTTAGATGTTCATTTTTACATCATCTTGACATGTTAGCGTCACATTGACGTCATAGTGTGAAACAAAGGCGATGATGATGACATTGAGTTCTAACCCGACAAATGGCATATTTTATTAAGGCAGCATTGCTCATGGCAATGGCCTGTTTTCAATAGAGACTTTAATTATCCCTTTAATGTTATACGTTTAGTTAAGTGATACTGATATCTATTCATTGAGAGCACTCTGGAGGCACCATGCAACAAAACGACAAAAAGTTGTTTGTACTGGATACCAACGTGTTACTACATGAGCCTTTAGCGATATATTCGTTTAAAGAACATGATGTAATTATTCCCATGACAGTGTTAGAAGAGCTCGACAGTATTAAGGATCGCAAGCGAGATGTGAGTCGTGATGCACGAGTTGCCATACGTGCATTAGAAGATATTCTTGGTGGTCCCACAACCCCGGAGCAAATTTTAAAAGGCGTAGCATTGCCTACTCGCGAAGAACATTCTCAGGTTTCTGGGCATTTATCGATTTTCCCAGATCATCAAGTAGAGTTTATCATCGGCTCGCTGCCTGGAGACAATAACGATAACCGCATTATCAACACCGCCCTGCATTTACAAAAAATCCATTTTCCTCGCACCGTCGTGTTAGTCACCAAAGACATTAACATGCGCTTAAAAGCCAAAGGTGCAGGTATTGAGCGTGTAGAAGATTACCGCAGCGATCAGTTAATTGATGATGTGCGCTTTCTCGCGAAAGGCTTTTATCAATTTTCTGGGGATTTTTGGCAAAATGTCGATAAAGTCTCCACTGAACGTAGAGGGTTACATACGGTTCACCAAGTGCCATTGGAACATCTTGGTAGTGAAAACTTTTATCTTAACCAGTATTTAATCGATGACAGTTCAGATTTTTGTGGTCGAGTGGTCAGTAAAACCGATAAACATTTAGAGATGATCGATCGCGGCCGAGATCGCTTATTACATCATGAAGCGTGGGGCATTAACCCAAAGAATATTTACCAAGGTATGGCACTTGATGCCTTGTTAGATCCTGATATTGAACTGATTATTTTGACGGGGCCAGCAGGTTGCGGCAAGACGCTATTGGCGATGGCCGCGGCATTAGAGTTGGTCGTTGAACGTAAGTTATATGACAAAATTATCGTCACCCGTAATACCCCCGAAATTGCTGAATCAATAGGTTTTTTACCCGGCAGCGAAGAAGAGAAAATGACCCCTTGGCTTGCCGCAATTACCGATACGCTTGAAGTGCTCCATAAAAATGATGTAAACCCAGCAGGTAGCGTTAATTACATAATGGAAAAAGCCAACATTCAGTTTAAATCGATTAACTTTATGCGCGGCCGCTCTATTCAAAATTCGGTGGTTATTTTAGATGAATGTCAAAACCTAACAGCGTCACAAATTAAAACCATGATCACTCGTATGGGTGAGGGGACTAAGCTGATTTGTAGTGGTAATTTAGCCCAAATAGACTCAACGTATTTAACTGCGGTTACATCAGGGTTAACTTATATGGTTGAACGTTTTAAAGACTTTGAAGGCAGCGCCAATATTTATCTTAATGGCGTCGTACGGTCCCGTTTAGCGGAGTTTGCTGAAGAACATTTGTAACGGCTTAACTTAATAAGAATTTTACGTTAGTCATCATAAAAATATTCTCTCTATATACATAAGGTTACACAAGATAACCTTATGTATTTTCAATCGCCGACAATATGCCTTAATATTTGCAGTCTGCATTACTCGCAGGTTGGACAAGTACCTCACAGGCCATTAATACATGTGCTTGAGCTTATCTTCCTGATATCATAATCATTACTGTTATAACTGCCGTTTTTTGGTGTTATTCGTTCGACAGCGGGTCTTTTTTTTACGCTGTATCAAGGGTGGTTAATGAAACCGACTGAGCCAGATTTACAACTAAAATCTCCTATTCAACGTAATTATAACCGAGCGGTGTTCTACACCTATATCGGGGTAATTGTGATGGCTTTGCTGACCGCTGGCATTATGTTTGAACGTCAAAAAGAGCAGCAAATTCAACAACGAGAAGAACAAGTAGCTCGTCATGTTATGCAAATCGACTTATTGCTTGAGTCGAGCATTCGTGCGGTGAAAAGCTTGCGTGATGTAGCGGTGGATCATTTACGTTTGGGCGAGTTTGTGCGTAAAGAGCGCTTACCAGAGTATGAAAAATTTAACGAAGATGGCCAGTATTTCACTTTAGAACCCAATTATGCCAACAGTGGTGTGCCGTTTACCAATATGGGACGCATTACTGGTGCGGGTTCATTAGATGACCGTAGCGAGAGCTTTTATCAAGAGCTTGAAATGCTGTTTGAGCTATCATTATCCTTTCCTGTCGCGAAAGAAGCTGCCCCTAAAGCTTCGTCGATCTATTATATTTCTAACCGTCGGATGATGTCATTTTATCCATGGGAAAATAATGATTTACGCTTTAGAGATGAGCTGCTCAATAAGAAACAATTTCAATTATCAACGCCTTCAATGAATCCACAACGTAGTGTTTTTTGGAGTGAGGCGTACATCGATTCGGCGCATCAAGGCCTTATTACTACGCTTGGTTTACCGGTATATCTAGAAGATGAGTTTATCGGTTCGATTAACCTCGACATGACGTTATCATCGCTGGATAAACAAATTCGTACCTATTTTAAAATGCCCGGTACGGTGATCTTGCTTGACCAGCAAAATAATATTTTATCTCACAGTGATTTTGACTCCAGTGAAATGAATAAGGTTTACCACATTAGCCAGCGAATTCCGGCAGAGTTACATTCGTTATCGGAGTCTGAGCTATTTGACGCCCATGAAGGCATTTTGCGAAATGGATATTACATTCATAGTGTGGCATTGCATAACGCGCCTTGGCGGTTACTGTATTTACAAGATGAAGATGATTTATTCAAAGATTCGTGGGACAAGCTACAACTGAGTTTTCTATTAGTGGTATTGGCCTTGTCACTGCTGGTTACCATTGTGCATTGGCAAACTCGCCGAGCATTCGTTAGCCCAGCTTCACGCTTATTAACCCATCTAGAAGCGTGTTCACAAACGCCTATCCGTCCGCCAGAGAAAATTACCCGTGGTTGGGAACCGTGGTTTGCGCTAGTGAGTCGTATTTTTGAAGAAAACCGCCAGTATACTCATCATCTCGCCGAACAAAATAAACGTCTTGATAACTTAGTTGCTAGGCGTACTCAGCGTTTACGTGAAACAACTGAGCGCCGTGAGCGCGAGTTTGCATTGCTACGATCATTGATCGATTCGATCCCTGAAGCGATCGTGTTTAAAGACAAAGAAGGCAAATACTTAGGCTGTAATAAGTCAGCTGAAAGAATGCTGGGCTATACCGAAAATGAAATTATTGGTTTAACGTCATCAGAAGTGGTGAGCCCAGAGCAAGGCTTGCGCATTGGGGAAGAAGACAACAAAGTTCTGACCCAGCAGCATTCATTACGTTACCAAGAACGAGTCAATATTGAAGGTAAACCGGTATTGCTCGATACCTTTAAATTGCCGTTTTACAATCGCCGTGGCGATCTATTAGGTTTGATTTCTGTTTGGCGTGATATTACCCGTGAATACGAAGCCGCTGAGCAATTACGCATGTCTGAGCAACGTTACCATCTTGCTATGGATGCGGTAGAAGATGGTTTGTGGGATTGGTACATTGATTCTGAACAGATTATTTGTAATCCGGCTTTCTATTCAATGTTGGGTTATCAAGCTAATGAGTTTCCACCGTTACTCGAATCAATAGATGAGTTATATCATCCTGACGATCGTGAACGAGTACAAGAGTACCGCGCTCAATATGTGCGCGATCCGGTTGGCACTTATGAAATCGAATTTAGAATGCGCGGTAAAAATGGCCTGTATTTCTGGGTGTTATCTCGTGGGCGAGCGGTTGAGTTTTCTGAGGATGGTTGTAGTAAGCGAATGCTCGGTACACATAAAGACATTACCCGCCAGAAGAGTAACGAAGTCGCCTTGCTTGAAGCAAAACAAGACGCCGAGTTAGCCAACATGTACAAAAGTGAATTTTTGGCCAACATGAGTCATGAAATTCGGACACCCATGAATGCGATTATTGGGATGTTGCAGTTAGCACAACGCACTAGCTTGACTGTGCAACAGCAAGATTATCTTAATAAAGCCGGTTTTTCTGCCCAATCGTTACTGCGAATTATTAATGACATTCTAGATTTTTCTAAAATTGAAGCAGGCAAATTAGAGTTAGAAAGAGTCGCGTTCCCGCTGGATAAAGTACTTGATCATGTTATTGATATTAATGCCATTAAAGCGCAAGAAAAAGGCGTCGAATTACTGCTGTATGCGCCAGTCACCGCAGGGCTTATTTTGTATGGCGATCCACTGCGTTTAGGCCAAGTCATCGTTAATTTATTGTCTAATGCGGTCAAATTTACCCAAACTGGTGAAGTTGAGCTGGGTTGCGAAGATGTGGGTGAGCGTGACGACCGTATCACCATGAAATTCTGGGTACGCGATACCGGTATCGGGATCAGTAAAGACCAACAAGCAATGCTGTTTGATGCATTTTCACAAGCTGATGGTTCAACTACACGTAAATATGGCGGCACGGGTTTAGGTTTATCTATCAGTAAACATTTAGTGTCGATGATGGGTGGAACCATGCAAGTTGAGTCCGAACTGGGCTCCGGCAGCATTTTCAGTTTTACCATTAGCTTTGAAATTGCCGAAGAACAAGTGATCGCGCCGCTGGTGGTGCCAGAACAATTAAATAACCTAACAACGCTGGTGGTTGACGACAACCCAAGTGCATTACAAATTTATTCGACATTGATGACCGATTTTAGCTTTGGTGTGAACACGGCAGACAGTGGTCAAAAAGCACTGGATATATTGCGTAAAAAGCCAGTCGACTTATTGTTGTTAGATTGGATGATGCCAGAAATGAACGGCTGTGATGTTATTAAGGCGATAGATGAAATGGTCGCTGATGGTAGCATAGCAAAGCGTCCTATTATTATCTTAATGACCGCTTATGCTGCTGAGCCGTTAGACCATGAGCTGCAAAAAAATTCTGTTTATGCGGTATTACAAAAGCCGTTTAAGGCCTCGGCGTTATTTGATGAAATTATTAATGCCTTTGCCAAAGAACCTAAGCTGAATGCAATGCCGGTTATTATTGAAGCCGAACCCGCCAAAGCATCTGGTTTAGTATTGTTGGTTGAAGATAACTTTATTAACCAACAAGTGGCGTCTGAATTACTGAAAAGTGCCGGTTATGAAGTAGTGATAGCCGACAACGGTCAAGTTGCATTAGATGTGATTGATTCTAAACCATTTGATGCAGTGTTAATGGACATTCAAATGCCGGTAATGGATGGATTAACTGCTACCGCCGAATTACGCAAACGTTATAGCAAACAACAAATGCCTATTATCGCCATGACTGCGCACGCAATGTCGGGTGATAAAGAAAAAAGTTTAGCTGCAGGCATGAATGCACATATCACTAAGCCAATTGTGCTTACTGAATTATTTGAAACCTTATCTCATTGGATTGCATATAAACATAATCATAAAGACGATTAGTTTTTTGAAGATAGGATATTAACGACAGGGAGATTATTTATGATCCGCCGTAGTATTTCATTGGCATTGTTGCTGGCCGTCACACCAGCAACATTACTTTCTAACGCTGCAATAGCTGCCAGCGACTCAGCCCAAAAAATAATCAAAAATGCTGAAGCGGCAAAAGGCTTTATTAATCTATTTTACGATGCCAAATCTGCCCAGCTTTATTTGCAAGCGGATAAGCTCAATCAACCCTTTCTATTGCTGACCAGTTTACCTCATGGCGTTGGTTCGAATGATATCGGTTTAGACCGTGGCCAGTTAGGTCAAACTCGAATGGTACAATTTGAACAGCATGGTCCTTATGTTGTGCTCAAGCAGCTTAATACCTATTTTCGAGCCTCCAGTGATAATGTCGCCGAACGTCAAGCGGTAACGCAAGCTTTTGCTGAGTCGATTTTATGGCGCGGTAAATTAGTCGAGGGCAAAACGGCTCTAGTTGCGATTAATGACTTAGTGATTAATGATTTGCATGGTGTGTCTGATGTATTAACGGCAACTAAGCAAGGTCTGTATAGCTTAGACAGTAGCCGCTCAATGATATTGCCGCAAAAGATTAAATCGTTCGAACGTAATGCTGATATTGATGTGAATTTAACCTTTAAAGCCAGCAAAGCGGGCAAGCAAGTTGAGCAAGTTACTCCAGACGGTAAATTGTTGTCTGTTCGCGTGCGATACTCATTTATACAACTCCCAGATGTGGGTTATCAACCTCGTCGTTATCATCCTATGAGCGGTTATTTATCGGATGAATATGCCGATTATTCTACCGCAGTTGATCAACCGCTGACTCAACGCCATTTGCTGCGCCACAGATTAGAAAAAGTCACTCCTGGTGACGCTCCAAGTAAAGTGGTTAAGCCTATTGTGTATTATCTTGATCCTGGTGCACCGGAGCCTATTAGAAGTGCTTTACTGGAAGGTGCACGTTGGTGGGAGAGCGCATTTACTGATGCAGGTTTTATTGACGGCTTTAAAGTTGAATTGTTGCCAGAAGGTGCAGACCCTCAAGACGTGCGCTATAACATGATCCAATGGGTGCATCGCGCCACAAGAGGTTGGTCATATGGCGCAGCAGTAACCGACCCTCGTACCGGTGAAATCATTAAAGGTAATGTCACGCTTGGCAGCCTAAGAGTACGCCAAGACCATCTCATTGCTCGAGGGCTCACTGCTGGTTGGCCCGATCGTAAAGCCGCTGCTGATGCCGCCATGGAATTGTCGCTTGCCCGTATTCGCCAGTTAGCTGCCCATGAAGTGGGCCATACGCTAGGGCTTGACCATAACTTTGCTGCATCAACAAACGATAATGCTTCGGTAATGGATTACCCACATCCGTACGTGAGTATTGAAGGTGATAAAATTGATATTGCCACGCCTTACACCGAAGGAATGGGTGAGTGGGACAAATACACCATAGCCTATGGTTATGGAGGCCTTACGCAGACCGAGTCTTTGTTAACGTCGACCTTAACTAAAGGTTTTCGTTATATTGGGGAAGCAGACTCTCGTAGTGCCAGTGCCAGTAATGCGTATGCCAGTTTATGGGACCGTGGTAACGATGCAGTAGCGGAATTAGTGCGTTTAGAAACAGTGCGCCGTAAAGCGATTGAGGACTTTAATTCAGATGCTTTATTGGCCGATGAACCTCATGGCGAATTAGCCGATGTGTTTGTGCCCATATATTTGCTCACGCGTTACCAAATAGAAGCCGCAGCAAAGTGGATTGGCGGGACTGATTACAGTTATCAACAAGTAGGTTCAGGCGTACGTTGGAATTATATTCGTCCTAAAATGCAACTTGCTGCACTCGATGCATTATTGGCGAGTTTGCAAACCGAGAGCTTATTAGTACCAAGTCATGTGTTACAAGCATTAGTGCCCAAAGCCGGCAATTATCGAAAAACTCGTGAAAGCTTTGGGTCAAACTTAGGCGTGATAACCGATCCAGTGGCGATGGCTGAAGTGTTGAGCCGTCATATAGTGACGCAGTTATTAACCCCTGAACGTTTAAACCGTGTCAGTCAGGCTTATATGGAAGACAGTCAGCAACTGTCGGTGATTCAATTAATCGATAAGCTTGCGGGTGCCAGTTTGTATCAAGATTTACCGAGTGGTCAGGGTCTAGCGATGCAAATGCGAGTCAATACTGTGGTGATTGATAGTCTATTAGCAACGTACCATAGCCCTAAAACAGCACCTGAAGTTAAAGCGCAGTTAGCCGCAAGAGTTGACTATATTATTAAGCAGCTTAAGCGCCGCAGTAACCGTGGCAGCGATTATCAATCGGCGCATTACGATTGGCTGTTTCAAGGTGTAACGAAAGGCATGACCGATCCTACTTATCGATTAATCACCAAGCCGATGGACTTGCCTCCTGGCTCGCCAATTTAAGTGTTGGCTGATAGTGTTTGGTGATAGTGTTGAGTGATGTATAGCTGATAATACGCGACCTCTATTGGGGTCGCGTATTGCTTTGTATCAGTGCAATAACCTGATGATAGCGTTTAAAATATGACTATTTTGTTTGCGGTAAAGTGGGTTCTGCAACGATGACTTTAGGGTTTCTAGGATAGAAATCATCTGCTTTACGATCGATATGGCTAAATTGACGGGTGTTTTTATAGGGCAGTTTCATAAAACCTGAAATACCATGACCTTGAATTTTATTTGCGTGAGTCATAATTCTATCCAAACAGGCTCGAAATGCTGCTTGTTTTCGTGGATTTAATAAACGTAAATAACTGTGGATTTTTAAATGGTTTGGTAACGCTTCAAAGATAATACAGCCAGTATGATGGATTTGATTTAACCACCCAAGTTCAGTCATGATTTCTGCTGGCAGTTCCAAGTTTTCTTCCGGATCTTTACCGTCTTCAAAGTATGAGTGCAGCCGAGATTTATCTTCCAAGGTGGGCACATCACCGACTTCAAACGGCATTTGCAGTTCACCGGTTATTTTATATTGGTGCTCGGTACTTTTTCGCTCAAGGTGTAAGGTGTCTTTGGCATTAAAAAAGCAAGCTTTGAACACCCCAATCCGCTTAATTCCTCGCGCCATGGTGACCATATTATTTACCGCTAACACGAGCGGCGCTTTACTGTCTGGATCGTAGATGGCTAAATTGGAGTCGATAAACACGCCAGACTCTTGCCAATGGATCACCAAACCGCCGACGATAGGATACTGTGCTAAACGGCCTACTGCGGCAATAAAGCCTTTTTCGGTATCGGCCATACCCACCATAAAATTGCGATAATATTTCTCTAATTGCACATCATCCATTTTGGCAATGGGATCTTGAGTATTGTGCTCTTTCAAAAACGATTTACGCGAGCTGTAACTCACCGTTTCGACGGCTTTCGAACGCGGTTGAGCCCATACCGGAATGTCGGGGGCGAGGGGGGGGGTGGATAGTATCGGCAAATGCATTCGATGACTGTGGCGTAGACTTTTGAGAAAGTAATCACCCGCAAGATTGCGCCGTTCAACATCATCACTGAGCATTGCATCAAGTATTTTTGCCAGTTCGATAGGTAACCCTATGCTGGTTGCAGGAATGATTTTTGTGCCGAAACGACTAATTTGTCCTGACGCGAGTGCATATAAGGTTGCAGCAGCGCCTTGTTCGTCAAATCGAGGCGTAGATAACGCACCGCTCAATTGTTCGTCACCAATAAAATACACATCGCCCATACGCGCGTTAGTGTGCTGTTGGTCGCTTGATAGTAAGGACATGACATTGTCATCAACCGCGCGGCCGTGTTCATCTCGCTGAGCAAATACCGCAGAGCCCCAATCAATTAACGACAACTTGTCGGTTTCAATATCATAAACCAAGTTAGATGGCTTAATATCGCCATGCACTAAAGGCTTACCTTTACGAAGATAATATAAAATATTGGCTAATTGTCTTGCGATACTGACGACCATTACTGGTGGCAAAGCGCCTAATCGTTGGCAAATTTTGTCGAGGTCTTCGCCTTGAGCCCGCTCCATTACTAAAATGCCTTGCTTACCAACCCGTTCAAATTTTATCGCCCCTGGTATGTTTGGGTGTTTTACTTGGCTAAGCATATAGGCTTCTTCTTCAAGCCTATCTTGGACGCTTTGAGGTAAATTTACCCTTGAGAATTTAAAAACATGTGATTGGCTAAATTCATTGATACCCGCAAACACAAAGCCATAGGCTCCCTTACCAATAAATTCAATTTGCTGATATCCCAATTTACTCAGCTGTTGCTTACACAGGCGAATCCAAGCCTTATGTTTGCGTGCATCATTGGCGCTGAGCAGGTAGATGGACTGCTCTTCATTGATATAAAAGTGTTGCAGTTGCGGTGTTTGCAAAGGTAAGCCTCCTTTTTAAGCCCATTAAACCTTGATTAACCTTACTGCGGCAAGTGCTTCTTATATAAAACAACAGATTCCATCCACACATCAGCACAGTCTATTTAAACATGGCTGTTCTTTTACTAAAAACCGCCCAGTATTGTTTTGTGAGTAAGCTTTTTGATTTGTAAATGGTCGCTTCCTATCTAAAAAATTACGATAAGTAAACCTTGACCTATATCAAATCAAAATCAATCAACACTAGGTACTATGGCTGTAATAGTTAATTAACGATTTTATGAGAGGTTATATGCATAATATAAATAAAACTGATTTAATTCAGTTGTTTAATTTTCCTCGGCAGCGAATTTTACAATCAATGGAAGTTACCCATTGTCCCCATGCAGTGTTTTTTAATCAAAGTGATGAGCAATGCATAACCTGTCATCAGGGAGAGGAGTGTTTGTGGATTAATCATAACGATGAAATGGTTGCGCTTGAAATGAAGTCGGTTGACCAATTAAAGCAACAATTATTAATCGCGGTCGATTACATTGACTCAAATTTAAGCCCGCATCATATGTCGCGTAGAAAGTGCCAATGTGAAAACTGTCGTTGGTTAAGGCAAGTACAAATGACTCTAGACGGTAAAGCCTAGTAAGTTGAATGCCAAATCATCAAGGGAGGTTGCATCCATTTTTTTTAGTCTTTAAAGTAGCCAGCATCTCATTAGCAACTTGACTGAAGAATAGCATCATGGAACCCAGCTTTTGGCATGAAAAATGGCAGTTACAACAAATTGGTTTTCACCAAAACCAAGTGAACCCTTTTTTAGTAAAATATTGGTCGCATATTGGTTTGAATGAAAACACTGAGGTATTCGTTCCTCTATGTGGTAAATCGTTGGATATGTTTTATTTGGCCGAGCAGCGTCATTCTGTGCTGGGATGTGAACTCAATACCCTCGCGGTTGAACAATTTTTTACCGACAATGGCCTGACTTATCAAGTCAATCATACCGACGAACATGTGGTCTTTTCTACCGTTCAAGTGACCTTATATCAAGGTGATATTTTTACTCTCCCTAAAAGTGCAACAGCGTCGATTAGTGGTTTTTACGATCGTGCTGCCCTGATTGCTTGGCCAGAAGAAATGCGCCAACAATATGTTAAAGCACTCGCTGCGCTTATACCGGCGAATGTAAGTGGCTTATTAATCACCCTAGATTACTTACAAGAGACTCTAAAAGGGCCACCATTTGCAGTCAGTCCACGTTGGGTTGAAAGCTATTTAACGCCATATTTTGATGTTGAATTGTTGGAGTGTGTTGATGTACTGGCTGACAATCCGAGGTTTATGAATAAACACGTGCCTTGGCTTAATGAAGCCGTTTATAAGTTAACTCGAAAATCATAAAGAGACGCTAAAACCTACCATAACATCGGTAGGTTTTTTTATAACGCGAAATCATTTTTAAAGGCGTTAGTGAGATTCTCTAAGGGTAATTAAGGGCCTTAAATCGACTTCACCGTCGGCGTAAATGGCTGCGATATCATCTTGCTGACTAATGACAGCCACTGGCCCTTTAAGCATATGACGAACGAACAATAATCGATAACCATAACGATGTAAGTCATACAGTGCGAGTTTTTGGTCTGCTGTGGTTAAATTCCAATGCTCATCGTGATGAATTACATCCTTGTCACGTCGATCATTTATTTGGTATGCAACTTGAGTCATAATCCTTTCACCTAAGTCTTTTGAATTGTTTATTTATTATTTACAACATTACTATAACAATAATACTTTTGAATGATAGTTTTTTGAACGCATTTTGTATGAAAAATCCCAAATTTCATTAGCTAACTCACATTTTCATCAATTTGGACACTCTGATGCTTAATTACATTGAACCAGTATTTCGTCCTCCTTCAGAGGGAAAGTCATTAATTTTACAGGTTTCCAATGGTTGTAGCTGGAATCAGTGCAGTTTTTGCGACATGTATACCCAGCCACAAAAACAGTTTAGAGCACAGAAACTCGATAAAATTGAAGATGATATTATTACTGCTGCCGCATCTGGTTATCCATTTAACCGTGTTTTTTTAGCCGATGGTGATGCGATGACGTTACCGTTTAATCGTTTAAAAGCGATTTGTGAATTGATTAATACTCATCTGCCTCATGTCACTCGGATTAGCAGTTATTGTCTCCCGCGTAACCTAAGCAATAAAACGGTTGAGCAATTAGCACAATTACGACAAATGGGTTTATCTATTTTGTATATTGGCTGTGAAAGCGGTGATGATGAAGTGCTTGGACGCATTAAAAAAGGCGAAACGTTTGCCTCATCTTTAGCTGCGTTACAGAAGATTAGCCAAGCAGGCATAAAATCATCAGTGATGATTCTCATGGGATTAGGTGGTGTGCAGTTATCTCGTCAACATGCGATAGCCTCTGCTGAATTAATGAATGCGGCTCAGCCCGATTATTTATCCACACTGGTGGTAACATTACCGCTGGGAACTGAGCGCATGGATAATGTTTTTGATGGTAAGTTTGTATTGCCAGATCAAAGCGGTTTATTGACAGAAATGCACACGCTATTGAGCCATCTGAAGTTGGATAAAACCATTTTTCGTTCAGATCATGCTTCGAACTATTTAGTGCTTAAAGGTATTTTAGGCAAAGATAAGTCTGCATTAATCACTCAAATTGAGCAGGCATTACACGGAATGATCCCGTTGCGACAAGAATGGCAACGGGGTTTGTAGCGGCATTTACAATGATACTAACCAGTTTATTGAATGGGTTAATTAACTAGCCTGTATTTTCTGCTTAGTGACAGCCTTAGCTTTATTGCTCGTCTTCAAAGATACTTTCAATCGGTAACTTGAATAAACGTGCCGCTTTAAAGGCCAATGGCAAACTCGGATCAAACTTACCGGTTTCGATCGCGTTAACGGTTTGCCGGGACACATCAAGTAAGTCTGCTAGTTGTGCTTGGGTCAAGTCTTGTTCTGCCCTGAGCACTTTTAAGCGATTTTTCATTGATACTTCCTATGGCCTAGAATAATACCGACTAAATAGGTTAGCCCCATAATGATCACCAAATGAGAAATTTCCGCGTGACCTGCTATTAAGTTTGTCGTGTCTAAATTTGAGTAGCTCAAGCCAACAATTAGCCCCACCCCCAGACTGAGGCCCATCGCATTTAATTGAATCTTTTGCTGCAATTCATCTAAGCCAAGTAGTTGGCGTCTATTGGCTAAAATCATCCCAATACCCATCATGAAATTAGTGCCTATGGCCATTATGGTGATTAAATCTTGCTGCCAAATAAATTGTGGACCAAAGTTAGCGACGGCCATGCTTATCACCCACGCTAGGGTCCATTTAGCTAAACGAGTTGTATTATGTTTGTTGGTATTTTTCCAGTCTTTATTGTGTGTTAGTGGTGACATTATCAACATCCCTTTGGTCGTGCTTAGTTGTCATTATGTCAACTAAGCTTGACTTTAAGTTATAGCAATCTATTCGTGGTTGTCAAGTAAGCTTTACTTTTTGATGTGTTGTAAATTAACCTCAACTCGGGTTAAGAGGTTACATTAATGACTGAGTCAAAATGATTGGACTAGTGCAGTGCAGTGCATTGCATTGCAGCTAAAAACTAACTTATTGAGCCAGATTAGGTTAATGAATGTATTGATGGCAAAACTAAACTGTAGAGTGGATTTACTCATCTACGCCTGAAATGAATATCTGTAGGTGTTTAGTAAAGTGATGTTATCGCTGATGCATTTGTCATAGTTAGTTGCACAGGTGTAAGTGAACCATTATGTTCATTTACAGATAAAAGTTTGACGAGCAATCACACTTCTTTGTGCACTATTTTTGTATAGTGCCAAGGGCTTTAATGACTCTCAGGACCCTGTAACAGTTCGTTTGTCGCAGTCGTTAATCATCTTCGAATATCTTGTTGGTATGCATTGAAAGGCCTGTGAGTCTCATCGCAGGATATTCGGTAAAACCTTATAGTGTATCGATTTACTTAATAAAAGTAGGACAGTGATCCCCATGAAAACTAAAATAATATTAGACACAGATCCCGGTATTGATGATGTATTTGCTATTCTGTTTGCCGAAGCACACCCCGATATTGAACTTAAGGCCATTACTACTATTTATGGTAATGTAACCATTGAAAATGCGACCCGTAACGCGCTTTATCTTAAACAAAAATTTCAGTTGCAAGCCGATATTGTCACTGGCGCGAGTAAGCCTATCGTTCGATCTCCAGTTGGCCCAACTGTCGTTGTACACGGAGAAGGTGGCTTTGGTGATGTGAATGTCCCAGCTGAAATAGAAGGACAAGCTGATCCGCGGCCTGCGTATCAATACATCATTGACGCTGTAAAGGCGGAGCCTGGTGAGATTACTTTAGTGGCCATTGGTCCGTTAACTAACCTTGCGCTAGCGCTTCAGGCTGACCCAAGCATTGTCGACTTAGTTAACAAGGTGGTCATTATGGGTGGCGCTTTTGGTGAGAACGGTCATCGCGGTAATGTGACCCCTTTTGCCGAAGCTAATATTCATGATGATCCTCATGCTGCTGATATGGTATTGACGGCCTCATGGCCTGTGGTTGTGATTGGTTTAGACGTGACTGAACAAAGCTTTTTTACTCGTGATTATCTTGACCAATTACGTGACAATGCAGGCGACGTTGGCCAATTTATTTGGGATGTTAGCCGGTTCTATTTGAGGTTTTATAGTGAAAAAGTGGGCTTAGAAGCTTGCCATGTGCACGACCCATCCGCCATTGCCTATGTGATTAATCCAGAGTTGTTCACGCTTAGAGCTGGGCCAATAAGAGTGGTTGTCGATGGTGTTGCCGAAGGGATGACCATTCAGAAAATTGATGACCGTGTTTACCCGCATGATGAATGGATGAACCAAGCACCACAACAGGTTGCTGTTACGGTGAAAGATGCCGAACTGTTGGAATTATATCGCCACAGTATTATCCGTTATGCCGCAAGGATGAAATAGCACTGTCGGCATCTGGCGGACTAATATCGCTTACCTAAAACGAGCGCAGTAATCACTGCGCTTTTTCATGGGAGTTCGACTCTAGTGCTTTACATTAGCGCTTTACATTAGAAATCAGCACTCGCTATTAAGCATTAAGTCTAGCTGCGACAAGTGAGCCATCTGGCATGTTTGCTGCGCCTAGGCGCTCAACGGCGAGTGACGCATAAGCGTTGGCATATTTAGCGGCCTGATGCAGTGTACTGCCTCTAGCAAGCTCGGCGACCAAAGCGCCATTAAAAGCATCGCCTGCACCAGTGGTATCAACAACCGCGCTTTTTAACACCTCGATTAGGGTAAATTGATCGTTTTCATAAAGTAATACCCCATCAGATCCGCGAGTAATCACCACCGACGTTACGCCTAAGGCATGTATTGCAATAGCGGCCTGCTTAGCACTGTCTAGATCGGTTACTGAGATCCCAGTCATTAACGAAGCTTCTGTTTCATTAGGAGTGATCATATCAACTAAAGGTAATAACTCGAGAGTTCTTTGATGATATGGCGCCGGATTGAGGATCACTTTAGCACCGTTGTCTTTGGCAATGCTCATCGCGAGCTTGATAGCATCAAAGTTGGTTTCAAGTTGGGTTAAAAACAGTTGTGCATTAATAATATGCTGTTTGGCTGAGTGTATTTCATCATCGGTCAGCGTCATGTTTGCGCCTTCGTTGACCGCAATCATATTCTCGCCAGCTTGTTCACTAACATAAATCAGCGCGGTACCAGTCGGGCTAGTTGAGGACTCGAGGATAATCGTATTGTCTATGCCGGTACTGCTGAGATGTTGGCGCGCAAATTGGCTAAATTGATCAGTACCAATTTTAGTCATGAAGCTAATATTGGCACCATTTTTAGCCGCAGCATAAGCTTGGTTTGCCCCTTTGCCGCCAGCGCCAATACTGCTGCTACTTGAATGCAAGGTCTCACCTGGTTGGGGGAAACGTGCTAGATTCGCAACAATATCGACATTGAATGAGCCAAGTACAAATACATTATGTTTCATTTTGATTAATCTACCTTGGTTTGAGTCGAGTGCCATGCTGTCGTTCAGTATGCTGCGGTCGAGTAATTCTGCCAGCATGGCATCCAAGCTATACTTTTTGATATCCACCCCTTCAGACTGACAGACTCCGCCATGAACTCGTTTTACCAGGCCGTCTTTTTCCAGTTGAACGAGATCACAACGAACCGTTTTAGCGGTTACCGCCAGTAATGTGGATATTTTTTGGTTAGACAGTTCTTTATGCATGTTAAGCAACTTGAGAATAACAGCCAGTCTTTCATTTCGACTTAGTTTTTTCATAATGAAATATAGTGCTTTTGCAGAAAATAAATTGTGATAAAGACAAGAGCTTAACATGCAAAGTGAACGAGTTGGTTCGTTTGCTATCCGTTATTGGTAATTTGGGGGGCGTGAATGATTCGACAGCATTAATTTCAATGAGCTTAGCTGCATGAGCTTCATTTAATGTACATAATAAAGAAGAGGTTGGGTTACTTCACACACTATAATATTCATACTGTTCGCAGTAGCTTTGGATAATAAATGTATGGTGAGTAAGCGTACTTATAGGGGCAAACTTGTTGATTATTCTGGCTTATTGCATCGGCACTATCATTCTCATTACATTTTTTGCTGAGCTTCCCACTACAGCGCGTGAATTGCTTAATTCAATAGAGCCTCGGGTGAATATCCATTGGCGGCAATAGTTTGTTGGCCCAGTTCAGATTGTTAGGGCCAGTGAGATTGAATGGATTAAAAACTGCAACGGCTGCTTTATTGGCGTTTTATTTGTTGCACTTACAATCGTAATACTTTACACGATGAAGAGTACCGGCAGCAGAGTGAACACTAGAACTGTAAATACTAGCACTGTTAATACTCTCGTTACTAAACTAGTGCCACTAAAACTAGTGCTGTAAATGTATTTCCTTTACCGGGCAAGGTATCTTAATTTTGGCTTGATTGAGTGCTTTGATTATGGCGAGGTTAGTGTGGTACTTCTCTTCGAAATAGCGTGTTGTCGGAACCCAGTAACGTACGCCAATCTCTATACCCACAGTATTAAATCCATTGATGCCGACTAATGGTTTTTTGTCTTGATAAATTGCCGGAGCAGCGGCAAGTACGTCATTAATTAATTGGATAACATGATCGGCATCAGCGTGGTAATCAATATTTATTTTGTTTTCAACCAATTTATAAGCAAATGAGTTATGTAAAATTTCGCCGACAATGTGCTTATTGGGAATACTAATTTGTTCGCCTTCTTCATTAGTTAATATGGTTTGGCCCAGTTTAATTATTTCAACCACACCGCCGACACCTTTAATTTCAATGGTATTTCCAACCACAAAAGGGCGGGTGACAATAATGGTAATGCCGGCTGCGTAATTAGATAACATTCCTTGTAATGCCAAGCCAGCTCCAAGTGAAGCGGCACCAATAGCAGCCACCATTGGTGTTACGCTAATGCCTAATTTTCCTAAACAGATAACGGCAACCATCACAATAATGATGATTTTAACTAAGTTGGAAGCAAAGTTACTGAGGGTGATATCAATGTTATGTTTTTTCAGTTGAGCAGCGACAACATTGGCCGCTTTGTTTGCCACCCAAAGCCCCAATAAGAAAATAATAATCGCACCAGCAATTTGAAAGCTGTACTCAACAACAAACTCAGTGATGACGCTATAGACATTTTGCAGTTGTTGGAGCTCTTGATCTAAACTGGGTTCGTTCATTCTATGTTCCTTATTGAAGCACGTTAAGATGTTATCAAATTGGATGATAACAACTTTTTACTCTAAGGTGTAAATCTGTGATGGGTGTTAAGTGCCATCACTGTGAAAATATTTTTAACGACTTAATGGGCATTTTTCTGGCAAATGTCTATACTTTCTAGGCGCAGAAACCAATCAATAACGCAGTGAATTTAGCGAGTAACACGTTGCGTGTTATTGATATTTCTCGAAGAATAAAAAATTATACTTTTTGCATAAAAATTCGTTGCGTATTGATTGAAAATATCGTTTACTGCGCATGTTTTTACAGATTCGTAATGACACTTTTATCGCCCTACTTACAGGAGGCACTGGCCTAATGAGCCAATTTCAATCGATTGATGTTGCAGATTATTATGACAAGGACACGTTTGACCGCATTGAGGCATTTGCTAAAGATAAGCCAACGCCATTTGTAGTTATTGACACCCAAATCGTTGCGAAACAATACGATGATATGGTTAACAATTTTCCTTTCGCAAATATTTATTATGCGGTTAAGGCAAATCCGGCCAAAGAAATTTTAACCTTGTTGCGAGATAAAGGTTCAAACTTTGACATCGCATCCATTTACGAACTTGAAATGGTAACGTCGATAGGTGTTTCTGCAGACCGTATTAGCTACGGTAACACCATTAAGAAGCGTGTCGATGTACGATCATTCTTTGAACAAGGCGTACGTATGTTTGCTTCAGACTCTGAAGCCGATTTACGCATGATTGCTGAAGAAGCTCCTGGTTCAAAAGTGTACTTGCGTATTTTAACTGAAGGTACACACACAGCTGACTGGCCTTTGTCACGTAAGTTTGGTTGCCAAAATGAAATGGCGTACGACTTATTAGTATTGGCAAAAGAGTTAGGCTTGCAACCGCATGGCATTTCTTTTCACGTGGGTTCGCAACAACGTGATATCGGTGCTTGGGATTCTGCTATCGGTAAAGTGAAAAGTATTTACGACCGTTTAAAAGAAGAACACGGCATCGTACTAAAGATGATCAATTTAGGGGGTGGTTTTCCTGCCAACTATATGGACAAAACGAACGAGCTAGGTGTTTATGCTCAGCAGATTAAGCATTTCCTAGAAGAAGACTTTGGTGATGAATTACCAGAGATTATTCTAGAGCCTGGTCGTTCTTTGCTTTCAAATGCTGGTGTATTAGTATCTGAAGTGGTATTGATTTCTCGTAAGTCGAACACTGCATTAGAGCGCTGGGTATTTACAGATGTGGGTAAGTTCTCTGGTTTAATTGAAACCATGGACGAAGCGATTAAATTCCCAATCTATACTGAGCGTAAAGGTGAGTTAGACAAGTGTGTCATTGCCGGTCCAACCTGTGACAGTGCAGATATTATGTATGAGCACTATAGCTATGGTTTACCGGTTGATTTAGCCATTGGTGACCGCATGTACTGGTTAACCGCTGGTGCTTACACCACGACCTATTCAGCAGTATGTTTTAACGGCTTCCCACCACTTAAAGATTATTACCTTTAATTGATGGTGTAGTTTGACAACATCATAAAGGACGCACTAGCGTCCTTTATTTTTATGTGCGTCTAAACCTCTTGCTGATGACTTTTTAAAATATCCAATATTTGTTCTTTAAGATGTAATCTCGTGCTTTTCATTAGTTTTAATTCAGTTGTCGCATCACTGCTACTGGTCTTTTCTAGTGCGGTAATTTGCTCATCGAGTTGATTGTGGTCGTTAAATTTTTTGATAAAGTGCTTATCGGTTACTTTAAGTTTAGTTATCAAATCTCGGTACTCTGGAAACATAAGTTACTCCTTGTAAGTTGTGTCAGTAGATTTAGGGCTCATTTCACTTTGCATTAACAAGATGTTATTCCAATAACAATGATGCTTACTTCAGCACCAAATACAGCTTGAAAAATGAGATGTGTTGAATCTAATACTGATTAACTTTATGCTCATTGGTTACGCTTACCTTCAGCCTAAAACCATTTTTGCGAGGTTAACTTGATGTAAATCACGTTAATGATTGTTAGGCGAGATATGATATTTGTTGTTTTATCGACCTTTAACTATGCTGAAATCAGTGTATTTGGTGGGTTTTGGACATATGTTAGTAATAATTTAACGAAAGAATATTAACTATTATGAATTTATATGTGATCAAGTTAACCTTATCCACCTAAAGACTAGGTTAAAGTCTGGGTTATAAGAATTTAATATTCAAAACTGAAAGGGGTTTTCACAATGTCCGATGTATTTCACTTAGGATTAACTAAAAAAATGTTAGATGGCGCTACCTTAGCAATCGTTCCTGGTGATCCAGAGCGTGTTAAGCGTATTGCTGAGCTAATGGACAACGCAACGTTCTTAGCGAGCCATCGTGAATACACAAGCTACTTAGCTTATATCGATGGCAAAGCCGTGGTTGTTTGTTCAACAGGTATCGGTGGACCATCAACTTCTATTGCGGTTGAAGAATTAGCACAATTAGGTGTGAGAACTTTCTTACGCGTAGGTACAACTGGCGCAATCCAACCGCACGTAAACGTGGGTGATGTGATTGTGACTCAAGCTTCTGTGCGTTTAGATGGCGCAAGCTTACACTTTGCACCGCTTGAGTTCCCAGCAGCAGCAGACTTTGAATGTACCACTGCTATGGTTGCAGCTTGCCGTGACGCTGGTTTAGAGCCGCACATTGGTATTACTGCTTCTTCTGACACTTTCTATCCAGGTCAAGAGCGTTACGATACTGTTTCTGGTCGCATTACTCAGCGTTATGTTGGCTCTATGAAAGAGTGGCAGTCAATGGGTGTGCTGAACTATGAAATGGAATCAGCTACGCTATTTACAATGTGTGCAACTCAAGGTTGGCGTGCAGCATGTGTTGCCGGTGTTATTGTAAATCGCACACAGCAAGAGATCCCTGATGAAGCGACAATGAAGAAGACTGAAGTAAGTGCAGTGTCTATTGTTGTAGCAGCAGCGAAAAAATTGTTAGCTTAAGCTAACGTTTTAACCATCACGTCAAAACAAGATATTGTGTAAAAACAGATTGTGTTAAGGCTGATGGTGTTAAAACTGATTGCGCAAAACAAATTGCCTCAAATCAATGAGTGTTGAAATGTAATCATTAAAAAAGGTGCCTAGGCACCTTTTTTGTTATCTAACTTATATCAATAGCGGCATAAATTAGAAATGATACTGCGCAATAATTGAATAGGTATTTTGGTCGATACCCGCAACACCGTATTTACTTTGCCAGTAATCATATTCAAAACCCACTAACAGTTTGTTTTGTTTGTGATCACCAAACAATGTTTTACCTAAGTCATACTTTATTTGTGGATTGATGTGCAGGTTTTCGTCGTAGCCGTTGTTGTCGGCAGAGAATACCCAATCAATAAAACCATCAAAAATAATATTGGCATTGCCCACTGGCATGTCGATTCTAAATACTGGCGTAAACTGCCAACCATCACTGATATTACCACTGCTTATTGCATCACGACGGTAAGTGTTCAGTTGTAAGTAGCTAAAAAATGGCACGTCAAGGTCCACACCAATACCATAAAGCATGCTGTTAACTGGGCCTTCGCCTTCTTCGTAAGTTAACGCTAAAGAGACATCTTTTATCGCACCAAAGCTCACTGGTTGGCCCAATATTTTGCTAGCACTAAAGCGGGGAGATATTTCGCCATAAGTCGTGCTATCAACACCGTTATTATTACCATTGAAATTAATAAAATCCTGGAATGCAAACCAATCACCATACTTCCAACCACCGGCTGTTTCTAAGGTGATGGTAGTTTGTCTTTCTGATGGTGCTAAGTCATAGTTTTCGCCATGCAAGACAGTTGCGCTAACATCCCACCATTGGACTATATCGTCAGCAAAAACATTTTGTGAGAGTACAAGTGTGGCTAAAAGGCAGATTTTTTTCATTTTTCTTCCGGTTAGTAAAATGATCAGATACGTCAATTTTGACAGTTTAAAGGTAAGTTTTATAGCGATCGAGGCTAAATCTGTGACCTATTATTCCCAATCGTGCACAATGGGGCGCAATATATTCAATATTTTGAAAGAGCACAATTAAAACCGACTAGAATGTACAGATTTCATTGTTTTCATCATCAATATAATCTTATGGCAGGTATTAACACTGCTAGTGTGATGCAACGCATAAAGTGTTTGATTGGCGCTGTTATCTAATTTTAACGAATATCACTATGGTGATAAATAAGACGTCACTTTGCAGCAATATAGGTTTTGATAGGAATACTCATTATTAGCGATACACATTCTTGCGGTAATGGTAAGTTGATGAATTGTTTGTCCCGTTTACTGTTCGTAACAACGCTTTGACATAATATGTCGCAATAATAAATAAAGCTGTTATAGTGAATTTACGGACATTCTCATTTATGGGGGAGAATATGGAGCTTTCAAATCCGATTGCAGTCTGGCTAGTGCTTGGGCTGTTATTGATGATCTCGGAGATTATCATTCCGGGTGGTATCGTTATTTTATTAGGTGCGGCTTGCGTTATTGTCGCATCAGCACAAGCTGTTGGCATTATTGATGGCTTGGTACAAAGTCTGACATTATGGTTTATGGCTTCAATGGTGTTATTACTGAGTTTTCGTCATGTGACCCAGCGTTTAGTGGGCGGCGATTCTCATGTCGACAATACTGATGAAGAGGCGGATCTCTATAATCAAGTCGCTATCGTTAAACAAGCCATTGGCCCTGGTCAAAAAACCGGTCGAATTAGCTGTTTGGGTACTGATTGGACTGCTTTAGGTGATGGTACTGTGATAAAAAAAGGCACCAAAGTCAGGATCATTTGTCGGGATAATATAGCTTTTGTTGTTGAACCGATTATTGATTCTGTATAGCGATTTAGTTGATAAGCTTTTGTTGCC
>NZ_JACJEU010000002.1:0-302426 GCF_014164215.1 Shewanella sp. SG44-2
CATCGTGCGCAAGCAATTTGCTAAAGGAGCGGTAGTTCAGTTGGTTAGAATACCGGCCTGTCACGCCGGGGGTCGCGGGTTCGAGTCCCGTCCGCTCCGCCAACTTAAGATGAAGGCCTCTGCAGAAATGCAGAGGCCTTTTTAGTATCAGAAAATACGAAAAGATTAAAGATAGAGTGGTATTTCTTGCCCACCTATGTTCCTCAAGGCATTTGAGCATTCATGCTTTTCGTCGCTTAGCTGATTAGACTGCCAATAAACTGCAGGCAGCCTGTCACGCATTTGGGTGCGGGTTCATTCTTATGATAATCAGCGTCCGCTCCGCCAACTTAAGACGAAGGCCTCTGCAGAAATGCAGAGGCTTTTTTCGTATGTAAAAATCAACAATGACATTTAAGTTGGACCAACAAACTTCCCGGCATTGAATACCATTCAACGCCATGGGGATGCTAGCCACTCTATAATCAGAACGTGACCTGTCTCGCGTGGGCTGGTTGATTCTTTTTATCATCATTGTCTGTGTATCACGACATCAATGTCTCGTCTAACAACGACACTTTTTTGTATCTATTGAGACTTAATGAAATTTATGAGTGTTACTCAAAATTGATGTGAACTGATAAAAGCAGAGTGTTAGTTCAGTTAGGCCAGCAATTACCGCGAGATTGCGTGTTATATATTATTCGGTGTGGATTGTTTAGATAATAAGTAGCTTGCTCGTCTGAGCTGAGGAGGCATTGTTTATTGCTGTAGCTAGTCTGTATGGAATATTAATTGGTAACTATTTAAGCAGAGGAAAAGAGTTGAATGTTACGCTTGCTCGGTATTAGTACTGCAGATAACGAATCAGATATTAATTGTTAACCGCAGTTATTGCCATGCAGGTTACTTTTATCTGCATGGCATGAGTTTGTTAGTAATCGCTTAGTCGTTCTACGATAAAGTCGACAAAACCTGTTCGGTTAATATTGAACAATACTTTTGCATTATGTGGTTTATCGGTTAATTGATAACGATCAACTACAGTCATTCCCTGTGTATATTCACCTTTAGTTTCAACGCCCACCCAACAATCAACTGCCGTAAACAAGGATGGATTAAGTAACCATGCAATGGTGCAAGGATCATGTAGTGGTGCACCAGTGAATCCCCATTTAGGATCGCGGTGATAAATCATAAAGAAGTCGAGTAGTTCAGCAACACATTGCGCGATAGGATTATTAATGGCCCTAATTCTTTCGATATCCTCATCCATTATCTGAGCTTCGTGGGTGACATCTAGTCCACACATGACTATTGGTAAGCCAGATTTGAATACCATATCAGCGGCTTCTGGGTCGACAAAAATATTAAATTCAGCAGCAGGTGTCCAGTTACCTACTCCTGCCGCTCCACCCATCAGTACGATGCTATCTATGTTTGAATGTAACTCAGGATGAGCAGCTAGAAAAAGTGCAATATTTGTTAACGGTCCTGTTGGAACTAGTGTGACGGGCTGCTTACTGTTACGCACTTTATCGGCCATCAGTTCAATAGCCGTTTGTTCTACAGGTGCAAAGGCAGGATCTGGCAATTTGGGTCCATCCAGACCACTTTCGCCGTGTACATTGTCTGCAATGATCAGATCACGAGCTAATGGTTTAGGGGCGCCACTTGCAACGGGTATATCATGACGACCCAATAGTGTTAGTACACGTAAAGCATTGTTTAACGTTTTGTCTGGTGTTTGGTTGCCTGCACTGGTAGTAACAGCTAACACATCAAGCTTTGCTGAACTAAGTGCTAAAATAAGTGAGATGGCATCATCATGACCGGGATCACAGTCGAGAATTACAGGACGTTTCATGGGTAATTTCCTTATTCTATAAGAGGGTATAATGTACCACTATGACTGTAGTGAGTTTAATGCTTAAGAACTAAAAATGTGATCTAATATACAATGGCATAGTGGTTGAAAAAAAGCTCTAGGATAACTTGCCCTAGCTTGGTGATTATTTCAATTATTCTCGGTATTAATAGTGTAATTAAACATGTCGTTATGAGTGCATTCTTGTAAAATACAGTGCTTTTTATTTAGTGGGTAAAGTTATGGATTGTCGTTTGGGTTGTGGTGCCTGCTGCATTGCGCCTTCTATCACCAGTGCAATACCAGGCATGCCGATGGGGAAACCTGCTGGGGTGCGTTGTATTCAATTAAATGCTGATAATCTTTGTATGATTTTTGGTCAGCCAGAACGTCCAGATGTTTGTGCTGAGTTTAGTGCAAGTATTGATGTGTGCGGCACGACAAATGAACAAGCTTTATGGTTGATCACTGATTTGGAGTCTTCAACATGCTAATCTGCGCTTATTATTTACCTTGGATATTTTAGATCATGCAATTAACCCGATATACAGATTTTGGTATTCGCATTTTGATGTATCTTGCAGTGCAATCTGAACGCGAAAGTTTATTTCGAATAGCTGAAGTGACCAGTGTTTTTGACCTTTCTTCAAACCACGTAGCCAAGATTATCCATCAATTGGGTAAAATGGGATATTTGCAAACTATCAGAGGTAAAAGCGGTGGTTTTAGATTGGCAAAAGCTGCTGATGAGGTGTTAATTGGACAATTGGTCCGTGATTTAGAGCATTCACTATCTCCTATTGACTGTGAATCACCTTATTGCCGGTTTACGCCTATATGTCGATTAAAAGGCGTGTTGGGTCAGGCTGTTACGGCTTATCTGGCTGTGCTTGATCAATATACTTTAGCTGATATTGTATCCAATAAATCTGAGATTTTATCTACACTACCAGACTTATCTATTTCAGTGTTGCAGTTGGATTAGGTAGACTTGCTACTGCCACATTCACGTCATCAAATAAGTGGGATGTTGGTACTAATGTGATGTCATTATCGTTTAAACGAGCTAAATTAGCGTTTAAAAATCGAATGGTTTCTGGGTAAGGATGTGCAATAACAACCAGCTTAGCTTGTTGTTTCGACTGTGTAATCATTTGTTGGAATTGCCGTTCAAGCGCACGCTCACTAACGTCGTTATCTAAAAATATGTGTCTTTTCAGTGATGGCACTCCAAGCTGCATCGCTTTGTTGCTTGCTTTGGTGTATTTAGTGGTAAAGCTATCAACAAAAAACAACTGCTGCTGTTTTAAACTCTGCATTACCCATAGCATTGGTTCATCCATTTGAGTCAGTAAACTGCCCATATGATTGTTAGCCCCTTTAGCAAACGGGATATTAGAGAACGCGCTTTGTAACTGTTGTTTAATTTGTGCCTCATTCATGTCATTGGTTAATCCTCCTGGTCCTAACGCTTTGCCATTTAAGGCTTGCATTGGCAGGTGTAACATTATTTCATGACCTTTATGATAACCATCTTGTGCCAGTTTTTGTCCTAGTGGAGTATGAGGTAATACCGATAAAGTGATCGAGCTTGGTAATGACAATGCTGCTTCGTCAGTTAGGCGATAACCAATATCGTCAATGATAATGGCTAATTTAGTCGCTGTAGCGGGCATGATGCTACATAGGCATAGTAGGAGTAATAGTAGGTTTCGCACGAATTTAGCTTACTTGGTTGTGTGAGTTTTATTGTTCAATGATATCTACATAATGGCGTGATTATAAACACAGTTATTGTCGTTGATATAGTGTTAATTAATCGGGCCGTTTACCGCTTTCTTTGGCAAGGCATAGCGCTATACCCTGTAATACGTTTAACCATTAAATATCAGTGGTGAGTGTTTTGCTATTAACGACAATAATAGGCTGGATCGACTGCCTTACCTTTATTGCGAATTTCGAAATAAAGCCCTGGTTCACTTTGTCCCCCAGAACGACCAACAAGCGCAATCGACTCGCCAGTTTTCACCATATCTCCAGGTTGTCTTAATAGTGTTTGGGCGTGACCGTAGAGGCTCATATAACCCTTGCCGTGATCAATAACTAACACCATACCAAAACCACGTAACCAGTCGGCATAAATAACTTTTCCTGATGCCACTGCATTAATATTTTGTCCTTCAGGTGCGGAAAGCACTGTCCCTTTCCAAACAATTTGTCCTGAGCGGTTGCTACCAAATCGTTTGCTCACTCTGCCGTTAGTTGGCCATTTTAATTTGGCTTTTTGACTGACTAATCCATCCATTGTTGGATTGGCTTTTGCGGCAAGCATTGCTTGTTGCACTATACGTTTTAAACTTGCCTCTTCTATTTGCAGTTGCTCTAATTCTGCCCCTTTGCTAGATAAGGTTCTTTGTAGTTGAGTCAATGTTTGTTGGCGTTGGCCTTGCTCTTTGGTTAATTGCAGCGCTTGTTGCTTTTGATCTATCACTAAAGCATTGAGTTTTTGCTTTGCTGTTACTTGCTGTTGCTTAACTTTATTAAGATCAATGCTAGTTTGCTTGAGTTGTTGAATAGCTTTTATGCGGGCATTGTTGAGAAATTGATAATACGCCAGCATGCGCTCAACAGTGGCGGGGTTTTGCTGGTTAAGCATCATCTTAGTGTAGTCATGATTACCCGCTAAATAAGCGCTAGATAACTGCTTTGATAAGGTGTCTTGCTGACTTGTTTTTAGCTTGGCTAAATCAATCTGCTGTTTATCTAAAGCGTTAATTTTGACGTTAACTTCAGCCAACGAATTTTGTGATTGATTGACTTTTTTAGCTGCTTTTGCAATCGCTTGCTCGTCACTTTTTAATAACGCAATAAGCTTCTCGCGTTGCCTTGAGGTGTCTTTGAGCGAATTTTGTTGTTGGTTTATTTGTGCTTGAATAGACTTCAAAGCCGACTGGCGTGAAGACAAATCAGCACTATTTGCCGTAAATGAAAAGATTAGAAAGCCAGCAACAATGCTGGCTTTAATAAATAAACGAGTTATCACGAGTTAATGTTTACTCTTTAAGGTCAATGATACAGCGTCCACTCATTTCTTTCGGGATGCTTTGGCCCATTAAGGTTAACATAGTTGGCGCAATATCGCTCAAGCGTCCACCATCTTTTATTACGGCATCACGACCGACATAAACGAACGGTACCAAGTTACTGGTGTGAGCTGTAAATGCTTGTCCGTTAGAAGGATCTTTCATTTTTTCGGCATTACCATGATCGGCAGTAATCAAGCATTCGCCATCCACTTTAGCTAATGCTTCAACGACACGACCAATACATGCATCAACCGCTTCACAAGCTTTAACTGCGGCATCAAAGTTACCGCTATGGCCGACCATATCACCATTTGGATAGTTACAAATGATCACATCATATTTTGTAGATTCTATCGCCGCGACCAATTTATCGGTTAATTCAGTCGAGCTCATTTCAGGTTGCAGATCATATGTAGCGACCTTAGGCGACTGAATTAAAATACGATCTTCCCCTTCGAATGGCTCTTCTTTACCGCCATTGAAAAAGAATGTCACATGGGCATATTTTTCAGTTTCTGAAATACGCAGCTGGGTTTTATCCAAGTTTTGCAGGGTTTCACCTAAAGTATTCACTAAATCACTTGATGGATAGGCTACCGGAGCATTAATGTCTGCAGCGTAGTCAGTTAACATCACAAAGTTGATTTTTGGTGTTTTATTACGTTTAAAACCGTCAAAATCTGGATTCACGAAAGTGCGAGTGATTTGGCGAGCACGATCTGCACGGAAATTCATAAATATCAGTGAATCATTATCGCTTAATACGGCAGCTTCGCCTTGTGCATCAACAATTGCAGATGCTGCAACAAACTCATCGTTTTCATCACGAGCATATGCCGCTTCAAGCGCTGCTGGTGCAGAAGCATAAGTAAACTTACCTTTAGCTTCGGTGATTAATTCGTAGGCTTGCGATACGCGATCCCAACGATTATCACGATCCATGGCAAAATATCGACCGATAATTGATGCTGTTCGGCCATGACCTAATGAGGCAAATAGCTCATCAAAATGAACCAAACTATTTTTAGCGCTACGGGGTGGCGTATCACGGCCATCTAGAAAGGCATGTAAATACACTTTCGTTGCGCCGCGTTCAACAGCCATACGGCACATAGCTTCAATGTGCTCTTCATGGCTGTGTACACCACCGGCAGATAATAGTCCCATAATGTGCACCGCACCGTTTGCGGCAATGGCTTTGTCTACAGCATCGCAAAGTGCAGCGTTTTGTTCAAACTCATGGTCTGCAATTGCTTTACTGATGCGGGTGAGTTCTTGATAAACAATTCGGCCAGAACCAATATTGATATGGCCAACTTCAGAGTTACCCATTTGACCATCGGGTAATCCGACGTCAATACCAGAACCTGAAATAAGACTGTGAGGGTATTGTGCATTGAGTTTATCTAAGACAGGAGTGTTTGCATGAAAAACCGCGTTATCTTGCGTGTCTTCACTGTAACCCCAACCATCAAGGATAAGTAATGCGAGTGGACGTTTTTTAGCCATTTGCAAGTACCTTATTAAGTTAAAATAGAAGTGTTATAAAATTTCAATTGTATGAATATTACTACTTATCGATAGTGTGCAAAAGGCATATAGGTTTGAAGATATAACTAAAGCAGCTGATAACGAGGGGCGAGTCACGAATAACTCGGCGTAAACCGTTTATTTTAGGTGTTTCTTTAATGAAAACTGCCGAGCAAAACGATATACTCGAGGCCATCTCATCTTAGTCATCGTCAGAGAAATCAGTAATTATGCAAGAATATATGGAATTTTTTAAAGCGAACCCAATGTTAAGCTTAGCGTGGGTCGGCTTGTTTGTAGCACTTGTTGTTAGTGTCATTAAATCTGGTACATCAAAAGTGAAGAATGTCAGTCATCAAGAGCTAACACTCATGGTGAATAAGCAAGATGCCAAACTCGTTGATGTGCGTGGCAAAGAAGAATTTAAGAAAGGCCATATTGTTGATTCACTCAATGTGACCTTATCAGAAATTAAAAATAATCAAGTCACTAGCCTTGAAAAGTTTAAAACCAGCCCCATTATATTAGTATGTAACTCAGGTATGACATCAGGCCAAGCAGCTCAACTTCTTACTAAACAAGGATTTGAAAACGTGTTTAACCTTAAAGGTGGCATGGGCGAATGGCAAGGTGCTAATTTACCAGTCGTTAAAAGCAAGCGTTAATATCGTTGCTTAATGGTATTCAGTGTTAACGAATTTGGGTATGAGTTAACACGGTTTATTATCAAGATCTTGTTCGTTATTATTTATCGAGCTGGATCAACTTTACGGGATAGCACTAATGCTAGATTAATTCTTTATGCATTGAGTGAAAGCCCAACACAATTAGCTTCACAGAAAAGCTAAATAACATTGATAGGTAGGAAATTATGGCTGAAGTAGCAAACAACGAAGCACAAGCACCACAGTTCAACATTCAGCGTATTTATACAAAGGATTTGTCTTTTGAAACGCCAAACAGCCCAGCTGTTTTCCAGAAAGAATGGAACCCAGAAGTAAAATTAGATTTAGATACTCGCAGCAACAAATTGTCTGACGACACATATGAAGTGATTTTATCACTGACAGTTACCGCTAAAAATGGCGAAGACACTGCATTTTTATGTGAAGTTCAGCAAGCGGGTATTTTCTCGATTGTTGGTTTAACTGAGCAACAACTTGCCCATTCTTTAGGTGCATATTGCCCTAACGTATTGTTCCCATACGCACGTGAATTAGTTGGCAACTTAGTTGGCCGTGGTACTTTCCCACAACTAAACCTTGCTCCAGTGAATTTTGATGCTCTATTTGCTCAGTACGTTCAACAGCGTCAAGCTGCTGCAACTGAAGAAGCAACTGCATAATTTATGAATAACGCTGCCGAAATTACGGTATTAGGGGCGGGGTCTTATGGCACCGCCCTTGCTATTTCTTTAGCCAGCAACGGCCATAAGACATTGCTTTGGGGTCACGATCCTAAAAGCATGCAAGTGTTAGCGGAAAGCCGCAGTAATGAACGTTTTTTGCCTGGCATTCAGTTTCCTGATTGTTTATCCATCGAAGCTGATTTAGGCAAAGCCTTAGCCGCTAGCAAGAATATTTTGGTTGTTGTACCAAGCCATGTATTTGGTGACGTGCTTAAGCAAGCAAAACCATTATTGCGTGACGACGCACGTATTGTGTGGGCGACCAAGGGCTTAGAGCCTGAAACTGGCCGTTTATTACAAGATGTTGCTCGTGAGCAATTAGGTGAACATTATCCACTCGCTGTGTTGTCTGGGCCTACGTTTGCCAAAGAATTAGCCGCTGGTTTACCTACCGCTATTTCGGTTGCGGGTACATGCCCACAGTTTACCCATGACTTGGTCGAATTGCTTCATAGTCCAAAACGCTTGCGTGTATACGCAAATGACGACTTTATCGGCATACAATTAGGCGGAGCGGTTAAAAACGTGATTGCCATTGGTGCAGGTATGTCCGACGGTATTGGTTTTGGTGCAAATGCACGCACCGCACTCATTACTCGTGGTTTAGTGGAACTGAGTCGCTTAGGTGAAGCTATCGGCGCCGATGCATCTACTTTTATCGGTATGGCTGGTTTAGGTGACTTGGTACTAACCTGTACCGATAATCAGTCGCGTAACCGTCGTTTTGGTTTGGCTTTAGGTCAAGGCAAAGACGTGATCACCGCCCAAGAAGAAATCGGTCAAGTAGTCGAAGGTTATCGAAACACTAAAGAAGTGTTTACCTTAGCCAAACGCCTAGGGGTAGAAATGCCGATCACCGAGCAAATTTACCAAGTGTTATACCAAGGTAAAGCACCCGTTGAAGCAGCAAAAGAGTTACTCAGTCGAGACAAAAAATCTGAAACACTGAAGAAATAGTGCAACAGAGCGGCTAAGTTAACCGTGAGTAGATACCAAAAAGGATGCTAAAATAGCATCCTTTTTTGCATTTAATATTTATCAATTAAATACAAAACAACCCATTTAAAGTGTGGAGTAAAACGTGAAACATCATGACGTAATTATTATCGGCGCCGGCGCGGCAGGATTAATGTGTGCTGCAACCGCGGGCTATCGAGGTCGTGATGTATTGGTGCTAGACAACGCCAAACAAGCGGGCAAAAAAATTCTTATCAGTGGTGGCGGACGTTGTAACTTTACCAACCAAAAGGTTGAGCCGCACCAGTTTATTTGTGGCAATCCACACTTTGTAAAATCAGCATTAGCTCGCTATCGTTCAAGCGATTTTATTGAGCTGGTTGAACGTCATGGTATTGAATACCATGAGCGCGAGCATGGGCAGTTATTCTGTAATGACTCAGCCAAAGAAATCGTCACCATGTTAATGACTGAATGCGAATGGGCCGGCGCTAAAGTAAAGCTGCGTACTGAAATGCTATCTGTTATTAAAACAGATACAGGATTTAATTTAACTACCTCAAATGGCGACTTTAGCTGCGAGTCGTTAGTGATAGCGACTGGCGGTTTGTCCATGCCCAAATTAGGTGCTACGCCTTATGGCTATAAGCTGGCAGAGCAATTTGGTTTAACTGTGTTATCTACCAGTGCTGGTTTAGTTCCATTTACGTGGCATGCCGAACAAAAAGTGCGCTTTGAGCCGTTATCGGGTATTGCCGTGCCAACAACCATTACCGCCCAAGACGGCACTCAATTTAGCGAGGCCTTGTTGTTTACTCATCGTGGTCTATCAGGCCCAGCAGTACTGCAAATTTCTAATTATTGGCAACCAGGTGAAGCTATTTCTATCAATTTATTACCGGGTGAAAACGCGTTAGATAAAATTGAATTTGCACTAAAACATCATCCAAAGCAAAGCCTACGCAATACCTTAAGCCAGTGGTTACCTAAGCGTTTGGTTGAAACACTATTTGACGAGTCTCAACTCGATAAAGCATTAAACCAACTCGGCCACGGCGAGCGAGAAAAACTTGCTAACGACTTAAACGACTGGTCTATTACCATGAATGGCACCGAAGGTTACCGCACCGCAGAAGTCACTTTAGGCGGCGTTGACACCAATGAATTATCATCTAAAACCATGCAAGCTAATAAGGTCTCTGGATTGTACTTTATTGGTGAAGTAATGGACGTAAGTGGTTGGTTAGGTGGATTTAATTTTCAATGGGCTTGGTCATCTGGTGTCGCAGCTGGATTGGTTGTTTAATTGTGTGTAGAGACAATAAAGTTTGCCCGTAAGCACTCATTACCCGTAGCGGCTAACTCGTTGTTTTTAATAATTCTACAAGCTGGACTGAGGCCGACGCTAAAACGAAAAGCTGATCAAAAGAGCGCCCTTACGGGTAAACTCTTTGTGATGATTTCGATCCTAAGAGCATTTTTATTGTTCTGCACAAGATCTATCGCTCAAAAATTACTTAATCTCTTATCCTGTAACATACTTTTTTTACTTAATCGTGTAAGTTAATCATGTAAATCAATTGTGAACTTTTTTGAGTCTTTAATCAGCAGGCTCTCACAATTGTCGTTAGCTTAGTGAGGGGTTGTTGGAAATGTTAAAGTTGAACGTTATTTTTTATTCTGCGCTATTGGCATGCTTTGCTACATCTACATCTACAGCTACTGCCGATGAATCAAACTCTTTCGATCTTAGTCTGCAAGAGTTGCTGAATGTTGAGGTGACTTCGGTATCAAAACAAAAGCAGCCTTTATCGAATTCACCCGCTGCAATCTATGTCATCACAAGCGAACATATACGTAATTCTGGTGCTACTTCTATCCCGCAAGTACTTCGAGATGTGCCAGGGCTGCATGTCGGGCAGATTGACTCTCAAAAGTGGGCCATCAGTAGCCGTGGTTTTAATGGGCGCTACAACAACAAATTACTGGTCTTGATGGATGGCCGAACCCTTTATTCTCCAATATTTTCAGGTGTCTACTGGGAGGTTCAGGATACGCTGATGGCCGATATTGAGCGCATTGAAGTTATACGCGGGCCCAGCGCGGCAATGTGGGGCGCCAATGCAGTAAACGGTGTGATTAATATTATTACCAAACACAGTGCTGATACATCTGGTGGTTATGCAGAATTGGGGGCTGGAGATTATGAGCAAGGATTTGCAGGTTTTCGTTATGGTTCCACATTATCAGATAATGCAACATCAAGAGTGTATGTAAAAGGCCATAGCAGAGACTCGCTTGAGTATAATTCGCAAGATCTCGATAGCGGTCTTGCGGAGCAATTAGCCACTGTTGATAAAGACAACGATTGGATGCATCTTCAAGTGGGAGGCCGCGTTGATATGGAGCTTGATACGGGCACAAGCCTTATGTTGAGCAGTGATGTGTACCGCACTGAAATGCAGCAGACCTCTTATTACCCTTCATTAGTTGGTCCGTCATATCGTGACTTTAATAGTAATGACATCAACAGCGATGGCTTTAATTTATTATCAAAACTCACCAAAGCGTTATCGCCAACCTCTCAATATAGCCTTCAAGCTTACTACGATTATGCAAAAAGAGACGATGATTGGTATGGGTTTAGTAGTGAAACGGTTGATGTTGATTTTCAGCATCAGCTACTTGTTGGACAAAATCATAATATTATCTGGGGACTCGGTTACCGCTTTATTCAAGATGATTTCGACCAAAGCACTATTATTGTAAGTAGCGAGTCAGAATCAACTCGAACCAATTTGTGGAGCGCATTTATTCGTGATGAAATTACGTTAGTTGATGATGAGTTGTGGTTGACGTTAGCATCACGTTTCGAACACTATGACTACACAGGCTTTGAGGTTCAACCGAATGCTCGCCTGATGTGGCAGTTGAATAAAAAAAATAATCTGTGGGTCTCTGTTGCACGCGCAATCAGAACTCCGTCGCGGATAGAAAATAATCTATCGGTGAACTCACAAATCATACCGCCTTCAGTTCAGTCACCTTTGGTTAGTATATGGGTGGCTGGTAACGAGGATTATAAATCTGAAGTCATCATTTCGTATGAGGTAGGTTATCGATTTACGCCCGCTAAAAAATGGTCATTTGATTCAACAATTTTTTATAACGATTATGACCAATTGCGCAATGCTCCAGCCGGTGCAACAGATTTCAGTACATTTCCCAATTACATTTCGCAATACTTAACATTCAGTAATGATCTTGATGGATATAACTATGGATTCGAGCTCTCATCTCAGTGGGCTGCAACTGATACTATCCAATTCAAAGTAAATTATAGTTTTACTCAAAATGAATTTGGTGCCAATCAAAGTCAAAATACTGATGCCCCAGAGCATATGATATCGACAATGATGGATTGGAGCATTAGCGATAATGTTGATTTTAATCTAGTTTGGCGTGTTATTGATGAAGCTTACGTATTGAATATCAATGACCTTAGTACTAAGGAAATTGATAGCTATAGCGGAGTTGATTTAGGACTGCACTGGAAGGTTAAGCCTGATGTCATGTTATCAGCGTTCGGGAAAAATTTACTTTCTCCTGCAAACCTTGAGTTTGAAGGAGAAAGTTACCAACTCCCTTATCGTGTGGGACCAAGTTATTATATTAAAGCTACTTTGACCTTTTAGGGTAGCAACATTGAAAAACTCAAATTTAAGTCGACAGTTACTGTATTCATTATTGGTCGTGGGAGCTATTTTGCTTCCGCGAGTCTCTATGGCGCAGAACGCATTCGAGTTAAAAGCGGCATTAACCTATAACTTTGCTAAGTTTACTCAGTGGCCTGAAGCGCGTCTTAATACCTCATCTGCATGGAAAATATGTTTTTTCGGAAATCAATATCACGACAGTTTCATGGGACTTTCCGATAAAACGCTGGGAACTCAGTCTGTGATGGCCATTGAGTTATCTGGAATAAGCCAAATCGATCAGTGCGATGTTGTATTTGTAGACACTAACTCTAGGGAGTTAACCCATAGATTGTTAGTGGCTGTCGATAATAAGGCTATTTTAACGGTTTCGGATATCACAGGTTTTGCAATGCAAGGCGGGATGATTGAAATCGTCGAGCAAGATAAGCGATTGTATTTTAAAGTTAATATACAAGTGGTAGCAAAATCTGGATTAACTATCAGCTCTCAAGTATTGAAATTGGCACTTGAGGTTAAGCGATGAAAGTAATGAATTTGTCATCGAAGTTTATCGTTTAACATAATGCTTAGCGATATTATCGCGAGCAATAGTCTATCAGCAATTATGTTTAATCCTTTCGAGGTAGTCAAAAGAGGTTAACTTGCTAATGATATTACTGGATTGGCCGATAGTCATATTTATGTCATCAAAAATTAACAGAAGATCAAAATTGAGATATTTGACGATTCATTTTTGGTGGGTTGTTGATAAAATGTTAATGGATTTACCATTGAACATACTTTAAACTTAATCGAATAAGTTGTTTGTGTGATTTAATTTTTTGAAAATAAATTGGCATTGTTGTCTTTGGCTTGGTGAAGGAATTATTGAAAATGTTAAAGCTGAAAATGACTTTTTATTCTGCATTATTTATTTTTTCTGCGAGTTCTACAGCTATAGCCGCTGATTCTGACTCTTTAGATCTCAGTCTACAAGAGTTAATGAATGTTGAAGTGACTTCTGTATCAAAACAAAAGCAGCCTCTATCCAATTCACCAGCAGCAATTTATGTTGTTACAAGCGAGAGTATTCGTCGCTCTGGTGCGACCTCAATTCCACAAGCGCTTCGCGATGTGCCAGGGTTACATGTAGCACAGATTGACTCACAAAAGTGGGCCATTGGAAGTCGTGGTTTTAATGGGCGCTACAATAACAAATTATTGGTATTGATGGATGGCCGAACTCTTTATTCTCCAGCATTCTCCGGTGTCTATTGGGAAGTGCAAGACACGCTTATGGCTGACATTGAGCGTATCGAAGTCATCCGTGGTCCAAGTGCTGCTTTGTGGGGGGCGAATGCGGTTAATGGTGTGATTAACATTATCACTAAACACAGTGCCGACACATTAGGAGGCTATGGAGAGCTAGGTGCCGGAGATTATGAGCAAGGCTTTGCTGGTTTTCGTTATGGATCAACATTGTCTGACAAGGTCACGTCGAGAGTATATTTGAAAGGCCATGAAAGAGATTCGTTTGAGCTTGACCTAAATGATCTTGAGAGTGACTTACTGGTACCATTTGCCGATGCAGGCAAAGATAATAGCTGGCAGCATCTGCAATTAGGTGGGCGCATTGATATTCAGCTAGAGACAGACACAAGTCTCACGTTAAGCAGTGACTTTTACACATCTAAAATGCAGCAAGCACCTAATATTGCATCAACAGAAGCGCCGCTATATCGAAATTATTATACTGACGAAGTCAAAAGTGATGGCTTTAACTTGTTATCAAAGTACACCAAAGCATTATCGGCAACCTCTGAATATAGTGTGCAAACTTATTACGATTATGCCAACAGAGATGAAAATTTGTATGGTTTAAGCAGTGAAACCTTTGATGTTGATTTTCAGCATCAGTTAATTATTGGGCAAAATCATAATGTTGTTTGGGGATTAGGATACCGTTATATACAAGATGAGCTCGGATCCAGCCCTATTCTAGAAAGTAGTGAGGCTTCCTCGACAAATACTGATTTGTGGAGTGCGTTCATCAGTGACGAAATTATGCTAGTTAAAGACGAGTTGTGGCTTACTCTGGCTTCGCGTTTTGAACAAAATGACTATGCAGGTTTTGAAGTTCAACCCAATATTCGTCTTAGGTGGCAGTTAGATACAAGAAACAGCGTATGGACTTCTATTGCTCGAGCAGTGCGAACCCCATCAAGATTAGAAAACAATATATCTGCAAATGCCCTTAATATACCGCCTTCTGACGTGGCCCCGCTGGTTAAGGTATGGGTGTCAGGTAACGACAATTTTGAATCCGAAGAAATGGTCTCATACGAGATAGGATATCGTTTTATTCCGGCAAGCCAATGGTCTTTTGATACTACCGTATTTTATAACGATTATGGCAAACTGCGCAGCGTGTCAGAGTCTGACAGTACAATTGATTTCAGTACATTCCCTAATTATATTTCGCAATATGTCTTATTTGGCAATAGTTTGGATGGATATAACTATGGGGTTGAATTATCTTCGCTGTGGGTTGCAACTCACTCACTTCAGTTAAGAGCCAATTACAGCTTTATCCAAAGCGAATTTGGTGGCAGTTTAAATCAGAATACTGATGCACCTGAGCATATGTTATCAACAATAATCGATTGGAATATTACCGATGATATAGATGTTAACTTCGTATGGCGTTTTATCGATAACAATAACGTGATAAGCCAAAACGGCACAAGTATGAAGACAATTCCTAGCTACCATAGTGTGGATATTGGGCTACGCTGGATGGTTACGCCGGATGTCTCATTATCGGTGTTCGGGAAAAATTTGCTTCATCCTACCCACCTTGAATATGAAGGAGAAAGCTTACAATTTCCTTATCGGGTGGGACCAAGTTACTTTGTTAAAGCGACGTTAAGCTTTTAAGGTCGCCACAATGAAAAAAGCTAATTTGAGTCGACAGATACTGTATTCATTATTGGTTGTATTTGTGCTGCTTCCGCGTTCATCTATGGCTATGTCCCAGGACTCGTTTGATTTAAAAGCGGCGTTTACCTATAACTTCGCGAAATTTACCCAGTGGCCAGAATCGCGACTTAATACACCATCTGCGTGGAAAATATGTTTCTTTGGAAATCAATATCGCGACAGTTTTATGGGGCTTGCGAAGAAAAAATTGGTGACTCAATCAATCGCGGCTATTCAGCTATCAGAAACAAGTCAAATCGAACAGTGTGATGTGGTATTTATCGATGCTAACTCTAGGGATTTAACTCGTCGTTTGTTTTTGGCTGTCGATAATAAACCTATTTTAACGGTTTCAGATATCTCGGGATTTGCGGTGCAAGGAGGCATGATTGAAATCGTTGAAAAAGATAAACGATTGTTTTTCAATATTAATATTAAAGTGTTAGAGGCTTCAGGGTTGGATATCAGTTCACAAGTATTGAAATTGGCACTTGAGGTTAAACGATGAAAATAATGAATTTTGCATCAATTCGAACAAAATTGATTTTTTCAATGCTAGCGATCGCTATTCTTGTCATTGTCATTATCTCAGCATCATTAATCACTAAGCAATATGCAGTGACTAAAGAGAAAGCTGAGCAAGGTTTAGCTGTGCTAAGTGATATTGTGGCGAGCAATAGTCTGTCAGCGGTTATTTTTAATGATCCATCGTCAGCCGAAAAGACTTTATCCGCGCTCATTGCTCAGCCAGATATCATCCACGCGACTATTTATGATCCTGCAGGTAATCCATTTGCTGCTTACCAAGGTCATGGGGTTTATCAAGGCGTTATTGACCAGCAGGAATTATTGAATCTTATTTCTTCGAAGAAAAAGCTGACGCAATTTAACAATGATGGAGTGCACTCATATACCCCTTTGCTTTTTGAAGGTGAGGTGGTGGGCTTGTTACATATTACGGATAATATGAACGCACTCACTAAGCAACTGGATGATTATTTAGTGTTGGTTACTTCAGCCAGCATATTGGCTTTTACGGCGAGTTTATTGGTGATGTTTTGGTTGCAATCTTTATTCACCAAACCACTTAATACGCTTTTGGAAGTTATAGAACATATCTCAAATAAAAAAGACTATACGCAACGAGTCAACCTCAAATCGAATGATGAATTTTCTCAGCTGGCGCACAGCTTTAATGTGATGATCGGCGAGGTTGATGCCCGAGGCAGGCAATTAGAAACGATTAATCATGAACTCGAAAATCGTGTTTCAGAGCGCACGTTTGAACTGCAACAAACCCTTGAAATTGCCAAAAAAGCCAGTCAGGCAAAGTCTGAGTTTTTAGCGGTGATGAGTCATGAGATTAGAACGCCACTGAATGGTATTGTTGGTTTTTCTGATTTACTGACTTCTTTTAAATTAAATAAAGAAGTGTCTAACACGGTACAGATGATCAACGAGTCTGCGCAAACATTATTGGTGTTGCTGAATGAAGTGCTGGATTTCTCGAAAGCCGATGCCAATAAAATGGATTTAGACATCAAAACTTTTAATTTACCTGATCTTGTCACCTCCACATGTCATTCACATAAAGTGTCGGCAGGGAAAAAGGGTCTGGATTTTGAGGTGGTCATATCGCCATTGAGCCACGAAAATTACTTGGGTGACGCTGTCAGAGTACGACAAATTATTAATAACTTTGTCTCAAACGCGATAAAATTTACCCGCCAAGGTGCTATTTCTATAGCGGTGAGTGAGCACATGGAGGCGTCTGATACTTATATTACTTTTACCGTTAAAGATACCGGTATTGGCATTGCGGCATCAAAATTAGAGAGCATTTTCACCCCATTTATGCAAGCTGATAGTACGATTACCCGTGAGTTTGGTGGAACGGGTTTAGGTTTGGCTATTTGCCAACAGTTAGTCGTATTGATGAATGGCCGTTATGGTGTTGAAAGTACGTTAGACGAAGGCAGTCGTTTTTGGTTTAGCATTCCCCTTGTGCCACAAGATAACTCAATATCAACAGCTACTGTAGACGTTGAGCCAGATGATCATGTTCAGGCAGTGTTCCGACAATCTATAGTGTTAGTTGCAGAAGATAATGTGGTCAATCAGTTGGTGGTAAAAAGCTTGTTAGAGTCTTTAGGGCATCAATGTGAAATTGTAAATAATGGTCAAGAAGCCATCGCCAGAGCCAGCGAGAAAAAGTTTGATCTCATCTTTATGGATTACCATATGCCGGTAGTTGATGGGATAGTTGCAACTCAAGCGATAACTGACTTAGGTCAGAGTTGCATTAATTATGAAACCCCTATCATCGCACTTACTGCCGACATTCAACCGAATGTAAAAAGGCTATTCCGTAACGCAGGCGCTAAAGATACGCTGTTAAAACCTTTTACTCGTCAGAATCTATCAGAATGCATGAATAGATGGGTTTTTGAGTCTGAGAGTCCTGTTGCCGTGGTCGAGGAAGTTCAGAGCGAGGAATCGTTAGTATTTGTTGATGGGCCCCTTGATGACATTCAACAAATTTCGCCTGATGACTCAAGTGATCTGGTGAAAAGTATAGCGGATTTGTATTTAGAAAATGCACCAGTATTGATTAGTAATGTTATTAAAGGGTTAATAGACAAGGATGCCGATCAAGTCTTTAAATCAGCACACTCACTAAAGTCCAGTTCGGCCAATGTAGGGGCGATAAAAATTCAGACGTTAGCGAGTCAAATTGAGTTGTTTGCACGTAGTGGTAAGTTGAGCGATGCCAATCATCTCTCAGACACATTATTGCCTGTGTTTGAACAAACTAAAGAGGCAATATTGCTAAAGTTAGAGAGGCTTGTCTAATGTCGTTAAATACACTTCAAGATGTGGTATTAATCGTTGATGATGATCCCGTCATTCGAATTCTGATGCGTCGGGCACTAAGCCATTCTGTTGGCAATATTATTGAGGCCAGCAGTGGCGAAGAGGCGATACAGCTTTTTTCCGAACATACACCAGATTTAATATTGCTCGATGTGTCGATGGACAAAATGAATGGCTTTGAATGCTGTTCAGTGATCCGTTCATTACCCGAAGGGGATAATGTCGCCATTATTATGGTGACAGCATTAGATCAACCTCAAGACATTCAAAAAGCCTTCGATGTGGGTGCAACAGATTTCATGACCAAGCCGGTTAAGTGGCCGTTGCTCAGTCACCGCATTCATTATGTGCTTAAAGCCAATAAAACAATCAAAGAGCTAACCAAAAGTAAAAACAAACTTGCCAGAGCACAAAGTATTGCTCACCTGGGCTCATGGGAGTGGGACTTTACATCCGATAAGTTAGACTGCTCTGATGAAGTTTATCGTATGTTGGGAATGCAACCTCAAGAGATAGACATTACGTTTTCTAAATTGCTAGAAATCATCCACCCAGATGATCGTGAATTTTTAAAATTAACGGTTAAAACAGCGTTAAAGCATCGGCAACCCTATGATATTGAATATCGTGTGTTACATGGTAGTGGTGAGATTATTACCCTACATGACCGAACAGATATCACTTATGATTTTGGTGAACCGCGAATTAATGGCACCTTGCATGATATTTCAAGCCGCAAAAAATCAGAGCAAGAAATCGCTTATTATGCCTTTTACGATACGTTAACTGATCTACCGAACAGGCGTAAATTTCTGTTGCAGTTAGACTCTGCAATTGCTTCAGCCAAACGTCACTCAACAAAATTAGCATTACTATTCATTGATTTAGATCATTTCAAAAGAATAAATGATACCTTGGGACACAAAGCTGGCGATGAGTTGTTATGCGAAACGGCGACACGGATAAAAAGTTCTGTACGTATTTCAGATGAGCTTAGTGTTGGCAGCCGGGTTGATTATGAAAATGAACATCTTGCTCGTTTGGGCGGCGATGAATTCACTTTACTTTTATGTGAGTTAGAAGCGTTTGATAATGTCGCTATTATTGCTCAGCGAGTGCTTGATGCGCTTTCGAAACCCTTTGTTATTCAGGGGCAACAAACATTTATTTCGGCCAGCATCGGTATTTCTTTTTATCCCGACGACGGTGAAACCGGCGATATTTTACTGCAGCATGCAGATACTGCCATGTATGAAGTGAAACACAACGGCAAAAATGGTTACCAACTTTTTTCTCATGAAATGCATAAATCGTTAATGGATAGGCTCAAAATTGAAGTCGAACTGCGAGAGGCTATAAGGTTAGGAGATCAGTTTGTACTTTATTACCAACCACAAATTGACTCAGCAAATGACAACATTGTTGGATACGAAGCATTATTGCGTTGGAACCATCCAACAAGAGGCTTGTTAGCTCCGATAGATTTTCTCGCGATTGCTGAAAGTAGCGGCTTGATTATCCCTATTGGAGAATGGGCTTTGCTTGAAGCTTGTAACAAAGCTAAACAGATACATATTGCAGATGCGAATTTTCAGCGCATGGCTGTCAATCTATCTGCATTGCAATTCAACCATGCAAATATTTTAGACCACGTTAAAAGCGCTCTGACTGAAACAGGTTTACCACCAAATCTACTTGAGCTTGAAATTACAGAATCAGCCATCATCAGTAACGTCGATGAGGCGATTGCTTTGCTATTTATGTTAAAAAAACTAGGTGTGAAGTTAGCTATTGATGATTTTGGAACCGGCTACTCTTCATTAAACTACTTAAAGAGTTTCCCCATTGATACATTAAAAATTGATAAGTCGTTTGTAGATGGAATTGTGAGCAATCAAAAAGATGCCGCAATCGCTCGCACAATCGTGCAGTTAGCACTTAATTTAGAGCTCAGTACCATTGCTGAAGGTGTCGAGTATATAGAGCAGCATGAGTTACTTAAGGCTATGGGATGTACTAATTTACAAGGTTATTTGTATAGTAAACCCTTACCTCCGGAAATGGTTTAATTGTTATGTAATAGGCGCTCAAAATTGGCCATTAACGTAAATTGGTGGCAGTAAAAAGGGGCCGATTTAAATGAGCACGCCAAGAACTTTTTAATATCATTAATTCTTTAAGCCGATCAATTCATATTGAATCGGTTTTTTTTGTACCTTTACTTGTATATGTAAACTTTCGTATATACACTTGATCGTATGTTTTTACTTCTTGTTTATCCGTTATGAAAAAGAAAACTGTGTTGTTTCTATGTACTGGCAATTCGGCGCGTTCGCAAATGGCTGAGGCGTTGTTACGCAATAAAGCGGCTGATCAATTTGATGTGTTTAGTGCCGGGACATCGCCAGAGCAAGTCGATGTTCGAACTATTGAGGCTATTACTCGCTTCGGTATTGATGCGGGTGATTTAGTGTCTAAGCACCTACAGACTTTTGCCGGCAAAGACTTCGATTATGTTATTACCCTATGCGATAAAGCCAATAATGAATGTCGTAGTTATCCTGGCGCGGGTAAGCAACTGGCATGGGACTTTCCCGATCCTAAAAATCGCGCAGGCGAGCAACCATTTTTTTTGACTTTACGCGATATAAATAACCGCCTGACGATGTTTCTGTTAGTGGAGCAACAAACTACGGGTCTAAGGCCATTTGAGTTGGTGCCCGAAGCCGAAGCACCTGAATTCAAAGAAGTTGACCCCATTACATTTTATAAATGCCTTACCGATGACATTCGCTTAAAAACCTTAATGTTGACCCATTATCATGGTGAGCTGTGTGTATGCGAGTTAATGGCGGCGCTTGATGAAGAGAGCCAACCTAAAGTATCGCGCAATTTAGCCTTATTGAAAAAGGCCAATATTCTAAGCGACAGAAAACATGGCCAATGGGTGTTTTATCGTATCAATTCTAATTTACCTCTCTGGGCCAAATCAGTAATAGCAGAAACCACCGAAAACAACCTTGGCTTGATAATGCCGTCATTACAGCAATTACACACAATGCAAAATCGGCCAAATAAAGTGAGCTTTTGTAGTTAAGCTGTTGTTTTAAAGTGTGTTTTAAAAGTTGCTTTAATCGATATTTATATATTTTCTAGTTGTGTGGAGTCATTTTTATGGGAATATTTGAACGGTTTCTATCGGTATGGGTTGGCTTAAGTATGTTGGCTGGGGTGTTGTTAGGTTTATGGCAACCCGGAGTATTTCAAGTTATTGCCAACCTTGAAATCGCCCACGTTAACTTGGTGGTTGCGGTGTTTATTTGGGTGATGATTTACCCAATGATGGTACAAATTGATTTTTCTTCCATAAAAGATGTTGGCCGAAATCCCAAAGGATTATTGCTGACAGTAGTCATTAATTGGTTAATTAAACCCTTCACCATGGCAGCTTTAGGTTGGTTGTTTTTTAAGGTGCTATTTGCCGACTTGGTCGATCCTGCATCTGCCCAAGAGTATATCGCAGGCATGATTTTACTCGGTGTGGCCCCTTGTACCGCGATGGTGTTTGTGTGGTCGCAACTAACCAAAGGGGATGCGAACTACACCTTAGTGCAAGTGTCGGTTAATGATGTGATTATGATTTTTGCCTTTGCGCCTATTACTGCTTTTTTGTTGGGGGTGAGCGATATTCAGGTGCCATGGGAAACCCTGCTTATTTCGGTATTACTGTATGTGCTGTTGCCTCTAATTGCTGGAGTGACAACGCGTTACTTACTTAATCGCCGCCATGGATTGGTTGCTATTAACTCCTTTCTGGCTAACGTAAAGCCTTGGTCAATTATTGGTTTATTGGCCACTGTGGTATTGCTATTTGGATTTCAGGCCGAGGTAATAGTGTCGGATCCACAAACGATAGGCTTAATTGCTGTGCCGTTGATTATCCAAACTTATGGCATTTTTATCATTGCTTATATCGCGGCCAAATGGTTAAAACTGGCACACAATATTGCTGCACCAGCTTGTTTAATTGGCACATCTAACTTTTTTGAACTTGCAGTAGCCGTGGCGATATCGCTTTTTGGTTTACATTCAGGTGCAGCCCTCGCCACAGTAGTGGGAGTGTTGGTTGAAGTGCCAGTGATGTTGTCGCTGGTGGCGATTGTTAACCGCACACAGCATTGGTTTAAGCATTAATGTGACCGCACTTTAAATTTATTGCAGCGCTAATATTTTACCGCTTTAAATGACTAACCGTTTAACCGAATACTTGACACTAATAATCAATCCTTACAATCAAGACTTAACATAAAGCAAAGTTTAGGACACCATTATGACGATAAAAATAGGCATTAACGGTTTTGGCCGTATGGGACGTTTATCCATGCGTGCGGCGTATGATTGGGACGATGTTGAAATTTTACATATTAACGATCCTGCTGGCGATGCCGCCACGCTGGCACATTTAATGACCTTTGATTCAGTCCATGGCCGCTGGCACCACGAGGCAACACATGACGGTGATGCTATTGTTATTAACGGTAAAGCCATTCCTTGCAGCCGTAATGTCGCTACCCAAGACACTGATTGGTCAAAATGCGATGTGGTGATTGAAGCCTCAGGCAAGATAAAAACCAAAGCCTTGCTACAAGCTTACTTAGATCAAGGTGTAAAACGGGTTGTGGTAACTGCACCAGTAAAAGAAGACGGCGTGCTTAATATTGTGATGGGTGTAAATGATGATTTATACGACAAAGCCATTCACCCAATCGTGACCGCAGCTTCTTGTACCACCAACTGCTTAGCGCCAGTGGTAAAAGTTATCCATGAGAATATTGGCATTAAGCATGGCTCAATGACCACGATTCATGACATTACCAATACCCAAACTATTTTAGATGCACCGCATCAAGATTTACGTCGCGCCCGTGCGTGTGGCATTAGTTTGATACCAACTACTACTGGTTCTGCTACCGCAATTACTCATATATTCCCTGAGTTAAAAGGCAAGTTAAATGGTCATGCGATACGTGTGCCGTTAGCCAATGCGTCACTCACCGATTGTGTATTTGAAGTGGCTCGTGGAACGACTGCAGAAGAAGTAAACCAGTTATTGAAGCAAGCTGCTGATAGTGAGCTTAAGGGCATTATGGGTTATGAAGAGCGTCCATTAGTGTCGGTAGATTATAAAACCGACCCGCGCTCAAGCATTATCGATGCCTTGTCGACCATGGTGGTGAATGACACCCAAGTTAAACTGTATGTGTGGTACGACAACGAGTGGGGATATGCCAATCGTACCGCAGAGCTCGCCCGCAAAGTCGGCTTAGCAGATAAGGAATAAGCTTCATGGGGCTGGATTCATTGCGTTCCTTATCACCATCGATAAAGCAGTATTTACTGATCACTGGTAATTACTGGGCATTTACCTTAACCGATGGCGCTTTGCGTATGCTGGTGGTGTTGTATTTCCATCAATTGGGTTACAGCCCGTTAAATATTGCAATGTTGTTTTTGTTTTATGAGATTTTTGGCGTAGTGACTAATCTTGTTGGTGGTTGGTTAGGCGCAAGGCTTGGCCTAAATAACACCATGAACATTGGCTTAGGCCTGCAAATAGTGGCGTTAGCTATGCTTACCGTATCCACAGAAATGTTGACTGTCGTTTATGTTATGGCGGCACAAGCCTTGTCGGGTATCGCCAAAGATTTAAATAAAATGAGTGCCAAAAGTGCTATTAAAACCCTAGTGCCAGCAGATGCTGAAGGCAAGCTTTATCAATGGGTGGCGTTGTTAACTGGCTCAAAAAATGCCTTAAAAGGGATTGGTTTCTTTTTAGGCGGCGTCTTGCTCACAAGCTTAGGATTTAGAGGCGCCATTATCTTAATGGCTTCACTATTAGGCATTGTATGGTTATGTAGTTTAGTGGCCTTAAAAGATGATTTGGGCAAAGCTAAAAACAAACCTAAATTCAAAGATATTTTTTCTAAAAGTCAGTCGATTAACATCCTTTCGGCGGCGCGGATGTTTTTATTTGGCGCTAGGGATGTATGGTTTGTGGTGGCACTACCGGTATTTTTAGCCACAACCTTTTGTTGGGATCATTGGTGGGTTGGCAGCTTTATGGCTAGCTGGGTGATTGGTTATGGTGTGGTGCAATCCGTTGCACCTTATTTCACCGGTAAACGACAAGGAAAAGTACCCAGTGGCCGAGCAGCATTTGCATGGGCAACTTACTTACTACTCATTCCCGCCGCGATTGCAGTGGCGTTACATGCAGATTTTTATGTGCTGGAAAGTGTCGTTATCGGCTTATTAGTGTTTGGCGCGGTGTTTGCGATTAACTCGTCATTGCATAGCTACTTAATTGTTAGCTATGCCGGCAGTGATGGTGTGTCACTGGATGTGGGCTTTTACTATATGGCCAATGCCATGGGAAGGTTAATCGGTACGGTACTGTCTGGTTGGGTGTATCAAGCTTATGGTTTAGAAGCCTGCTTATGGATATCCAGTGGCTTTATAGCTCTTGCTGCTTTAATTTCACTTAAGTTGCCTCATAAAGGGTAATCCATTACAGCCACTAGATGCATTTTTGTTTACTTATCGATATTTCACTACGGTGGCGTGGTAACCTGAAACTCTTACCGTATCATCGGTAAAAATTGCCTGCTCGTCTATGGCTTCCTCATTACTGATTTTCTTACCTTAAATTTAAAATATCTAAAAATCATGGTCTTATAACGTTTTGTTAAAGTTGGCACGATGTTGGCTTTAACTAATACATAGTCGTGGTGTGAATCGTTCGTTTTTACGATAGAGATAAGATATTTGTATCAATCGTCAGCGTAAATTCAACGCACATCACAATGTAAACCGTACACCAAGGAGGTTTTTATGTTGGGCTGGACATTAATGTTTTTAGTGATAGCCGTTATAGCGGGTCTATTGGGGTTTACCGGTATTGCAGGTGCAGCAGCAGGCATCGCGAAAATTATTTTCTTTATTTTTATTGTGTTGCTAGTGATTTCGTTAGTAGCCAATGCGATTAGAGGCAAAGCTCCCCGAGGATAGTATTTACCTCATCTCTTAATCAGAGTTGAGGTTACTTAAACAAGTTTATTCGATTACAACCATCATCCAGGAGATGAATATGAAATTATTAAAATTACTGACAATGGCAAGTTTAATGGTGTTTTTAACGGCTGGTTTATCAGCATGTTCAGATAACAAAGCTGAAAACGCAGGTGAGAAAGTGGATGAAATGATGCAAGATGCCGGTAATGCAGTTGAAGATGCATGTGAAGATGTTAAAGAAGGTATGAAAGCAGAAGATCCAGACTGTTAAGCATTGTATCAATCACATTAACTATTTTATTTGTTTAAGTCGTTAAGTGTTACAACTCAAAATGCATTGTTATAGGTAGAGTCATTCCATTTAAACCAATGTAAGTCGAAGTGGAATGTTTGACTGACAGCGACGAAATAACCAGATAGTTATTATGATAAGTATTAGCCTAAGCAGCACACATGTGCTGCTTTTTTACAACAGGAGGACCACAATGCTAACCCGTATTCATATTAAATATTATTATACTGTTGGCGCATTATTGGCTTTGTGCTTATGTGTGGCGCTTCCTTATGTGTTACTTAAGGTTATTTTTGCTTGGGTTGCATTATCTTTGGGGCTGGTGAGTTCAGCTTATTGGTTTAATAGCGCAGGCATTTTCCGAAAAAGCCAAGATGGCAGTATTCCTTGGTATATCAGTTGGAGTTTTGTTCCCTTTTTAATGGGGTGCCAGCTGTATAACGCCTGGGCAAGGAAGCACGACAAAGTGCCCGTAATCCAAAAAATAGATAAGCAGTTGTATTTAGCCTGCCGATTGTTTCCCAGTGATATTGACCGACTTAAGCATGAAAAAATTGATGCGATTTTGGATGTTACTGCCGAATTTGACGCATTAGAGTGGACCTTGATGGATGAAAATATTGGCTATTTAAATATTCCTATCTTAGATCACAGTGTGCCGACCGTCGCGCAATTAAATCAAGCAATTAATTGGTTACACACTCAAGTCAGTAATGGTAAAAATGTAGTAGTGCATTGCGCGCTAGGCCGGGGGCGTTCGGTGTTGGTATTAGCGGCTTATTTAGTCTGCCGTGAGAGAAATCGTAATGTTAATGATGTGCTTAAATCCATCAATAGTATCCGCCAAACGGCACGGTTAAATAAATGGCAGTTGGCCGCTATAGAAAAAATGCATAGTCAGCAACAAATCAATATTCACAAACGCGCTTGGTTAATTGTTAATCCGGTGTCTGGTGGTGGTAAGTGGCATGATGAAGCAGAGCATATTACCCAAACCTTGACGGATTACTTTCAGCTTGAAGTGCTGTATACCGCCAAAGATAAGTCTGCAGTGCAGTTAGCCGAACAAGCCAAGCAAGAAGGCGCAGATATCATTGTGGCCTGTGGTGGCGATGGTACGGTTAACGAGGTGGCATCAGTGATTGTTGATACCGATATTTTCTTAGGTATTATTCCGATGGGAACCACCAATGCACTAAGTCATACTTTGTTTGGCGCCGTCAGTAAATTGGTGCCGGTACCGCAAGCGCTTGATATTTTGATTCAAGGTTATTCACAACGTGTTGATACAGCTACATGTAATGATGAGTTGATGTTGTTGCTGGTGGGACTTGGCTTTGAGCAGAAAATGATAGAAAAGGCTGACCGTGACCAAAAAAATGCGTTAGGGCAACTGGCTTACCTTAATGGGTTGTGGGAGGCGATAGACGAAAATCAGCCGTTGTCGATAAGAGTACAGATTGATGGTGGCGATATTCAAGTGATTAACACCACCAGTTTAGTGATTGCTAATGCTGCGCCTTTTACCAGTTTATTAGCACTAGGTAATGGTGAGCCCAATATTAGCGATGGCTTGTTAGATATTACCTGGATTGAGTCGAGCGAGACATCGCCACAACAATTATTGAGTATGACCGAGTTGCTATTTGCAGGCTTAACTGGAGAACGTGAAGATAATCAACAGAGTCAAATTCATCATGAGCAAGCAAAAAAAATCTACTTAAACACAGATTCGTCTTGCCAATATGTGATCGATGGTGAGTTATTTGAGTCGGAAGATTTGTGTATTAAAGTCAAACCCAGGTCATTAAATGTGCTTGTGCCAGAAGCGAGCAAACACGTTTAATGGATGGGCGTTTAATGACGCTATGGTTCGTCTGAATCGGTTTGCTCTTCGTACTTGCTGAGTTTGTTATAAAGGGTTTTAACGCTAATGCCTAGCTGTTTGGCAGTATCATTTTTATTGCCCATAGATTTATCAAGTGCCTGAAAGATAGCAACTTTTTCAAGTTCGTCTAGGCGCATGCCAGCAGGTATTTGTACATCGTCAGCTAAAGGTTCTGTTGATGGTTCTAGAGGTGTCACAGTGATATGGCTAGGTAGAATGGTATCTTCTGCCAAAATATATGCACGTTCTATTGCGTGTTTTAATTCGCGGACATTTCCGGACCATTTCTGTTGTTGGATAAGTTTAAGAGCATCATCCGAAAAGGTTTTAGTGAGTTTTTCAGCGGTATTTCGATAGGCTAGAAAGTGTTGGGCTAAACCCGTTATGTCATCGTTACGATCGCGTAATGGTGGCACGTTGATAGGAAAATGCGCTAAACGAAAGTATAAATCTTCGCGAAAACGGCCAGCATCAATAGCGTCAGCTGGATCGCGATTAGTTGCAGCCACAATGCGAACATTGGCTTTTTTAAGGTGTTGTGAGCCAACAGAACGATATTCATTGTTTTCGAGTACGCGTAGCAATTTGACTTGATGTTCCAATGGCATTTCGGTGACTTCATCAAGAAATAAGGTACCACCTTCAGCTTGCTCGAACACACCGCGGTGATCACGATGAGCACCGGTAAAAGCGCCTTTTACATGGCCAAACAGTTCGCTGTCGACCAATTCAGGGCTTAATGCGCCACAGTTGATGGCGATAAACGGTTGATTGACTCGGTTACTGGCCAAATGAATCGTGTTGGCTACAAGCTCTTTACCGACACCGCTTTCACCGACAATAAGTACGTTGCTTTCGGTGACGGCAACTTTGCGAATAGTACGATACAACTTGTGCATTGACCGCGATGAACCAACCAATAAACCGTATTGGTCTAGTTCACTCGAAAGGGGCTGTTTTAACTTAGTCGATTGCGACTGCAAGTCTTGGGCAAAGTCTTCTAAGGTATCGTTAATTGCATCGGCATCGTAAGGCTGGCGAAAATGGTAACCAGCACTTTTTGACATTAAATGATCTAAGTTAGGGTTCGGTTTACCTTCGCTTAAGAAGATGAACTCAATATCCGACATTAACGCACTGTCAGTTAACTCTGCGTATTCTAGTTGGCTTAACTGTGATAATTCAATGATCGCAACATCTATCGAGTTACTGTGCAGTTGGTCTAACCAGGGCTGGTCAACTGAACTAGCAATCTTATTAAAGTGCTGACAACTCGGCAAGGCAAGGAGTCGTGCTTCACCTTCTTGACGACGGTGTAGATGATAAAAAAGTGTTGGACGTGGCATACCGATTCACTCCCTGTGGTGTTAAGTCTAATGTTTACCAGTGATGTCGTGTTGACAATCACAAGTAATCATTCCGTGTAATTAGGTAATTAACTCAGACCCGGACAAATTATAATAACTTTAACTATTAGAAGGTTAATTAATTTTTGCCCATGTACATGGGGTGTTCATGGTTTAGTTTTTGCTTAATAAGGTGTGCTGTACCCGTATATGTTACACAACCCATCCAACAAAGTGCCAGTAAAATTATCGAATGCAGGAGGATTTACATTGAAATCATTTACTCGAGACGAACAGGCTGAGTCCGATGTATGGCTATTGCATGAGGCTATTGATTTATGCCAGGAAGGACAACAATTTTATGTCCAAGCCACATTGGGGACCGACGATTACAACATCAAACGAATTTTTATCCACATGGCCGACATTCGAAAATGCATGCTGGATCGTTTAACACCATTGTTTAGCGTGGTGCGTTCAAGCCAAGCAAGGCCGATAGATAGCCAAACTTACCATCAACAATCCTCACGTCGCCACTATGCTAAGGCCGAACAAGTTATACAACAGCAGCCGTTACCCCAAGTGATAGCGGTATTGGTTGAAACGGAACAACAAGTCTTGGTTCATTTAAAGCAAGCAGCTAGAAAAACTAAAAATCAGTGTGTTGCTAGCCAGCTTGCCGAAGGTATTGCTTGGTTACAAATGAGCTGTGACACTATGAAAAATCTCTCCGTTGTTCATACCTAGTCATATGCACGCACTAAAAAAGCGCATGATAATTAATATTGTCATGCGCTTTTTAGTATTCGAGGTGCTGTTAATTTGTGGCTAGCGCGTGTTTTTCTGACTGGTAACATAATGGTTTTGTGCCTATTGAATAAGCCATAGTTTCAATATCTAGAGAGTTTATTGAATGAGAGATCAGGTTGATTTTGCTAATCTACATTGAGATCCATTAACACCCATTGCGACGATGAAAAATTTACCTAGTGTCGGTAAAAAAGTCCGATATCGTTGTCCATAAAGTTTATTAAAATAAACACTAAAACAAATTATCATCAATTTTAACAGTAAGTTATAAAAGTTGGCATGGTTCGCGCATTATAATCCTTGAGATTAACAACGGAGGAAAACTTTATGAAAAAGACCACATTATCAGTAGTAATGAGCATTGTGTTAGGTTCAATGGCATTTGGTGCAAATGCAGCACAAGATTGGCAAGATGATGCAAAAGATGCGTGGATCGATGGTAAAGCTGAAACCACACTTTTGTTAAATACTAATCTGAATTCATTTGATATTAATACCGACGTACATGATGGTAACGTGACCCTAACAGGTAAAGTTAACAGCAGTGTTGATAAGTCACTTGCCGGAGAGTTAATTAGAAGCTTAGATGGCGTGAAAGACGTTAACAATGAGCTTTCGGTGATGAAGCAGCACAATGATAAAGACAGCAAGGATTTAGGTGAATCACTAACCGATTCGAAAGTCGCTACCGTAGTGAAAACGCGATTACTATTCTCCGCTGACGTGTCGGGCACCGATATTAACGTTGATGTTGCACATGGTGTAGTGACCTTAAAAGGTACTGTGTCGAGCGATGCAGAACGTGATTTAGCATTAACCATCGCTAAAAATACCGATGACGTTAAAGATGTAGTCGATGAGTTACGTGTAACAGGATAATTTATTCGGTTATACTTCAAACCAGCCTTCGGGCTGGTTTTTTTATGCCTAAAATAAGTATGTGAAGTGGTGACTTAAGGATGCTCTTTTCTATGACCAACCATATGATAAAACCGCTGTTAAATGTCATGTCGTGGCTAGTGTTGACAAGTGTGTTGTTACTATCTGGCTGTGGCAATGTATTGTGCCAAGCGCAAACTGATAAAGAAGTGGATCCCCTCAAGCAATATGAAGCTCAAAAACGTTGTGAACAGCTAGTCGATGAGCATATGGATAATAGCTATTCTGATCGGCGTGATGAAAATATGCAGTTATTGAAAGAGTCGATAGCCAATAATACCCATAGTGGTTAACCCCGTTTTATTCAGGGTGGTACAAGCAGTATTTACCCATATATTGGCTGTTTTTCTGTTCCATCTTGGGTAGATTTTTTGCTTATAAGAAATCTGGCCGATAGTCATTACGTTATGTTGAAAAGCCTGCGTGGTTACCGCTGCATTTAATGCCGTGGTGCTGATAGAACATGGTTTTTCAAAGTCCACTACTGAGCTTAAGTTTTGTCGGAAACATATTTTGGTTGCGTATATAGATGATGGATTGATCCAGAAATAGAGCTTTGATGGGACAATTTTGTTGAATCATCTAATGATAAAAGCGCATGTTTTAGCTTATTAGTAACTAAAATTAGCCGACTGGTCTATTCTTGTTTATCCTATCACTAAAAAATGGAGGTTAAATGAATAAAAGTGCAGCGAGTAGACAGTCAATATGCGTCGTAGGTGAAAAGCTTTTTGCGTTACACGGTTATAGCGCAGTAGGTATTAAATTAATTCTCGACGAAGTGGGTATTCCTAAAGGTTCTTTTTATCATTACTTTGCCAGTAAAGAAGCGTTTGCTGCAGCTGTGGCTGAACATTATTTCCAGCAGCGCATTCAACCTATCGCTATCGATCCAGGCGTGAATTTTAAAGCCAATTTATCTACTGTGCTAAATGGATATCATCAACTGATTGATGAGCTGTTTAGTGGCAGTGAACCGCGTGGCTGCTTGATGGGTAACTTAATGGTTGAGGTCAGTAGCCAGTCGCCGTTACTGCATCAAACCTTGAATCAGCTTTATGATCAATGGATCGCCTTATTGAGTGCACTTATTCAGCAAGGGCAACAACAAGGACATATTCGTGCGGACTTACCGGCATCAACATTGGCGAGTGTTTTTTGGTCAAACTGGCAAGGAACTATGCTACGCTGCCAAATTAAAGTCGATAAAATGGCGGCTAAACGGGCTTTAGTGCAGTGCATGCAAATGATGACTCGTTAACACTAAGCGGTGCAGCGGTTATTTTGATTGTGTATTACGAACAAAGAATTTATATTTCGGATGATTTTTCGGGGTTTGGAGTGGGTTGAATTGGCTAAAAGATTATTGTTTAGTTGTTTAGTGCTGTTGTTGTCTGCGTGTGCGTCTTCTCCTGTTGTGGTTGTCGCACCTAAGCCCGTGGTGGTTCCTCCCATGCTTAAGCCAGAACCTCCCAAGTGGAGTGAGTCAAACCTATTGAGTTTTCATAACCAATGGAAAGGCACTCCATATCGTTTAGGTGGCCTGAGTAGAAATGGCGTAGATTGTTCAGGTTTTGTGTATTTAGCCTACCTGAATATTGTTGGCGACAAGTTGCCTCGTACTGTGAACTCTCAACGTATTTTAGGTAAAGAAGTACCGCGTAATCAGTTACAGACTGGCGATTTAGTTTTTTTTAAAACCAATCGAACCGTTCGTCATGTCGGTATTTACATGGGCAATGACCGATTTTTACATGCCTCGACTAAAAAAGGGGTAAAAATTTCGAGTTTAAATAATATCTATTGGAAGCCTCGTTTTTGGTTTGCAAAACGCTTAAAAAAACCAACAGTTGAACAAAATATGTCGATCGCCAGCTTGGTTGAGCATGTTCAGCAGCAAGACGATTTATAATTTGGTAACAGTCTAACTCGCTGGGGCGGTTTTTCGCTTCAACGCTAGGCCAACATCTGATTTTTTTCATCGACTTGCATCGATACATTCATGTTATGTATAGCTATATAGGCTAAAACCACGACGTAAACGGACCCGTTATGCCAGACTCCAAGCATTGGACCTTAAAAAGTATTGCCAAAGAATTAGGTGTGTCGAATGCGACGGTATCTAATGCGTTTAATCGTCCAGATCAGCTGTCGGAAAAACGCCGTATAGACATTCTAGCTGCCTGTAACGAGCTAGGATATTTTGGACCCAATAAAGCCGCGCAATCTTTAAGGCGTGGCAAATTTGATACAGTAGCATTGGTATTATCGGACAGTATTGAATACATGGTGTCAGATCCTGTGGCCAGTAAGTTTATGAAAGGTGTTGCGGCCGTTTTTGAGCAACATAAAATTAATTTACTGTTGTTTTCTGGCAGTTCTGACAATGTGAATAGCGTAAATGATTTTGTCGATGGCTTTATTTGTTATGGTCGTCCTCGCAACCGTTTATTGGCTGAGCAATTAAAAAAAATCCGTAAAAAAGTAGTCACAGTCGACTTTAATATTCATCGCAGTGCTTCGGTGAGTATCGACAATAAAGCCGGTGCCTATGAAGTGGCTAAATTGGCGATTCAATCTGAGCAAGATCACGTCGCAATCCTTGGATTACGCTTGCTCGATACTCACTTAACCTGCCGCGTGTATGATATTCATTCTATGGAAATCGATACCTCAGTAGCGCATCAGCGTTTGCAAGGCTATTTGGATGCCATTGGTGATACTGGGGTTAAGCTTGGTGATGATCGCATTTGGAATATTCCTGAAAGTAATGCCGACTTTGCTGCTATAGCAGCCAAAGAAGCGCTTAATTGTGTACCGCGTCCTAATGTATTTTTGTGCATGAGTGACCTAATAGCCTTGAGTTTAATGCGCGAGGCAATCCAACAAGGTTTGCGGATCCCTGAAGATATTCGTGTGGTGGGTTTTGATGGTATTGATGAAGGCTCACGAGCTATCCCACCGCTGACAACAGTGTTCCAGCATTCAGAACAAAAAGGTCGTAAAGCTGCAGAAATGTTTATTGCTGATGCCCATCATGCTGAAGTGTTGGGTTATGAACTTTCACGTGGTGGCAGTTGTTGATGCAATATTGATGACCGGACGATTTTTGATACAAACAGTTCGATACAAACAGATCGAGACAATCATATCGATACCAACAAGGCGCCTAATTAGGCGCCTTGTTTACGTTTAAGCTTAAAACACACGTAGATTATCCGCTGTGTTTAGCCAGTAAATCAGTCAGTACAATGTGAGTCGATTGCTGAGATTCAACGATGTTGATATGGGCTTCTTTGGTGGCAAAATTAACGCTTAACTTGGCTGAACTGTCGCCATGCACCCAACAAAGATCTAACTGATTAGCCTGGTTTGTCATGGTGAACTCACCATTAAAGGCATCGACTTTATTGCGTAGAGTGATCAGCTCACATAGCGCTTTAACAACCGGTTTTTGCATGGCTGTTTGAATGTCGCTTACCTGTAGATAAGGTCGGTTAATATCGCGACCTACTTGAGTTTGATTCAGTAACTCCATGGCATTAGGCACTGTCAGTAAGCCGGTGTAATACACCTGCGGAATACCGGGAGCAAAAAACTGCACGCTTCGAGCGATTAAATAATCAATGTTATTTTGGCCAAGCGCGTCGTAGTAGGTGCAATTAACTTGGTATAGGTCGACATTGCTGGCTGCTGTGCCCGTTGCTTGCAGGCTTTCACCTTTGCTATTGCTATGGATGCGATTAACTAAGTTATCAATTTCTGCAGCTGTTAATAAACCTGCTTTATTGCCGACCGGGCCAGCGTCAATAATGCCAATACCGTCATGGGTGTCTAATACCGTGACACAGTTGCGTGGGGCAATGGATAGCCAATGGCTTAATGCACTGACATCTTGGCTAAATAAGCTGTGGAGAATCAATGGCGGCAGCGCAAAGTCGTACACCATGTCTACGCGCTTAGCAATATCGAGCTGGGTCATGTAATTCGAGTGAATTTCGGCAAGGGTGGTCATGCCTAGGCTGTTGGCTTTTTTGGCTAACTCATCGACAAATTCAAATGATTCTTCAATCATAAAACAGCTAGTGCCTGGTTTTTTAATGGCATAACCCGCAGCGTCAAGACGAATAAGATCGACTTTGCTTTCATGAAAACGCGTTAGCACCTTGTTTAAATGTGCCTGACCTGCAGCGGTATGCACATTAATATCAATTTGATTTGAGGTAAAAGTCGTCCAAAACTCGGCTTGTGTACCGTCGGCGAGTTGATAGGTGGTGAAACAACTCCCCGGACGTGGGCGATAAATTTTAGCTTGGTTTTCTGCGCTTAAACCGTCTGGAAATACGCTATCTTTGGTTAAAAATAAATCCCAATAAACTGAGCTTTTACCGTTGGCAAGCACGTCTTGAAACTCGGTAGACTCTGCAGACATGTGGTTAACGATTAAGTCGGCCATGATGTCGTATTGTTGACCAATCTGCTTTACGTCATTCCAATCACCAAGACGTTCATCTACTTTTGCATGGTCTATAGGGTCAAAGCCAGCATCGCTGCCGTCAATCGGATAGTAAAAAGGTAACAGATGTACGCCACCAAAGAGATCATGCAGTTCTGTGTCTAGAACCTGTTTGAGTCCTTTTAAGTCTGAGTGCGCTATACGATCTACGTAAGTGATCAGCTGAACATTATTTTTCATGTTGGTGACTCTTAAAGTAAGTATTTAAAAAAAACTTAATCGATTAAGTTGTATATTTAACCAATATGAAACATTATTCAAGGGCTTTGTTTAAATATTGAATTCGTTTTCTGTGGGAGAAGACGAATGTGTCGCCATAAATAGACTGTGTGACCACAAAGAAAACATATAACAATAAGGTGGGAAGTATGGTTAACCATATGAAGGATAATGAGAATAGCGGTAACACTAGGATAAGAATACTAACGTATTTAATGTTTTTTATGTTCGCGATGACTTCTGATGCGGTGGGAGTGATTATTCCTGAGCTGATTAACACATTTGATTTATCGATGTCTCAAGCGAGCGCATTTCATTACATGCCAATGCTATTTATCGCATTAAGTGGACTGTTTTTGGGCTTTTTGGCGGATAAGTTAGGCCGAAAAATAACAATTCTAATTGGCTTGCTGCTGTTTGCATTGGCAAGTTTTATGTTCGCATTAGGTGAGTCATTTTATTATTTTCTGTGTTTGTTGGCATTAGTGGGTATTGCTATTGGGGTGTTCAAAACGGGTGCGTTAGGGTTAATTGGAGATATTTCAACTAACTCAAAACAACACTCAAGCACCATGAACACCGTCGAAGGCTATTTCGGTGTGGGCGCTATGGTCGGTCCGGCGATTGTCAGTTATTTATTGATAACAGGCGTGTCGTGGAAATATCTGTATTTTGGTGCCGGGGTGTTTTGTTTAATATTATGTTGGTTAGCTTATAAAGCTGACTATCCGCAACTTAAGCGCTCATCCACTCAAGATATTAATCTAGCCAGTACGTTTAGAATGATGAGAAACCCTTACGCATTAGGCTACTCTTTAGCTATTGGGCTTTATGTTGCGACTGAAGTGGCTATTTATGTATGGATGCCGACATTGTTACTAAACTATGAAGGTGAGTTAGCATTAATCGCGACCTATGCATTAACAATCTTTTTCACATTGCGGGCATTGGGACGTTTCTTGGGCGGTTGGATCCTCAATCGATACAGTTGGCAGCAGGTGATGTTTTGGTTCAGCCTAGCGATTAGTCTTTGTTACCTAGGTGCAATGATGTATGGCATATCTGCGGCGGTTATTTTATTGCCATTATCAGGCTTGTTTATGTCAATGATGTATCCGACATTAAACTCTAAAGGGATTAGTTGTTTCCCGGTTGATCAACATGGTTCAGTTGCTGGGGTTATTTTATTCTTTACTGCACTTTCTGCTGCATTAGGTCCGTTGTTAATGGGACTGGTAGGCGACATATTTGGCCATGTTAAGTACGGGTTTTATTTAGCAACCGGCTTTGCATTTATGTTGTGCTTATTGGCAGCTTACAATCTGCTTCGTGATCCGTCAGGGCATTTGTTGACCGCAGACGCTAAATAATGAACATTTACTATTAGAAATATTTAATATAATAAACATCTACTTAGTCAATTTTTTAGTCTTACTAACAATAGTCGAACATAAATTGTACTTGCAATATAATATTTTGTTGCTAACTTGTAACTTAATCGATTAAGTAAAAGTTTTAATTTAGTCTCTTGATTAGCCTCTGAGCTAGTTTGGGGCTTAGGTTGATTGATGAATATACTACTGATGTTGTTATGGGGAGATAAGACAACATCAATACACTCTATGTGGGGACATAAAAATGATAATAAGCACATCTAAAAAATTTGTATTGAGTACGCTAGCGGTGATGGTTAGTTCGAGCTTGTGGGCTGCTGAAGCAGATACTGCGGAAACCAAGAAAGACGCCATTGGCCTTGAGCGCATTACGGTAACGGGTGTGGCACGTGGTACACGTGTAATGGACTCGAGCGTGTCGGTGAGCAGTGTGTCGCCAGAAGATTTAGCCATTAGCTCACCTCGTTCATCAGCCGAAGCGTTCCGTATTATTCCGGGCATGAAGGTTGAATCGACTGGTGGTGAAGGTAACGCCAACATTGCGGTACGCGGTTTGCCTGTTGCATCAGGTGGAGCTAAGTTCTTGCAAATTCAAGAAGATGGCTTACCTATTTTACAGTTCGGTGATATTGCATTTGGTAATGCGGATATTTTCTTACGTATTGATTCTACAACACAAACTATTGAATCAATCCGTGGTGGTTCAGCATCAACAGCTGCCAGTAATGCACCCGGCGGTATAATTAACGTTATCAGTAAAACAGGTACCAGTGATGCTGGCAGTATTTCATCTACTGTAGGCCTAGATTACGATACTTTGCGTACTGATTTTGAATATGGCACAAGCATTAATGACTCGATGCGTTTTCACATCGGTGGCTTTGTGCGCACCGGCGATGGCCCGCGTGACCCTGGTTACACCGCGAACAAGGGTGGCCAAATTAAAGCTAACTTAACCAAAGAGTTTGATTCTGGTTATGTGCGTTTATATGTAAAGCACTTAAATGATAAGAGCATTGGTTATTTGCCGATGCCAATGTATTCCGATGGTAGCTCAATACCTGGATTTAATGCTCAATCTGATACGGTTCATTCAGCTAACATGTTATCAACCCTGCGCTTAGATGCTAACGGCAATATTAGTCGTGGTGATATGCGTGATGGTATGAATCCGATTGTTAACTCGGTGGGACTAGAAGCCTCATTTGATTTAGGTGACGATTGGTTAGTAGAAAACCGTTTCCGTATCTCTGATGTTAGCGGTAATTTTATGTCGTTAATGCCAGCAGAAGTGGGCAACAGCTCAAGTATTGCTAGCAGTATTGGTGGCGCAGGTTCGACACTTATTTATGCTAACGGCGCTAAAGCAGGCCAAGCCTTTGACAGTGACCTAGCAATGCGGGTGCACAGTTTTGATGTGACCATGAATGACTTTGGCTCTATCGTCAATGACATGAAATTAACCAAGACTTTTGACGATTCTAACGTCACTTTTGGTTTTTATACAGCTACACAAAATATCAATATGACGTGGATGTGGAACTCTTACTTAATGGAAGTGCAAGGTGATAATGCCGCACTTTTAGATGTGGTTGCCGCAGATGGTACATCTTACTCTGATAATGGTTTATACGCTTATGGCGTGCCTTATTGGGGCAATTGTTGCCAACGTAATTATGATTCAGACTACACCATTAAAGCCCCGTATATTGCAGCGTCATCTAAGTTCGGTGATTTATCATTAGACGGTAGCGTGCGCTATGACTCTGGCGATGCCAGTGGTTACTATGCTGGCAATGTGCAATCACAAGTGGATATGAACCGTGATGGCGTGATTTCTCAGCCTGAGTTAAGTGTGTCGTCAATTGATAATGCTAACCCACAGTTAGTGAATTATGACTGGGGATATTTATCTTACTCATTAGGTGCTAACTACCAAGTGTCTGAAGATTTAGCTGCATTTGGTCGTATCAGCCATGGTGGTCGAGCTAATGCTGACCGTTTATTGTTTGGTAAAGTGAACCCTGATGGTTCAGTTTCAGACGAAGACTCAGTTGATGAAGTAGACCAGTACGAAGTGGGTGTGAAGTATCGTTACGATAATATGTCGGTATTTGCGACAGCATTTTACTCTGAAACCGAAGAGCAAAATTTTGAAGCCACGAGCCAAATATTCTTTGACCGTAAATATGAAGCCAAAGGGATTGAGCTAGAAGGTGCTTACTACGTTGGAGATTTCGACTTCCGCGGTAACGTAACCTGGACCGATGCTGAAATTGTTAAAGATGCACTTAACCCCAGCGTAATTGGCAACACTCCTCGTCGCCAAGCAGATTTTATTTACTCACTAATGGGCCGTTATAACTTTGATAAAGGCTCTGTTGGGGTCAATTTGATTGGTACTACTGATTCTTATGCTCAAGATAACAATGACCTAAGTTTTGATGGTTACACTCAAGTGAACGCGTTTGCGTCGTACCAGCTAACCGATGTGTTATCAGTCGCGCTTAACGTCAATAACTTGTTTGATACTGTTGGTATTACCGAAGCCGAAGAAGGTTCGGTACCCGATAACAATATTATTCGTGCCAGAACCATTAACGGTCGTACAACCAGTGCCACAATTAAGTACGAGTTTTAATCGTTCATTGTCATTGTCTGAGTTGTAATAAGTTAGTTGTAGTCATCTTATTTACAATGGTATTGGTTGCATTAGTTTTTTGAAATCCCTGTTAACAAGCCCATGAAAATGGGCTTTTTTTTGGACATTTTATATGAGTACATTATTGAGTTTTGGTGAAGTATTAATTGATCTACTGCCAGTGGGACATTCTGGTTTAGTGCACGAGCCGATCCCTGGCGGCGCGCCAGCTAATGTGGCCGTGGGTTACGCAAAGTTGGGTGGCAGGAGTTTTTTTGCTGGTGGCATTAGTGCTGATAATTATGGTGTGATGTTGCAAGATGCATTGGCAGCACAAGGTGTTGATGTGAGTTGTTTAACATTAGTGCCAGATGCTGCTACTGCCACAGTATTAGTCAGTTTAGATGCTCAAGGGGAAAGAGCGTTTAGCTTTAATCGGCAAAGCACTGCCGACATGCTATACCGTGAAGCTGATTTTGATGCTATCGATTGGTCTCAAATTGATATTTTTCATCTTTGTTCAAATACATTTACTGAAAAGGCCATTTTCACTGCGAGTCTCTATGGTGCTAAAAAAGCGCATAAAGAACAAACGTTAGTCAGTTTTGATGTCAATTTGCGCTTATCACTATGGCAAGACACTCGGCTGCTATCAGCTCGAGTGGAGCAATGTTTTGGTTACACACACCTGTTGAAAATGAGTAAAGAAGAAGCACTCTATTTGGCTCTAGAGCGTGGGGTATCATTTGACGATTATTTAGCATTCTGTATTGAGCAAGGGGTGAGGTTAATTTTAGTGACCAATGGTGCGGAGTCCGTTTTATGCCACAGTGCCGAGTTTTCCTTTGAGTTGCCGGTGCCTAAAATTGTTGCCATAGATACTACTGCCGCCGGAGATAGCTTTGTTGCGGGTTTTTTATTTGAACTCGGCCGTGATGAAGGATATTTTACTCCTGGGCCTTTAGTGCAAAAATTGCTTAATCGAGTGAACGTTCAAACTTCTGCCGAGTTTGCGATTAAGTGTGGTGCGATAACGTGTACGACAAAAGGCGCTTTTCCTGCTCTGCCCGTTTTGGAACAAGTGCAATCGTGAATCAGATTTGTGTAAATGAGTTATTTCGCAATAAAAAAGAGGTCACCTTAGGTGACCTCTTTTTTTGTTATCACTGAATCAATAACGTGGTTAATCGTGTGTTATGGCCGATTCGGCGAGCTCGGTTTTATTTTTCCCACGTTTTGCTAGGGCATAATAAAACAGTGGCGTTAATATAAGGCCAAAAATAGTCACCCCAATCATGCCAGAGAATACTGCAACACCCATTGCTTGACGCATTTCTGAACCAGGTCCGCTAGAAAAAACCATAGGTACCACACCCATAATGAAGGCTATCGAGGTCATTAAAATAGGCCGTAAACGTAAGCGACCGGCTTCAAGTATGGCCTCCAATGGTTCCATGCCATCATCTTGTAACTCTTTGGCAAACTCAACAATTAGAATGGCATTTTTGGTTGCCAGCCCCACCAGTACAATTAACCCAATCTGGGTAAAGATATTGTTATCTCCACCATAGATAAGCACCCCAGTTAATGCCGATAACAGCGTCATTGGGATAATCAGAATAATGGCTATTGGTAAGCTTAAGCTTTCATATTGCGCGGCTAATACCATAAACACTAACAAGATAATTAATGGGTAAATATAGGCGCCTGCATTACCTGCCAAAATCTGTTGGTAGGTGATCTCAGTCCACTCGTATGTCATACCATTAGGTAGGGTTTCAGCTAGAATCTTTTCAATTGCAGCTTGCGCCTCACCGCTACTAAATCCGGGTGCAGCACCACCATTTAATTCCGCAGTGGTAAAACCGTTGTAATGCATGACTCGGTCTGGACCAGATGAATTGGTGACATTAATAAATGAACCAATAGGCACCATTTCACCTTGGTTGTTACGTACTTTTAGTTGGGCGATTTGTTCAGGCGTTTGTCTAAACTGTTCATCTGCCTGTACGTTCACTTGATAAGTACGGCCAAACTGGTTGAAGTCGTTGGCGTAAACCGAACCCATGTATCCCTGCAGGGTGGAGAACAATTCGTCTAACGACACCGATTGTTGTTTGGCTTTAGTGCGATCGATGTTCACGTCAAGTTGTGGCACATTGACTTGATAACTCGAAAATACTCCCGCTAGCTCTGGCGTTGCCCATGCTTTTTGCATCACTTGCATGGTCACTTTATACAACTCTTCGTAACCGTAATTAGCACGATCTTGAATTTGTAATCTAAAACCACCAATGGTGCCTAAGCCTTGCACTGGCGGTGGCGGGAAAATCGCAATAAATGCGCCGTTAATCGAGGCAAATTTTTGATTTAACGCGGCAGCAATAGCACCTGCTGATAATGATGGATCTTTGCGATCGGCAAAGTCATCCAGCGGGGTAAACAAAATGGCGCTGTTAGTACTATTGGTAAAGCCATTAATGCTTAAACCAGGGAAGGCTACAGCATGGGCTACACCCGGTTGATCTAGTGCAATACGTGACATTTCTTTCACGATAGCTTCAGTGCGATCTAATGATGCAGCATCAGGTAGTTGGGCAAAGGCAATAAGATATTGTTTATCTTGGCCAGGCACATAACCTGTTGGGGTATTGGCAAACTGTAAGCCTGTTAAGCCGACTAAACCGATATACAAAATACCAATGACAGCACCAAAACGAATGATTTTCTTCACTAACCAGCCGTAACCGTTAGACATACGCGCAAACATGCGGTTAAACGGATTAAATAACCAGCCTCCGAGCAGCTTATCCATACCACGGGTCAGCATATCTTTTTTCTCGTGATGACCTTTAAGCAATAATGCCGATAATGCAGGGCTAAGGGTTAACGAGTTAATCGCCGAAATAAAGGTGGAGATGGTAATGGTTAACGCGAACTGCTTATAAAATTGCCCGGTTAAGCCTGACATAAATGCCGTTGGAATAAATACCGCCGCCAGTACCAAGGTGGTGGCAATAATCGGACCGGTCACTTCTTTCATTGCCTTTTGAGTGGCAGCAACGGGCGATAATCCGTCTGAGATATTTCGCTCAACGTTTTCAACCACTACAATCGCATCATCGACCACGATACCAATCGCGAGTACTAAGCCAAACAGTGATAAGGCATTCAGTGAGAAGCCCATTAGGTGCATAAAGGCGAATGTACCCACAAGTGATACTGGAACCGCCACTAATGGAATAATGGATGCGCGCCACGTTTGTAAAAACAGCACTACCACTAATACAACCAGCAATAATGCTTCAACCAGTGTTTGTACTACAGCTTTAATTGAGCCACGCACGAACACGGTTGGATCGTAGACGATGTCGTAGGTTAAGCCTTCTGGAAATGACTTAGACAACTCAGCCATTTTAGAACGGACATCATCAGATATTTGAATCGCGTTAGAACCCGAGGCCTGGAACACAGGTAATGCAGCCGCGTCTTTATTGTCTAACATTGAGCGTAGGGCGTAAGTCGATGCACCTAATTCAACCCGGGCAACATCTTTTAAACGAGTGATCTGACCTTGATCACCCACTTTAACAATAATGTCTTCGAACTCTTCAACGTTGGATAAACGGCCTTTAACGTTAATCAGTAATTGGAAATCACTGTCTCCACTAGGTTGCGCGCCTAAACTGCCGGCTGCGGCTTGTTGGTTTTGCTCACGAATAGCGGCAACAATATTACTCGGTGATAATCCGATTGCTGCTACTTTATTAGGGTCTAGCCACACTCGCATGCTGTAGTCGCCAGCGCCAAACACACGCACAGCACCCACACCAGTAATACGAGCTAATTCATCTTTTACTTTCAATACCGCATAGTTAGACAGGTATAACATGTCGTAACGGTCGTCGGGTGACGTTAAATGCACCACCATGGTTAAGCTAGGTGATGATTTTTCAGTGACAATACCTAAGCGTTGTACTTCTTCTGGTAAACGAGGTTTTGCTCGTTCGACCCGGCTTTGGACTTGGGTTTGAGCTAAATCAACATCAGTACCAATCGCAAAGGTGATGGTTAGCGTCATACGGCCATCTGAAGTGGCTTGCGAAGACATGTACAACATGTTTTCTACGCCGTTAATCTCTTGCTCTAGCGGTGATGCAACGGTTTCAGCAATGATTTTAGGGTTAGCACCTGGGTAGTTTGCCGTCACCACTACCGTTGGCGGCACGACCTCTGGATACTCGGTAATCGGTAATTGCCATACTGCGATCGCGCCTGAAATAAAGAACAGTAGCGACAGCACCGCGGCAAAAATAGGTCTTTTAATAAAGAATTGAGACAACATTATGTGGTTTCCTTAACCCTGACTTGCGTCATCAGCAACGCGTGCTGTCAATGGCTGGTTATCGAGGAGGCGTTGCGCTTGATGTAATGCTTCTAATTTGTCGCTATCGGCCATATCTGTAAGGTTTGGCTCAATAGTGACGTTAGGGCGTACCTTCTGCAGACTGTTTACCACGATGGTATCGTTAGGAGATAAACCGGCAGTAATAATACGTAAACCGTGAAGCTTCTCACCTAGGCTAACGCTACGATACTCAAGGGTGTTTTTGTCATTCACCACCAGAACAAACTTGTTATTTAAGTCGGTGAAAATGGCTTTATCGTCAATTAGAATGCTGTCGTATGACTCGCTACCCGCAATGCTGATGCGGGCAAATAAGCCGGGTAATAATTGATTGTCTTGGTTGGCAAAATTAGCGCGAACGCGGATAGTACCTGTTTGCTGGTCAACCGTATTATCGACAAAGTCGATCACACCCTGATGATTAAAATTGGTTTCATTTGCTAGTGCCATAACCACTGCATTATTGCCCAACCGTGGACTTTGACGTTTGTTCTCGAACGATAACGCGGCATACTTTAAATAGGTTCGCTCGTCTATATCGAAGTAAGCGTACATATGCGATGTAGACACTAAGCTGGTGAGATGCGTTTGTCCGGCGGTGACATAATTACCTGCTGTTTCATTTGCGTATGAAACTCGACCCGTAATTGGGGCGGTAACATGAGTATATTCAACGTTAAGTTGGGCGCGGGTCAACGCGGCTTTAACTGATGCAACTGCGGCAGCAGTTTGGTGCATGTTAGAGCGACGAGTATCAATAAGCTCTTCTGAAACCGCTTTTTGATGGAACAGCTTATTGGCCCGTTCATAGTCATTTTCAGCAAGTTGGTTAGCAGATATTGCACTGGTTAATTCTGCTTTAAGACGCTCATATTCAGCCGTAAATACACTCGAGTCGATGGTAAATAACACATCGCCTTTTTGCACTAGCGCGCCTTCTTTAAAGTTAATCGATTCAATATAACCTGACACGCGAGGTACCAAAGTAACCTTTTCTGGTGCTTGTAAGCGTCCAGTAAATTGATCCCACTCGGTAATGCGTTCATAAAGTACGTTGGCAACATCCACCTTAGGCGCTGCGGGTGTATTCGCTTGTTGTGCTGGTTGCTTTCCGCACGCCACTAATAGTAATGCCGTTAGGCTTACTAACAAAGTGATTTTAATTGATTTTAACGTCTTCATGGTGCTGTCCTCTAATCCATAGCATTTACGTTATTTAACAAGCTATTGGGTGCGTTACTTTTGTCTTTGGCTATGTTTTTATACCAACCGGTACAAATTGTTCTGTACCGCATGGTAATATATAGATTAAAATACAACTGTCAATTAGTTTTGTACCGATTGGTATTAAATTATTATGACAAGGTGATTAATAATCAGCATGATGAAATAGCTTCACGGCATATAACGTGGAGAGTCACGATGAAATAGCGTTAATCAATGCTTGATAAAGATGAAAAAAAGCGCTTAATCTACTTATTATTAACCCTTTCTATGATTTAGCGTTGTGCTAAGATGTACGAATTATCTATCGTAAATTAGTCAGTTAACGTGATGATAAATAATGATTCGTTAATATAAGAGGTACTATTGATGACAATAACTAAAGCAGCTTGCGTCGGACGCCCTCGTGGGTTTGATATCGACTTTGCATTAGAGCAAGCGCTACATGTTTTTTGGCGTAATGGCTATGAAGGTACCTCTATAAGCGAATTAACTGAGGTGATGGGAATTAAAAAACCCAGCCTATATGCTGCATTTGGTAATAAAGAGCAGTTGTTCTTAAAAGCCATTGAGCTTTATGAAAATCGCCCAGATTCGCTATTTAATACCGCCTTTAAACATGAGCATATTGCCGATGTTATTCGAGCTTTATTAGTAGGCGCGGCGGCGCAGTTCACCGATTGTAGCCACCCGCAAGGTTGTGCGCTAATCAATAGTGCGTTGTCATGCAATGAAGCAAGCGAAGGGATTAAAGAAGCGGTTCATCTGCTGCAAACTAAACATCAATCTGAATTAATTGATCAGTTTGCTGAGGCTAAACAAAGAGGCGAATTAGCTGATGATTGTCAGCCGAAAGTGTTAGCAACCTTGATCGTGACATTATTTAAAGGCATGTCTATCCAAGCTGCTGATGGTGCGACACATGATGATTTACGTCATGTTGCTGAAATGGCGGTTACGGGGATTTTAGCTCAACATGTCAAAGGGTATTCAGGCGTGAAATAAGCGTCTTTAAAAGACGCTGTCTGACAGTGTTTTTATAACAGGAAGCGTCATCTTTCTGTGTTGGTGTTAGCGGCCAAGTGCAAATTAAACCAATTTATGCCTAGCTTCTACAATCAACAGCCTGTGGTGGTTAGGGCATAAAATATTGGATCGGCCGGCTTAGTCCCATCTATAAAGTAACGCAAGCTGCAGTTGCCATTAATGTCATATCCCTTAGGGAAAATATACACGTTACCTCCTGACACATCATAGAGTCCCCAGTCTGCGGTAATCGCATCATTTGCATTCGTCATCACTTCAAAAGAACCGTCAATCGCAACCGCGACATTTGCACTCAGAGAGGTTATGTACCCCACAGTAGTACTAATAGTTGTGCCGTTGACCGTCACTGAACCGGGGTCTAGCTTTTCTTGACCCGACAATACCGCTTTTGAATAAACTAAGGTATTCGCTGACTTTAACGCTCCCTGGAATCCCTTCAAACTGGCAATAAGCGCATCACTTTTCAGATTAATAAACTTAGGCGCTGCAACTACGGCTAAAATGCCTAAAATAATAATGACTACCACTAATTCGATAAGGGTGAAACACGTTGTTTGGTTGTATGCATAGAACTCACTCGCTTTATGTTGTTACGCTATACCGACGGGTTGCTAGGCCATATATTATGACGGATCTCATGGCATTCATCGTTTATCGCTGGGCATATTAAATAGCAGCGAAACCAGAACATTAACCCGCATTACTCAGCTCAATTATCCAAGTATAAATAACCCACTGACAGAAGTCATTGTTTGACTTAATCAACGGGAACCTAGATCAGTGATCCACCTATCAGTTTAAGATTTTGTAAATGCCGCTTTTTTTGTTAGATTGTCGGCATATATTTGCATTACTGCTTTTACCCCACATAAGGGAAAGATAACCATGAGCAAAGCTAAAATAGGCATCGTTACCGTTAGCGATCGTGCCAGTGCTGGCATATATGAAGATCTGTCTGGTAAGGCGATTATTGATGTATTGAATGAGTATTTAACCTCGGAATGGGAACCTGTTTACAAGGTGATCCCCGATGAGCGTGACGTTATTGAAGCCACATTGATTGATTTAGCTGACAATCAAGATTGCTGTTTAATCGTGACTACCGGTGGAACCGGCCCAGCAAAACGAGACGTAACGCCAGAAGCAACCGAAGCGGTGTGCGATAGAATGATGCCTGGTTTTGGTGAGCTAATGCGCGCCGAATCATTAAAGTTTGTGCCAACCGCGATTTTGTCTCGTCAAACAGCTGGGCTACGTGCCGACTCATTAATTGTTAATCTACCTGGTAAACCTAAGTCTATCCGTGAATGTTTAGATGCTGTATTCCCTGCAATTCCTTATTGCATCGATTTAATGGATGGGCCGTTTTTAGTTTGTGATGAAGCGGTAATTAAGCCGTTTAGACCTAAAGCGAAGTAATATAGCTGGCTCTGTATTTGTTTGCTGTTGTTGCAAGCAAGTACAGTGCTAATGACCATCGCGACTCTTGATTAGTGTTTGTTTGATAATCAGGTTTATTTTGGTGATAGATGAGTTTTATGTCTGTCTCTGTTTGTGATTATTGATTACTTTGTAAAAAGTACTTTGAGTTATATTTAGTACTACACTGGCAATATATCTTCAGTCGGGCTGGTTCATTATGACGTTAAAACGTTTTTCGCTTTTATTGTTGTCTTCACTATTACTTACAATAACCATGTTGTTGGTGAGCATTTACTATTTTTTCTACCTCCCTGGAATAAAAACTGAGGTGTTAGATCAGCAACAACAAGAATATAATTTACTGCATTCAGCATTATCTTTATCAAAAAATAGCTTAGCCACCTTATGTTACGATTACGCCGTCTGGGATGAGTTAGTGGAATATATTAGTAATCCGACTGATGATTTTGTTCAAAATAATATGCCTGATAATGCCTTTGAGGCTGCAAATATTGGTGCTGTTTTTGTTAGTGACATTAATAACCAGTTGATGTGGGATTATCAGGATGCCTCATTAAAATCATCCAGATCGTCACTCATTCATTTATTTCATCAGCAAAAGACACGATCTTTTGCTATTTTGCCCACAGCCGCTGAAATTGCATCACAAACAGTGTCTAGCCGCAGTGGTTATCTCGTTTTTGACGGGGCTCTCATTTACTTTAGTAATACCACCATTTTACCATCGACTGGCCACGGTGAAATTGCTGGCAGTTTAACGATGGTTCGCTTAGTGGATAAAGCGTTAATTAACGATATTAGTCAGTTTTCTTTGGTGAAGTTTTCAATTGAGGATGCACAAACATCAACAAACAACATGCAAGAGTTTTTTAGTTTAAATAAAATTGAAACTATTGCGCCATCACACAATTGGCTAATCCGTAATACGTTTGATGACCAAGTGGTACAGGTGACTTTACACCATAAAAAAGTGTCGTTGCCTCAGTTAGATTGGGTATCGGCAATATCGATATTGTTGTCAATTGTGTTGATTGTTTCTCTCTCGTTGATGGCATTATCAAGACTGCTTATCAAGCCGCTTATTCGTTTTAACAAAAGCATTAATGATTCATCAGATGATAATTTCATCAGCAAAATGGCTTCAAATCATTTTATTGATGAACTTGAAAATGTGTTTTACTCATTTAATCAATTACTGCTTAAGTTTAATGCTCAACAAAATTACTTAGAGACATTAACGGTTCAAGATTCGCTCACAGGCATAACTAACCGTAGGGGGCTTGAAGCATTTACAAAGCGAATTATTGCGCGCTGGCATCTAGAAAATGTTGGTTTTAGTGTGATGATGATTGATGTCGATAATTTTAAGTATTTTAATGATAAACAAGGTCATCTTAAAGGTGATTATGCATTAACTGCCGTTGCGACCTCTCTGTTAGAGGTTATGGCTCAATATGATGGGCTTGCTGCACGATATGGTGGTGAGGAGTTCTGCATAATTTTGGCCGATAATCATCATCAAAATATATTGAACGTTGCGGAAGATATTCGTGAGTCTATCGAAAAATTGCACATCTCTAATAATATTGATGACCGAGACTGGCTCACGGTTAGTATTGGTGTGGTGGTGGTTGACGATAAATTAGCCGACGTAGAAAAATATAACTTTAGCGATGTATTACAACATGCCGATGAGCAACTTTATTTGGCTAAACAAGCGGGGCGTAATACTGTCAGAGTGGCGAAGTTTGGCGACTAAATATGCCGAATACCGATGAGTTAACTCGATATTTGGCATTTTAGCGCAAACACTACAGCTGTTTAAACTGCTGCTTTAAATCAAAATCACTGTCAGTTACCAGTCTCTCTAATACTTGTACCCGTTCAATCAATGCTTGGTTTTGGGCTTGTAGATCGCTAACACAGCCCGTGTCAGTTTGCTGCTTATGCTTCATATAATACTTAAACATTTCAGATGCAGTGGTGCCAACCACAATAATGAAGACCAGCGCGATAATGGCGATATCGTTTTCCATAATGACTCCTTATTAATGCTCTTTTGTTAATAGATTTTTGACTTTCTTATCTGACTTACTCTTATTAAAAGCGCTAGCTAATCTCTCTTGCTAATTACCCCAGCCTTATCTCTACTCGATAAGGCTGGGGCTCGTCGTTATAAGCTAACCGTTATAAACCAAAGACGACTTTTTCACTTTTAAGCGACTTTTCTAAGCCTGCAGCCAACGCAATGGCAATGATCAGTGTGGTCACAGATGAAATAATTAATTGCATCATTGGTATTTCACGACCTTTAATAAAGTCCATTAATGCTTGCTGTTGGCCTGATACGGGTAACCACTGCAATACGTCTGGAGCGATGTTGTAACTTGCTGCCATTGACAGTGCCAGTGGGACAAATAACACCATGGTTAAGTATGATTGTGCCTCTTTAAAAGTTTTAGCCATAAACGATACATATAGTTGTAAGGTTGCGGCCATCAAGGCGACTGGAATACCCACTAAGAACATTAAGCCCATAAAGTCTTGGCTAATGTTGATGGTAAAACCAATTTCTTGCCACGGTACAAAGGGGTAAGCCACTTTTGATACCAGTAAAATCAAGATTAACCCGAGCAAAGCAAAACAGGTTACGGCAATAATTTTACCGATGACCAATTGGCGGGTGCTCATTGGGTGGCTTAACAATAGTGCTAGTGAGTTACGCTCACGCTCACCCGCACTGGTGTCGATCGCGAGGTTCATACCGGAAATAAATACCGAGTACATCATGGTGAAAATAGCGATGCCTAAAATCATCCCACCTTTAGAGTCTGGTGTGGCTTTGTCTTCGATATTGACCTTTAATGGCTGAGTTATCCGGGGATTAATACCGCGTGCAATTAAGCGAATGCTGCCCATTTCTGCACTATATGCTTGCAGTTGACGCTCTAGTCGACGAATTGATTTTTGCAGCTTCTCATCTGAATTGTCGGCTATTAATATCACTTCAGCTTGTTTAGCTTTGGCCATATTGGCGGCGTAATCGTCACTAATGGTTAAGATTATTTTATTCGCTTGTTCATCTTCACCGTGGTTAATGCCGTTATTACTTAAGTAGCGCACTAAATCTGGAGCGTTATTGGCATTGTTGATATTGATGTTTAAATCTTCTGGACTAGACAGCTGGCCAATTAACACCATAAACATGCCGCACATAATCAGCGGCGTACCAATGGCATAATATAAACCAGCCATAACAGATCGTTTATCTCGTGCGGCGTCGATGAGTTCTTTGCGCACCATTGCGAGTATCATTTTCATTATGCTGCAATCCCTTCGTCGGTACCGATAAGTTCGATAAATGCATCTTCTAGAGAGTCTTTACCTGTTTGCTGACACAGTTCATCAGGGCTACCGATGGCAACCACTTTGCCATTAGCCATCACGATAACGCGATCACACAAGGCGGCGACTTCTTGCATCACGTGGCTTGAAAACAGCACACAATGACCTTGGTCTTTGAGTTGCAATAAAATGTCGCGCAGTAAGCGGGTGCTCATCACATCAAGTCCGCGAGTAGGTTCGTCTAAAATGATGTTACTTGGCTTATGAACAATGGCTTGTGCTAATGCCGTTTTCATCCGCTGGCCTTGAGAAAAACCTTTGCAGCGACGATCACAAATGTCTTCCAGCTTTAATTGTGCAATCACATCAGCGGTGGCTTTTTTAGCTTGTTTGCGCGACATCCCGCTGAGTTCGGCAAAGAAACTAATGTATTCACGAGGGCTTAGGCGCTCATATAAGCCAAAAGGGTCGGGGAATAAGCCTAATTGCTTTTTGGCCCCAATCGGATCAACTGCAACATCAATGTTATCAACAGTGGCTGTGCCTGAGTCTGGCTTAAGTAACCCAAATAAAGTGCGTAAACAGGTGGTTTTACCTGCACCATTTGGGCCGAGTAAACCGGTAATTTGGCCATTCTCAGCGCTAAAGCTTAAATCATCTAAGGCCTGCACATCGCCAATTTTTTTGGTTAAGTTTGCAACAGTAATCATGACTATTCCTTATCCGCAGCGGTATTCGCTGGTGCTGTTGTTTCTATGTCAGTGGGCGTGTCGATAACCGGTAGTGCTTCTACGGTATTGGCATTAAGGTAAAAGCTACGACGAACATCTTTTTGTAAGCATTCACCGTTGATGTCTTTTACTGAACCTTGGTCAACTAACTGGGCGACGAGGTCATTGCCACAGCTTTGACCTGCCACGCCGTGAGTTGCATAAGGTGCAATGAAGTGCTTTGATTTTGTTAGTTTTTCTTGTGCCAGTGCGCCCCAGTTTGGTGGTGTTGCCGGGTCGAGTTCACCAGATAACAATAAGGTGGGGATATCACTGAGGATAGGTTCACTAAAGTTGTCGTCCACTTGTGGAATCGGCCAGGCTTGGCAGGTTTTTTCTAACCCCTCTAGCATATTGCCGCTGATGTACGACTCTTTTGCATCTTTACGCATTTGATCAGTAATGCGGTGAATGTCTTCGCCACACACAACGGATGCGTGCATGCCCATCGCAATACCTGTGCTATCAGCAGTTAATGTGTAAATACCTAATATCGGTTGGTAATTACCTTGTGCCGCTTGATGAATAGCATGCGGGATAAGTGCACGGATGTTTGCCATGTACATCGCCATTCTAATAGCGCCGCTAAACTTGCCGCGGGTGAGTAAAAACTCGCTGAGTTCATCTGTTTGTGGGTCACGTACTTGTTGGCTTATCGGAGCGGTGGCGAGCAGTTGGTCGACTTTATTATATTCGTCAGCCAAGTCTGGAAATTGTTGCTGGCAAGCAGGAGTACTTTTACAGTCGCGCCATAACACATTTAAACCACGTTCTATAGAGTCACCAATCGCCACGACACTTTGTTGCATCGGCACCACGCCATCCAGTGTCACTGTTAATAAGGCTTCTGGGTAATGGCGCATATAAAGCTGTGCCATACGTGTTCCGTAGGAAATACCGTATAAATGCAGTTTTTGGTAGCCCAAATATTCGCGTACTGCTTCGAAGTCAGTTAACGCGGTATTACTACCATATTGGCTTACATCGGCATCAATTTGACCTAGGCATTTTTCTGTCATGGCAATGATATCGAGATCGTCATCATTCATACTGAGTAATTCAGTGGTGTCATCGTCGCAAGATAAAATGTTCGATTTACCGGTACCACGTTGATCAATAAGTAAAATATCGCGCTGCTGGCGAACTTTGGTCAACATGCGATTAAAGAAAGCGGCATTTTCAATGGCTGACTGGCCTGGTCCGCCTGCGATTGCCAGTAATGCTTCATTTGGGTGAGTGTTTTTAATGGCTGGCAAAATAGCAAAATGAATGTCGATTTGTTTACCGTCAGGTAGCTGAGGGTTTTCCAGCACAGTTATTTTACCGCACTGTAATTGCTCGTCTAAACCGTCTAAGTAACAAGCACTGGTTTTAGCGGGTGCTGCCACATTGGTTTGCGATGTGTCGGCATGACTATTGTTGGCGAGTAAAATTGCAATAGCGACCGCGAGCCATCGGCTAGTACGTGTTGCCGATTGGCATAACCCAGAGCGGGTTGACCGCTTGGCTAAGACTGTGTTGATAAACTTCCTGTTGATCATCGGAACGTTTCCTTTTTGCATTTCATGACGATTATGATACCTTAGCACTTAGTGTATGAGTGTATCAATGAATTAATACAGTTGCTAAAGGCTAATGTTAGAATTAATAAATGTCAACCCCAGCAGTGGTGAACCCATCTATCGACAGTTGCACGATCAAATCGTGCGCTTAATTGTCGGTGGGCAATTGCACCCTGAAGATGTTCTGCCTTCGGTGCGCCAACTTGCCGAACATTTAGCGGTAAACCCGATGACGGTATCACGTGCCATGCAGCAACTAGTCGACCAAGGTTGGGTTGAGCGCCGTCGTGGTCAGCCGTCACGCGTGGCTGCCAGAACCGCGGCCAATAATGACTCTGGCAGCAGTTTGTTGGCACCACAATTAACTGCATTAGTTGAACAAGCACGGCAGCTAGGGGTCGATTATGACCAGTTACAAGTATTGTTGGAACAATTTTGGAATAAAGAATAGCCACAGTTGAGCTAATTTTTAAGGACATTATCTAGGAAGTCGAAAATGGAATCCGAACAACAGCCCGTTTTACGCTTTAATCATGTGAACAAAACCTTTGTTGCAAAGCACAAATCTGCAGCAGGTCATGCGGTGTTGGTCGATCTATCGATGACACTCTATCCAGGTATGGTGGTCGGGTTATTAGGCCAAAATGGTGCGGGTAAATCGACGTTAATGCGTTGTGCATTAGGCATTGTGGGCATCGAACAAGGCGACATTTCAACCCTTGGCGAATCGCCTACCGCTTTATCTATTCAAGCAAAAGAACGAATTGGTTACGTACCCCAACAGCCTTTTGGTTATGAAGGCTTTACCATAGATAAAGCGTTAGAATTGCACCGCAGCTTCTATCCAAACTGGGATATGACACTAGAGCAAGATTGGCTTAAACGTTTTGATTTAGATGTTACGCAAGCAGTACAGAAACTTTCAGTGGGTCAACGTCAGTCATTAGCATTGATAATGGCCATGGCGTATCGGCCAACCTTATTATTACTCGACGAACCCGTTGCCAGTCTAGACCCTATCGCCCGTCGTCAGTTTATGAGCGACTTGTTCGATCTCGCGCTCGATTCAGGTTCTGCAGTGTTATTTTCATCGCATATCACCTCAGATTTAGAACGTGTTGCCAGTCATGTTGCCTTAATTAAAAAAGGCCAACTGATACTGTTTAAAGAAATCGACGCCTTGCGTGAAGAGGTTAAATTACTCAACTTAGCCGAAAACGCTCAGTTACCGTCACATTATAAAATATTGAGCCAAACCGGACAAAGTGTGCTGGTGGATACTCAAGGTAACCCATCGAATATTGCGGGTGTGCAGAGTGAAAAATCACTCAACCTAGAACAGTTATTTATGGAGCTGCATCGATGAAGTCGTTGCAAAACAGTCAACTTTCAGCATGGCGTAAACCTTACCGTGGCATGCTGCGGTTATGGTTATATGACTTAGGCAGTGTCGGTTTTATTGGTGCCGCAGGATTAGGCCTAATGTTGGGTTTTTTGTGTTTTATCACGGGTAAAACTGAGGTTGTTAGCCTCGTTTTTTCCATGTCAACACTGTCTACGGGGGCGGCAATTTCTTGGCAGTTTAATCGCTTAGTAGCAACCGAGATGACCGGTCTAATACCAAATTATCAAAAGCACGTACTCATACAGGCGGCGTCCATCGCAGTGGGTATGTTATTGATACAGCTATTAGTCTGTATTGGTTTTGCTGCTTACGATGTCATCCCCAGACTACTGCTAGCCATTGTGGTCAGTTTGCTGTTTGTATGGGCCTGTTTATGGCGCAGTAACAGTTTTCATTTATCGTTTTTATTATTCATAACAGTGCCATTTTCAGATAAGTTCGCACTCACGATACCGACGTGGACGATGTTAATACTGGTTGCTGGGCTATTGTCTTGGGTGATCCATTTATGTCGTCAACTTAGCTGGAATAACGAGGCGCGCGTGGTGTACCTCAACGCCGTGCAAATGGGCTGGATGTGGCTGCCGAGCATAAAAGGATTCACCTGGATTACTCGTGTTGAGCGGTTGTTTCATCCGATGAACTTTTTTATCGGCCCGGTGTTAACTATGATGCTGCTTTGTTTACCGTTGATCACCCTTGGTTTAATACTGCTGTCGTGGCTATTTGATATTGATGTACCAGCATTATTTTTATTGGTGCAATTTACCGTGATCAGTTGTGCCATTGTTCATTGGAGCCGAATTCAGCGTTGGCGCGCGGCAGAAACGCTGTTTTTATTGCCTTGTTATAGCGGCTTGAGTGGATTGTGCGATGCATTTTACCGCAGCCAGTATCGTTTCATCGCTGTGCTAGTGGCTATGGTCAGCGTGCTAGGTTTTACCAATAGCTTGATTGACCCGCAATATGGCGGATTATTTGTACTGCATTTAGGTCTAAGCACTTTTTGGGGCTGTGCGATTATGCTGGGAATGGGTTCGGCAAGCCGTAATAGCCTGCAAGCCACAGCCGCAATGCTAATAGTGTTACTCCATTCGATATTGGTGTCGTTGAGCTTTGCTGCAGTGCGAGACGGTGACAGCTTATGGGTATGGTTGCTTATTGATGTGCCGCTAATTATTGTTGGTGTTGGCGCATTAATTTGGGGTAAAAAACGTTTGTGGCAACATGGCGTTTTGGCCCCGTAAATCATCGAGCATAACTGACAAACGTGACCGTAAGCTCAAAAATAGAGCAAAAGCTCTTATGGTTTTTGGCGACTTCAGGTAGAATGTAAAAAGCGGAACACTTGTAAGCTAAAAGGCCACTATCATATGTCATTAGATCAATACCACGTAGTTCGACTCCTGCAACAGCAAGGTCAGTCATTAGGCAATAGCATTGCCCTTGAAGGCTTTGATATGCCTGCACCTTGGCATACCGTAACGTGGGGCGCATTTGATACGGTTACAGACTCAGTCGCACAGTTGTTAATTGAGTTTGGCTTACAAGTGCAAGACAAAGTGGTGATTTTAGCGCAAAACTGTCCACAGTGGACCTGTGCAGATATTGGTGCCCTTAAGGCTCGTAATGTTGTGGTACCGGTGTATCCAACCAGCACCATAGAGCAAGCGGTATTCATTGTTAACGACTCTCAAGCTAAATTAATTTTTGCTGGTAACCAACAGCAATACGACATGGCTTGCACAGTGGCAGCCCAAGCTGAGTGCGTGCAACACATTGTAGTCTTTGATGCTAACGTTACCCTTAATGCCGATAATCATGTGTATTTTGATCAAGTATTAGCGGCGCAATTTAATCCGCTGATTACCAATGAGCTCAATACTAGACTAGCCAATAGCAATTTAGACGACTTATTTACGCTTATTTATACCTCTGGCACCACCGGCAATCCTAAAGGTGTAATGCTCGACTACCGTAATTTTGCCTCGATGATTAAACAGCATGACAGTGAGTTGCCATTTACTGCGGGTGATGTGTCGCTGGCCTTTTTACCGCTTAGCCATGTATTCGAGCGTGGTTGGAGCATGTATGTATTATGTCGCGGCGGCCACAATGTGTATTTAAGCGACACTAATCGAATTAAAGAAGCCCTTATTGCGGTTAAACCACATACCTTGTGTGCTGTGCCGCGATTTTTAGAAAAAATTTACAGCGCTGTGCACGATAAAGTCGGCCAAGCGCCTAAAGTGAGGCAAACATTATTTGCTTGGGCGATGCGAGTAGGTAAACGCCAATTTGAAGTTAGCCAAGGTCGTGCTTCAGGAAGTTTGTGGTTAAGTACACAGTGGAAGCTGGCTAACAAGCTAGTTTACAGCAAGTTACAGCAAGTGTTGGGTGGACGGTTAAAGTTCATGCCCGTGGGCGGTGCCGCACTCGATATTAATGTGGCCAGCTTTTTTCACAGTATAAGTGTACCTGTGTTGTGTGGTTATGGAATGACAGAAACCTGCGCCACGGTAACCTGTAATACTTTAGATAATCGTGTACCAGGTTCAAACGGTAAACCACTAGACGCTATGCAAATCAAGCTTGGCAAAGACGATGAAATCTTAGTGCGTGGCGACACTGTGATGCGCGGTTATTACAATCGCCCCCAAGATACCGCCGACGCCTTTGAAGACGGTTGGTTAAAAACCGGTGATGCTGGGCGTATCGATGAGCAAGGTAACTTGTATATTACCGATCGCATTAAAGAGTTAATGAAAACTTCAAACGGTAAATACATCGCACCACAGCGGGTTGAAGGTAAGGTGGCTTGTTGCCCGTTTATCGAACAAGTCGCCATTGTTGCCGATGCGCGCAATTATGTATCAGCCCTAATTGTGCCAGCATTTGAAGCATTAAATACTTGGGCTAAAGCGCAAGGCATACATGTTGAAAACCCAATTGAGTTGTTACGTCACTCACAAGTGGTGGCTCATTTCGAGCAGCGATTAATCGAGTTGCAACATGAGCTAGCTGGGTTTGAAAAAATCAAAAAATTCACCTTATTACATGAAGCATTTTCGATGGAATCTGGACTCATCACGCCGACATTAAAGCTGCGTCGTAAAATGATTTACAGCAAATATCACAGTGAAATTAATGCCATGTATGGCAAGTAATTAACCATCAATCTTTATACCAAAGGACGCATTAGCGTCCTTTTTAGTAATACTTAGTGATAATTGCCTGTATTTTCAGTAGCGGTACAATACTCTATTTTAAAATTAGGCAACATAGAGGGAACTATGGACATTATCACGGTAAATGGAAAGCCTGTTTTTAGATCTAGCACTCAGTCGTTTTATGACAATCATTTAGCTAGAAAATTGCTAGTGGTATTTTTGAAGATATGAGTGTTGAAAGATGAAAAATACGCAGAGTGAGTATGTTACCGTTGGGGTATTTCCGCCCTTGTTGTCATTTATAACCTTTTTAATTGCTTCTGTGCTGATGACTATATCATTAGGTGTAGGGGCATCTGTTGCATTGAGTTTTTATTTTGACCCTTCACCAGAAGCGATTTTAGGCGTGTTAGCCGTTTTATCTATCATTTTTTTCTTGGTGAATTACCAAGTTATTCTAGGTTCATTTTTTGCCGTCAAGGTTCTAAAGCTATTCCAATATGCTCTCTTAGTTTTACTGATCCCTATTGTGATAATAGAAGACTTTTCCGTGGAATTATTTATTGTTAAATTGGTTTCAGCAGTTTTAGCGATGAGCTCAATTTTTATTTTAGACAGTAAAAAATATCGAATTTTTGTTCAACATCGATTAAATAGTGTTGAAGACTATAAATCTGTTCTTGCGGAGATAGCTGCTGAAGAAGGCGCTAAATATTAAAACCGCTCTTCGTTGATTAAACTCACTTGTAGATCTGTTTTATTGGTCAAAAAGTGTAATCAGTCCTTGGACGTTATCCGCCTTAATTTACCTAGTTATTTCAGGTGAGTTAATAAAATTAATGGCTCGAAAAGGCAACATAAAAATTATCCATGAATTTCGTTTACATTTAATGGATGCCGTTGGAGCTTCAATGAGCGTTTCTGGTAGGCTATTCAATGGAACAATTGGAACAATGGCTATTGGTATATATGAAGAGCTAGCTGATTGATGAAAAGACAAACTAAAAAGAAAAGTGATGACGATATTGTCGGATTATTTCCACCTATGAAGTCCATAGCGGCTTTTTTGGCTGCGACACTATTCATGATAATCTCCATGTCGGTTTTAAATTTTCTCATTTTAGAGTTTTATTTTGGTATAGCTGGTATAGGAAGCAAGCTTCTGTTTTTATATTTTGCGGCATTAGTAATTATTTTCAGTGGCTTCAATTATGCAATTGTTAGAGGATCTTTCTTTGCTGTAAAAGCCTTAAAATGGTATTTCTGTATTTTATTTATTATATTTTTGCCGACAGTGTTTTTAATCGCAGAACAGGCAACATTTATTTATGCATATCTGTTAGCCGTCATTGTTTTGTTCATGTCACTTTACCTGTTACAGAGTAAATATTATCAAATTTTTGTTGAGTATCAATTTGATGCTTTAGAAGATATCAAAGAGGTTCGTGCTGAAATAGCGGCTGAAGTTGCTGCAGACAAAGCTAAACATGGAAATAAGTTCTAGTTGTTTGGCTTCAGAGCGACAATATTTTAAGCCGAGATTTGATGACATTTGTGCCTGTTTAGTTGATTTTGGCCATTATAGATGGGTACGATACCCAACCGATAAAATAATTTTATTTAATTTTTTAAGATGATTACCGTTTTCTCCCCTAACATACCCCCCCCCATAATTCCTTCGTAATACAGACTTTTTTAATGACCTCGAGTGAGATGTGTCGTTAGAATGGGTTAATGACATTTGTTCATAGAGCAAAACGTCAATGGACTCAAAAATAATAATAAAGGATTCTTTGTGACAGATACTCAATTTAGCATGCCCCTCAAACCGCGCTTTTGTGAAACTGATGCGTTAGGACACATTAATAACACGGTTATCCCAGTGTGGTTTGAAGCGGCTCGTGAGCCGATTTTTGAAATCGTAAATCCAGGGCAAGATTTAACCAAGTGGAACATGATCATTGCTGGTTTTACTATCGCCTTTACTGCACCAACGTATTATGGCGAAGACGTTATCGTTAAAACGCACATTAGTCGTTTAGGCAATAGCAGCTTTGATATATTACAAAGCTGTTGGCAGCACGGTAAAAAAACCGCTGAAGCGACCACCACTATGGTGCATTACAATTACCAAGCTGAAAAAAGCGAACCGCTTGCTGAGCTTGTTCGTCAGCAATTGGCTGCATTAACCGGTGCAGCTTAGGGCTAACACAAAAGAAGGTGTTAACGTAAAAACTTGGCTACGTAACTGCAACTGGCACTGATGTTAAGTTTTTCTGTTTTCGCCCAAGTCAGTCCAGTTCGGACTAGCTTTTCAGCAATACCTTGGCCGCGTAAAGCGGGTGGTACGAAGGTGCGACTAAAATCAATATTTTGACCATCTAAGTGATATTCAAGTACCGCCTCAACACCTTGAGTGATAACCACAAAACGATGTTGGCTAGCTTGGTGTTGCACGGTTACTGCGTTTTGATTGCTCATAGTGTGTTGTCCTATTACTTGTAATGCCGCTTGTTGATGTGGCTATTTATGTTATGGCTGATGCTGTTACTCATGTTCCAACAAGGCGCTGAGTAATTCTGGAGTGAGTTTGGCTTTTTTGCCGGTTTTAAAGTTAAACATCACCACTTTTGCCCAGCCGATAGTCGTCACCGCTTGCTGTGCTTTACTGAACACGGTGTAATGCATCACAAAGCGGTCTTCATTGATATCGCTGATCTTTACCCCTACAACAATTGAGTCCGGAAAGGTTACTGGGCGCTTAAAGCGGGCATTTGTTTCACTTAGCACTGGGCCGACACCCGTTGTTTTTAGATCGTCGAGTAGGTTAATTTGGTTAAAGAAATCGAGACGAGCGGTTTCAAAATACTTAAAATACACCGAATTATTAACATGTTGTAGTGCATCCATTTCACCCCATGCTACTTGAATGTCTGTGCTGATAGAATGTTGAGCTAAAAAGTCATTCATGGCGGTTCTCGTTATGAATTAATAAATTAAACGCTTGTTTAAATTTCAACTGTTAATTTAACAGTCCGGACGATGAACAACAAGGGACAGTGGCTATTACTTTAAGTATATCCAGTGAGCTCATAAGGATTTTTACCTTGCGAAAAGAGACTTTTTTAACAACATCGAATTTATGGATATCGTCTTGCTGGACGGTGTTTTGCAGTCGATTTACTGAATTACAAACCAAACTGAGTTTGCCGCAAAAATTGTATCTGGTGGCGATAGTCTTACTGTTTGCTACTGACTCGGTAGCGTGGGTGGCCATTATCAGCGTGATGGCGATGTCGATTGAGTTCTGGCATTTATTTGAACGTATGTGGCACAGCTTGGCTGGCAAAGCTGTGTTGTTATTGTTTTATGCGATAGTGGCCAATTTTGCCTTGGCTAGTTCAAGTTCAGTGGTTAACGATGTGGTTGGCGTTGCAGCCAGTAGCTTTAATTACACCCATAACTTCGCCATTTTGCTCTACATTCCGGCATGGAGTGTGGTGATGAGCTGTATTGTGCTGTTATTACTACAGCTTATTTTTCCGCTAATGTTTGGTGTGTCTTTTATACTCCGTCCCTTTGGTGTGACCAACTTTCGCTTGATTAATCATGTGCATTTTCATCGTACAACTTTTTGGGTGCGAGTTATTCTTGCTGCAGTGGTGTTGTATCACCTTGCCATGCTGATGGACCTTTATGGTCAGGTTGAAAAAGCGTTGGATGATCCACAAGTGGTGCAACTAGTTGAAGCAGAAACCGAAGAGGGAATACTTGCTGATGATGGCTTGTCGATCATTGTCAAAACAGACCCTGCTAAGAAAGAACCACCCAAGTCTGAACCCAAAACAGCGAAACAAGTTGAACGCGAGCAAGAACTGGACGCCATTGATGAAATCGCCAAGCAGCCTTACAGTCATTTACGTAGCCAGTATTTTACCAGTGTGCGAAAAGCAATTGCGTTGTTTGCGTTTCAGTTGGAGGCGAATGCCAAATCCCGTTGTCAAAAACTACCGTTGTCGCATGTGGTCGAGCTTAATGATTATGAGATCCTTGAGATAACACCCGATATCAATGCGGAATATGGTTATCATTTTGAAGTGAAAAAATGTATTTCACCTGCATTTCCCAGTTAACAGGCACTTTGCAGGCATAAAAAAACGACCTGGATGGTCGTTTTTTATACCTAATCAGTCAGTCTTAATCGAACACTAACTCACTAAAGCTGCTTATTTTTTTGCACTTAGCTTGGCGTTGGTCAGCAAAGCGGATCATTTGGCAAGTTGTCATGCCGGCGGCTTCAGCAGCTTTGAGCTCTTCTGCGACATCTGACACAAATAAAATCTGCTTTGGTTTCAAGCTAATGGTGTTGCAAATATTGCAGTAGGCTTGTTTGTCTAACTTATTGCCCGTGCGGGTATCAAAGTGACCATTGAACGAACCGGTTAAATCACCTGCTTCGGTGTGGCTAAATAACAGCTTTTGCGCTTCGACAGAGCCAGAAGAGAAGCTGTAAATACGAATGCCTTTTTCTTTAATGCGCTCAATGCTATCAATAAAGTCAGGGTAAATGTGGCCAGTAAACTCTACGCGGTTATAACCTTGTTTCCAGATTAATCCTTGTAGGGTTTTAAGTGGTGTTAGTTTACGGTCTTCATCGATCCATTGCTGTAAAATCTCAGTGACTCGTTCGAGTGTCGCGTCTGGTTCTAAGGCAATATCTTTAACATCGCTGATACAGTAATCAACCACAACGTTATGTTGGTTTTGCTCAAGAAATTCAGCCATCGCTTTTCTTGAGTAAGGAAATAACACATCCTGAATAAAGTTAAGATCGGTAGTGGTACCGGCGGTATCAACGATAATAGCTCTAATACTCATAAGATTTGTTACTCCAAAACAATAAATTAACGTAATGATGATCCTAAGCTTTATTGGCGATTAAGGCTAGTGCTATTCGTGATATTGCACCCTAGTTAGATGACTTTGAATGCAAGATGTGAGCTAAGTTTAGATATTGCTAAATTGCCTTGTGTGATGTGGTCTGGTAGCTTCGGGTTAACTTAACTGTCACGTTTCACCAGGAAGGTACCATGCTTACAATAGGGAAAAAACGTTATTTCAAATGGCCGAGCTTATGGGCTAAAAGCCTGTCTATATGCGCATTATTACTGAGCTTTTTTCATGCTAGTGTGGTGTTTGCTACTGAAATGTTGCCGCCAACGACCGAAACCTTGAGTGTGAAGTCTGCTTTATTTAGCGAGCAAGCCGACTTTTTGGTGACCTTACCAAACAGTTATACCAAGCAAACCGATAAGCGCTACGTGGTGTTATTTGACCTACATCCGCGCAGCCATTTGTATTTAACGGGTATGCACGACTGGATGAGCCATAACGGTGGTTGGCCGTGGTTAGAAACCATTATTGTTACTGCTCCCGATGGACATCAAGGCTTGGGGAAGCTAAAAAAGCGTGCGATAGAGCAGCAAGGCGATCAAGCGCTATTGGACTTTTTTGAGCACGATTTACTGCCTGCAATTGATAAACGCTATCGCACCAATGACTTTCGTATTTTTAACGGCTTTACTGGCAATGCAGGTTTAGTGCTATACAGCTTAATTAATCGCCCTAGCTTATTTAATGCCTATATTGCTGCCAGCCCAGTATTATCAACAGACTTTGCTTATGTGCTCAATAATGCGCCTAAAAAACTCAAAAACATGCAAGGCAAACCAAGATTTCTATTTGTTAGCACCAGTGATAGCGACTTTGAGCAAAGGCAGCTGGATTCGTTTGCTAGGCTTGAAGATATTATTCAAACCAATGCCAATGGTAAATTGAACTATCAAATAAAGCGTTTTGACGGCAGCTATTATATGACTCAGCCTATCTTGGCGACGGCATTAGGTATCGAGAAGATATTTAACGATGTTCACACTGTTCTAGCGGCGGATTCAGAAGTATCGCAACAAGGGACTAAAGCGATTCTAGCCTATTATAAGCGACTGTCTGATGAGGTTTATGGCTTTGATGTGCCAGCAATTGATTCGCTGTTAGCCTTAGGTAATAGCTTAGTTAAAGCAGCACCACAACAAGCGATTGGGGTTTATCAAGATACGCTGAAAGCCTATCCTAAAGCACATTCGGCTTACCATGAGTTAGCCAGTGTTTATGCTGCAACAGGTAAAATGACTCAGGCTATTGAAGCTGAACAACAAGCGTTAGCGAGTACCGACCATCCGTTTTATCAAAACAAATACACTAAGCAATTAGCAGCGTTTCAAAACCAAGCTAAATAAAACTGATCTAAGTTAAACCAAGCTGCAAAACGATAAATGACAATAAAGCCACAGCACGAGTATTCGCCCTGTGGCTTTATTGTGTAACCTGCTCAAACAATATTATTCTGAGCGGAAGCTTATTATTTCGAGCTGAGGTTGATTACGCAGCCGTTTCGCTGGCTAACCACTGATTAATTTTTTGCTCCATTAAATCTAATGGCAATGCGCCATTTTCTAATAAGCGGTCGTGGAATACTTTAATGTCAAACTTGTCACCTAAGACTTGTTTGGCTTTGGCACGTAGTTCGATAATTTTCAGCTCACCTAACTTATAGCCGAGTGCTTGGCCTGGCCAAACGGCATAGCGTTCAATTTCGCCGGTGGCTTCCGACAAATGAATCCCTTCAGTTGCCACCGCGTAGTCAATGGCTTGTTCACGGCTCCAGCCTTTGGCGTGCATGCCTGTATCAACCACCAGGCGAACTGCACGATGTAACTCTGACTGCAAACGGCCAATGTTGTCGATAGGGTCATTAGCATAAATGCCCATTTCGGCCGCTAAACGTTCGGCATATAAAGCCCAACCTTCGCCAGCCGCATTGGAGTAAAACACTGTGCTTAGCAGTGGTAATTCATCAGATAAGCCAATAATGGTTTGTAAATGATGACCAGGATTAGTCTCGTGGTAGGTCAAGGTTTGTAATGAATAAGATGGCAGTGATGCAGTGTCATACAAGCTGATCCAGAAGGTGCCTTTACGCGAACCATCTTGCGAAGGGGCATCGTAAAATGCGCCGCTAGTAGAAGCTGCACGGCTGTCTGGTACCGCTTCAATAGCCACATCTTGATTAGGCAAGCGACCAAACCAGTCTGGTAATTTTGCATCAACCAAGGCTAAGTCGGCATCAATATCGGCCATTAGCTGTTGCTTACCTTCAGGGGTATTAGGGTAAAGATATTGTGGGTCGTTGAGTAACACCTGCATGCGCTCACCGACGGTGCCATTAACATAACCGACTTCTTTGAGTAGCCCGTCCATCTCGGCAGTAATCCGGGCTACTTCAGCTAAACCGAGTTGATGAATTTCATCAGCAGTTTTGGTCGAATTGCCTAAATGCTGGATAAGCGTTTGATATAACTTCGCCCCTTGGGGTAAACGCCCAATGCCTGCTTCATGAGTTGCTTTTGGACTTACCGCTTCTAAAGCTGCAATCAATTGGCGGGTGGCGGCATAGTATTTAGTATCAACTAACTCAACTGCAGACTTTACCAATGTATCGCTATCGGCCACTTTGGCTGCGTTAAGTTTAGCGTTAAAGCTGGTTACTAAAGGATGGCTGTTTGCAGGCCCGCTGATTTGGGCCTGTAACCCACGCAGAGTGTTATCAATGACAAAGTCCGGTGGAATGACGCCTATGTCGGCATCATGGTTAAGCTTATCGATAAGCGTCCCCATCGCTGCAGGGTATATGCTTAAACGGTTTAAATAAGCGTTCGCTTCATCGGTATTGGTAACGGCAAACTTGTCTTCCATGTAACCGGGGAATTCAATTTGCAAACCCGATAAATGGTTTACGGCATAGGGTAAAAACCACACGCCATACTCGCCTAATACCGTGCCATAATTCACTGTTTGAGCAGGTAATAAAGCGCCTTTCACTTCAGACTTTATCGCGTTTAAGCTGATCGTTTCTGAAGGAGTTAAGCTTGTTGCATCAATATCGTTGAGTTGACTCAGTATTGCCTTAAGCCCTTTGCGACGATGGGTTTCACCCGATGGGCTGTAGTCGGTGAGTTTAGACATCACTTTGGCATTGATGCTTGCGTCGCTCACGCCATAATAAGTGGCAATTTCAGGTCTGAGTACAAAATAGTCTTTAGTGATCGACTCTACTTGCTGCTTAAGACTGAGCTTAATAGCAGACTTTCCCGCTGTTGCGGTGATAGAGTTGGAATTATTTTCAGGTGTTGCTGGATCTGAACATGCGCTGACGAGCAGACTGATGATTAAGACATTGAGAAGTTTTTTCATTGATTACTCATTAAGTTAATAGCGGTATTCAAGTACGAATATAAGCATATCCTAACAGTTATAGCGGTTAAGCTGTTGCAGTTTTTATATGCTTGTTATTGGAAAACATGAGAGTAAGTTTGACGATAAGGTGTAAATATGGTCTAACATTATTAGACATTGACATGAAAAGGAGAGAAGTATGTTAGGTGAAAGCCATGCGTTATTAGTTGATTTCCCTGAGTATCAAGACAAGATTTCATTGTTAACTGCCAATGATACTGAGTTTGCTGAAGATGCGAAGCTGTATCATAAATTAGATACTGAAATTCGTAAGCTGGAGTTACGCAATACTCCAACAAGTGATGACTTTATTGAGCAAGCAAAGCTTGACCGTTTGGTATTAAAAGATAAGTTGTATCAGTTGTTTACCCAAGCTTAATTCGTTTATTCCGCGTTTGTTTTGGCTATGTTAGCATTTAGGTTGTGATGACATGGTCAATTTCTTGCTGTTATCTCAGTAATTCTTATTTGTTTTTATTATCTTTGATTTATGGCCTGCGGCCACTAAGGTCGTGGCGCTTCGCCCACACCAGACCAAGAGGAAACCAACGGCTGTTCCCTCTTGGAACTCCCAGCCGCCACATCAAAATTATCTGAAAAGCGATAATTTCGCGACGTGGTTGAATCCAGCTTTTAACTTCGTTTTAGTGTTCTTCGGCCTTATTCGAAAATGCTAACGCTTTCGGTGGTACATCCTGTACCTCGAAAGCTAGCCAGACATCCATGTCTGGACTCACGCTATTTTCTTCAACGTCCTCAATGTTATTGAATCCTGATGGTTTTAGATCAGCGAATGAGGTCAAATTAGTAGTAAAGACAACAGGAATCAAATAATCACTATTTAAAACATGTAATTATAATAATAGATTAGCTACGGTTTTGTACAAAAAATAACTATCGTTTATAAGGGAAGTCCGATAGCATCTTATTTTAAGTAAGAATTACTGAATAATATGCTATCGGCATTGATCAAGTTCAACAAGTGATTTATGCCTTACAAACGGCACAAATCATCAATACTAAAATGTTAGCAGCCTTAGGTAAGTCGTAATCTAATAGGAGGAGTTATTGTTAATAAATATAAGTTGGAATCTTCAAAGTGCATTTGATGTAATTAATGAAGAATATCGTCCTGGTGGAGAATCAAGTGGACCTCAACGTAACAGATTAATTGAAGCTTGGGGGCAGTTAGTTGGTAGATCTCGTGCGATAGAGGAATTGGAATGCCTTATTGAGCAGCATGGCTCAATGAATAAAATGTCAAAATCTGTTCACATGGCCCCTAAAACGATAAAGCTTCTTCGAACTTATTTTGAATCCTTACCAAGTGAATTAGAACATATTAATTTCATGAAAAAGTATAATTTTACTGAGGGAGAGTTGTGTTCGCTAGAGGAAGATTTAAATCATGAGTTCAAAGAGGTTAAAGGAAATAACCCAGCTAAATCAATACAAAATTCAGCCGATGAATACATTCTGGCCTTTTTAAATAGTTCTGGTGGTAGCATTTTTTGGGGAATTTGTGATAACGGAGTAATAAAAAGTCTTAGATTAGATTTAACTCAAAAAGATCAAATTAGAAAGGTCGTTAATTCTAAAATAAATACTATTGAGCCTTCCATAGATCCAACTCAAATCGCAGTGAACTTTCATAAGGTTTCCAATGCTGAAAATGGATATGTCTTAGAAATTAATATTCCCAAATCAAATTCTGTAGGTCTGTTTTTTAATTCTTCTGGCAATACTTGGGTTAGGGTAAATGGATGTAAACAAAAATTACAAGGTGTAGCCCTACAAGAATACATTATTCAGCGAATACAAAAATGCAACTAACAAGATGTTTTAAACATAGCTAAAACAGTTTATTAGATTGTATTAAATATTATAACTAACGATTTTAGTCCGCTTCACGTGTTAGCTGTACGGGAGAGATTATGACAATACTCATATCATTTGTAAGCTCTATTATTGCTGCTTTTTTGGCACATTTTTTAGCAACTACGAGAAGTAAGAAAAGTGAGCTTTTGAAGTTTCAGATCCAATCATATTCTGATTTTTTATCCGCAGCATCAAGGCTTGCTGTCTCGAGGCGGCTTGGCAGCTCTACGAATGAAAACGTAGATTTAGTTGCATTGAATGATGCTAAAAGCCGAATTATTACTTGCGGAAACGTAGAGGTAGTTGAAGCTTTGATACACTTTTGGGATAAGGGCGGAACTCTAGAAAGAGAGCAAGAAATTTTGGCATATAAAAATCTTACACAGCTAATACGCTCAAGCTTAGGCCACAAAAAACACGATATGTTTAACCTGAAAATATCGGATACCCTGTTTAAACTCGAGCCGTCAAGCTTTTCATTTAGAGCTAATGAAGAAGCTAACAAGTCAATCGAAGATGGTGCCTGAGCTTGAGGTGTCAACAACTCTCATCTTCATATTTTTCTAATGACAATATGCATTAGCTTTAACGCGTTTTGCCCGATCAGTTGTGGGTCGGCTTAAAATAGTCATCTTCGACTTGGTTCCGCTTAGCTTCATATTTTAACAAGCTGTTAATCGGATTTTGGTTAGTGCATCAAAGGCTTTTAGTTAATTAGCTTAAACTTGCTCTTACATCTGCAATGGTGATGAACAGTTTGTTTTCTGCGTCTTGAAAAGCCTGAAATCCATAGCGTTCGTAGAAGTGTGTTGCGCCATCTTTTGCGTCAACAATGACGACGGGGAATGCTACGCTATCACTTGCCGCTAACAGTTTTCGTAGTGCATCAATAAGTAACCATTCGCCAAAGCCTTGGCCTTTATAGCGGTCATCGATTGCTAAGCGGGCTATAAGGCCGCCAGACGTAGATGATTGGTATTTTTTCTGTAGCTTATCCGGCAGAGCCTTTAGGTCAATTGGTGTCATTGTTAAGGTATAAAAGCCAATGATATGCGAGTTATCGTTATCATCTTCTAAAATGAAAGTTCTGCTGTTGTCTTTCTTTGCTTGCTGACTCGCCATGACTTTTAAGTAATTATTAAGAGCTTCAATACCACAGTTGAATCGGTTTCTATCGTGTTTAGCTTTATCTAAAAGTACCGTATTCATTATTGGGTTTTGCTTTCGTAACGTTCCGAAGCCGTTTTGAGTTTTGAGTTTGATGTTGCTGGACTGTCTAGTGCTTCCATAAGCAACATCGCATCTGTTTGACTTAATTTTAGTACTTGTTCACGCTCAATGATTTGTTTGGCTTTTTCGATTGCGGCACTTAGCACAAATGAATTAATACTCGACATACCAGCGATTGCTGCTGCCTTTGTCAGTAAATCTTGGGTGTCGACATCAACTCTAGCGGTGATGCGAGGTAAAGTAGTCGCCATAATATAATCTCCATATGTGCCAAAGTGTCACATGGCTATTATGGTGTTAAAACGTACAACAAGCAATGCCTGTGTCACTTTGGCACACAGGCTAAAACGTTATTAAAACCAATTCTACTTATCTTATTTACCAATAAACCATACTCAAGGCAGCTTACTCTTTTGCAAATACCTTGCGGCCGTTGACCCAAGTGGAGATGACTTTGTTTTGCCAGATCTGTTGTGGGTCGATTGTAAAATAGTCATCTTCGACTAGGATAAAGTCTGCTTTTTTACCAGGTTCTAATGAGCCTAACAGCTGTTCTTGATGGCCAGCGTAGGCGGCGTCGATGGTGAAGCTTTTGAGTGCTTCGATGCGTGATAGTTTTTCAGTAGCGAGCCAGCCGTCGAGTGGTTGGTTAACATGGTCTTGGCGGGTTACGGATGAGTGCAATCCAAAAAATGGGTTTGGCGATTCAATAGGGAAGTCTGAACCATTGGCTATGACGGCATTAGCGTTTAACAGTTTGCGCCACGCATAAGCACCGGCCAAGCGGGCTTTACCTAAACGGTTTTCTGCCATGTTTTTGTCGCTGGTGGCGTGGGTTGCTTGAATCGATGCGATAACCCCAAGTTGGGCAAAACGCGGTATGTCGGCTAAATCGAGAATTTGTGCATGTTCAATACGATGGCGTAATGCTTTTGAGTCTGTTGCTGTAATGGCGGTTTGGTATTTATCGAGTACCACTTGATTGGCGTTGTCGCCAATGGCGTGGGTATTAACCTGAAAGCCTGCTTTCATCGACTGTAAAATCAGTTTGCCGAGTTGCTCGTCTGAATACAGCATTAAGCCTTTATGGCCGGGTTGATCTGAATATTCTTTGATTAACGCTGCGCCGCGGCTGCCAAGCGCGCCATCTGCCGATATTTTTACACTGTCGACTTTAAACATGTCATTAGCAGTGGTGATATGGCCTTGCTTTAAGATGGTGGTAAAGCGAGGGTCTTCAACCGATAGCATGCCATTAACCCGCACGCTCATGGCATTGTTCGCTGCTAATTGTTGGTATGCCTTGATGTTGTCGATGTTGATGCCGGCATCGTGCACACTGGTTAGCCCATATGATGCTAGGCTATCCATCGCTAGAGTTAAGGTTGATTGTAATTGCTGCTGATTGAGATCGGGGATGATGTTAAACACTAAGTTCATCGCATTGTCGATTAATACACCGGTAGGGTTATCTTGCTCGTCTTTGACAATTTCACCGCCTTCTGGTGCCACTGTGGTTGACGAAATTCCCGCGAGTGCTAACGCTTTGCTATTAACCCAAATGGCATGACCGTCAACTCGGCCAAATGACACTGGATTAGCTTTAAAGGCTTTATCTAGGCTTTCTTTAGTCGGAAATTGTTTGCTGTTCCATAATTCTTGGTTCCAACCTCGGCCCATTAGCCATCCGTCAGTTGGGTTGTTTTTACTAAATGCTTGCGCGCGTTCAACGGCTTGTTGTTCGCTACTGGTGTTGGTTAAGTCTGCGGTTAATAAGCTCAAACCATAACCTAGCACATGACCGTGGGCGTCGATTAATCCAGGTAGTAAGGTTTTACCTTTGCCATCAATTGAGGTGATATCAGTTACACTCGGTAAGGCTTGGTTTAAGGTAAATAGTCGATCAATTTTGTCGTCAGTAAATTGGATAGCATTGAAGGTTTGCAGTTTTCCGTCAACGAGCGTGTAGCCATTAACGTGATGCATCAGTGTGGTTTGTGCCATGCAGTTTACGCTTAAACTAGCCAAACTTAATGCCACTGATAGCGCTAAATATTCCTTTCTCATCTGTTTTCCCTTTTTATGACGACGATTAATCAGCATCCATTAAATGTTAATTAATGGTTAATGGCAAGGGGCCGTGCAAGTCGTCTTGAGGGGGGGGAGATTGATGTGGCTATATAGAGGAAAGACTCATTACTGCGCAAATTTATCGCCCAGCTAATACTGGGCGATAATCGTTAAGGCTAGTTGAACTTAGCTAGGGTGCTAGCTAATTCGTTTACATCCAGTACGTTGTAGTCTGGTTGCGCTGCTAGCGGGAACAACACTTTACCTTGGCGACGAATAAAGGCGGTTTGTAAGCCTGCTTTATCTGCACCGGCAATATCCCAACCGTGTGCGGCAACCATTAACGCTTCATCTGCATTAACGCCTAAATCTTTAATGGCCCATTGGTACGTTTTTAAATGCGGCTTAAATACCCCAACAGATTCTATGCTTAAGTTGGCATCAAAATACTGGCTTAAATTAGCATTTTTAAGCTGTAAGGTTACGCCTTCTAATGATGAGTTGGTTAAGGTGACTAGTTTGTAGCCTTGGGCCTTCAATTTAGCTAAACCTTCTGCAACATCTGGGTGAGCGGGTAATGAACGAAGTGGCGTTAGAATGGCGGTTTTAGCTTGTTCTGGTGTGATGGCAATACCGTTGATTTCGGCGACCATTTGCAATGACGCAACGCCAATACTACCAAACGTTTGGTAATCACCTGTCGCTGAAACCACTAAAGAATGGTGCAGCATGGTTGAGAACCACAATGGCAATAAATCTTCACGGCCATTAAGCGCTTTACCCACAGAGGCGCGCATATTTTCAAGATCTAACAAGGTTTCATTCACATCAAAAATAATCACTTTAGGCTTAACCAATAGTGGCTGCACCGCAGTATCTGCTAGATCTTTAGCAAAAGCGCTACTGGTATTAAGCATAAAAAAAGCTGTCGCAAGCGATATTAAAACACGGATTTTCATAAAACCTCTGGCAATGTGATGTTGGTTAAAAGAACTTATCGAGTATTCATCTCACTGTTGTTGCCAGTGACACTGACATCAATAAGTTGAACGATTGTTCATTAATTTAGTCAACCTAAATGAAACTGACCTTAAAATCACGGTTTTATTGCCTAATAGTTTAATAAATCTGAAGTTGGGATTTGAGGTGACGTACATAGCAGCACCACTGGAGATAGACATTATCGCCAGTGGAACTGCTATCAGTTATGAGTTTGAACTGAAGTTGTGGGTTATTTGATTGAGAAAAGTTGAGCCCAATTATTTAACGGTTTAACGTTTAATTGGGTAGCGCAACTACCTGACCATTTTTGACAACGGTTTTACACAGGTTTACCCCGTAAGCATAAGCTAATTGTGCAGGAGTGGTGATATCCCATAAACAAAAATCAGCTTGTTTACCTACGGTAATACTGCCGACATTATTGTCGATACCAAGTGCTTTTGCGGCATTAATGGTCACACCTTGTAAGGCTTCTTCTGGGGTGAGTCTGAATAAGGTGCAAGCCATATTGAGCATTAATAAGGTGGAGCAAATAGGCGATGACCCCGGATTAAAATCGCTGGCAATAACCATTGGCACCTTGTATTGGCGCAGTAAGTCGATTGGTGGTAATTGGGTTTCACGTAAAAAGTAAAATGCGCCGGGTAACAAGGTTGCACAGGTACCGCTTTCGCTTATGGCTTTAATACCTGCTTCATCTAGAAACTCAATATGATCGACCGATTTAGCCCCAAGCTTGGCTGCTAAGGCGCTGCCGCCCATATTGGTTAATTGCTCAGCATGCAGTTTAATCTGCAGACCGGCCTGTTTAGCCGCAGTTAATACTCGCTCAGTTTGTTCAAGATTAAAGGCGATATTTTCACAAAATACATCAACGGCATCAGCAAGGTTTTCGGCGATTACCGCAGGGAGCATGTCATTAACGACGAGGTCGATATAGGCATCTGCATTGTCTTTATATTCTGGAGGAATAGCATGGGCGCCCAAGAAGGTGGTGCTTACATCAATATGATGATGCTCACCTAGCTCACGCGCAACGCGCAATAATTTAAGTTCTGTTTCAGTGTTTAAACCGTAACCGGATTTAATTTCAACCGTGGTGACGCCTTCTCTGGCTAGGGCATTTAAGCGTTGTCGGCCTAGTTCAAATAGTTCAGCTTCATCGGCATCGCGACAAGCATTAACCGTTGAGATAATACCGCCACCTGCGCGAGCTATTTCGGCGTAAGTCGCGCCTTGTAAACGTTGTTCAAATTCGTTAGCGCGATTACCAGCAAAGACTAAGTGGGTGTGTGCATCGATAAGCCCTGGTGTTATCCAGCCGCCTTTGCCTCTGTAAACTGGGGTTGCCAGTACATCAAATTCAGGTAGTTCACTGCGCGGGCCAACCCAAGCAATTTTGCCATCTTTTACTGCAATAGCTGCTTGAGGTATTACGCCGTAAGCACCTTGGATATTGGTATCCATGGTGGCCACGTTTACATCAATCCACACTTGATCCCACGACATAAAAACCCCTAAAAATGCATTAATTATTGATTGCTAAACAATACTTGTTTTAACTTGTATATACAAGGTAGGATGAATGATGTGTTTTTAAACAGCAATGACATTATTGTCTAAAAAACCGAGAGCTGCTGATATGGCCCAAGCAAAGTTTGCCCAGATAAAACAATTCATTTTGAGCCGTATTGAAACGGGCGAATGGCAAGAAAACGACCGAGTGCCGTCTGAAAATCAGTTAACTGAATTGTTCGCCTGTAGCCGTATGACAGCAAGGCGGGCGTTAACTGAGCTGGTGGACTCGGGCGTGTTAGAGCGCACTCAGGGAGTGGGTACGTTTGTTGCAGGATTAAAGTCGCAATCGTCATTGCTGGCTATTCGTAATATTGCCGACGAGATAAAAGACCGTGGCCATGGCTACAGTGTTAACCAGCTTGAATTGACACAAATTGAGGCCAGCACTGCGGTGGCTAATGCACTGGGGCTGGAATTGGGCAGCCCTGTATTTTATTCGGTGTTGGTGCATTGCGAACAAGGTTTGCCATTACAAGTGGAAGAGCGTTATGTGAACCCACAGCTTGTGCCTGATTACCTACAACAAGATTTTAGCTCGCATACTCCCCATGAATATTTGTCGGCTGTAGCGCCACTGACAGAGGCTAAACATACCGTTGAAGCCATTATGGCTAACGAGCTGTTACAACAACGTTTAGCCATTGCAGCGACTGAACCCTGTTTACAAATTTTACGTCGTACTTGGTCACGCCAAGGAGTGGTCAGTTTTGCTCGTTTAGTTCATCCGGGTAGCAAATTTAAACTAGGCGGCCATTTAACGTTTGCTCGTTAAATGGTGGTCTCGAAATTGAAAACTGTAAGACATTAAACATAAACAACAAGACCAATAAAAAACCAAATCGAATTAATCGGTTGAAGAGGGAAATATGGATAAAAGACATGATCCAAGCCGTCACATTATTGCGCCGCACGGTACTCAATTACAGTGTAAAAGTTGGCTAACCGAAGCCGCAATGCGCATGTTAATGAACAACTTACACCCTGATGTTGCCGAACGCCCAGAAGATTTAGTGGTGTACGGCGGCATTGGCCGCGCCGCGCGCGACTGGCAAAGCTACGACAAAATTATTGAGGTGCTTAAACGCCTTGAAGACGATCAAACCTTATTGGTGCAGTCGGGTAAACCTGTTGGGGTGTTTACCACTCATAGCAATGCGCCACGGGTCATTATTGCTAATTCAAACCTAGTGCCACATTGGGCTAACTGGGAACACTTTAACGAACTGGATAAGAAAGGTTTGGCCATGTATGGCCAAATGACTGCGGGTTCGTGGATTTATATTGGTTCGCAAGGCATTGTGCAAGGTACTTACGAAACGTTTGTCGCCATGGCTAAACAGCACTTTAATGGCTCGTCAGCGGGTAAGTGGATTTTAACCGGCGGTCTAGGCGGCATGGGCGGTGCACAACCACTGGCTGGTACTATGGCGGGTTATTCGGTATTAACCTGTGAAGTAGATGAAACCCGTATCGATTTTCGCATGCGTACTGGTTACGTCGACAAAAAAGCCACTTCATTAGATCAAGCATTAGCGATGATTTACGAAGCAAACCAAAGCGGCAAGCCTGTTTCAGTCGGCTTATTAGCCAATGCTGCCGATGTGTTTACTGAGCTAGTGACCCGCGGCATTGTGCCTGATGTGGTAACCGATCAAACCTCCGCGCACGACCCATTAAACGGCTATTTACCTCAAGGCTGGAGCTTAGAATACGCAGCTAAAATGCGTAAAACTGACGAAGCGGCAGTCGTTAAAGCGGCGAAGCAATCAATGGCGGTGCAAGTTAGAGCAATGCTGGCATTGCAGGCAGCTGGTGCAGCAACCACAGATTATGGTAACAATATTCGCCAAATGGCCTTTGAAGAAGGCGTAACGAATGCGTTCGATTTCCCTGGGTTTGTACCAGCATATGTGCGGCCGTTATTTTGTGAAGGCATTGGACCATTCCGTTGGGTAGCCTTGTCTGGCGATCCGGAAGATATCTACAAAACAGATGCCAAAGTCAAAGAGCTTATTCCAGATAATCCGCAGTTACACAATTGGTTAGACATGGCGCGTGAGCGTATTGCGTTTCAAGGCTTACCTGCACGCATTTGCTGGGTAGGGCTTAAAGATCGTGCCCGCTTAGCGTTAGCGTTTAATGAAATGGTCAAAAACGGTGAGTTATCGGCACCAATTGTTATCGGTCGTGATCACTTAGATTCTGGCTCAGTTGCCAGCCCAAATCGTGAAACAGAAGCCATGTTAGACGGCTCTGATGCGGTGTCAGATTGGCCATTAATGAATGCCTTACTCAATACGGCTAGTGGTGCAACTTGGGTGTCATTGCATCATGGTGGCGGCGTTGGTATGGGCTTTAGTCAACATTCTGGGGTGGTGATAGTGGCCGACGGAACCGATGAAGCTGCGGTACGTTTAGGCAGAGTATTGTGGAACGACCCTGCTACTGGGGTAATGCGTCATGCAGATGCTGGCTATGACATTGCAAAAAATTGTGCCAAAGAGCAAGGCTTAGACCTGCCAATGTTAGGAGCTTAATCCATGTCGACTTATTCATTTGAACTTATTCCAGGTACGCTGACATTAGCGCAGACTCGTGCGATCAGCCGTAATAGTGTCAAGCTGACCCTTGCGAAAGAAGCGATTAAAGACATTAATCAAAGTGCTGAAATCGTCCAGCAAGTATTACGTGAAGGCCGTACTGTTTACGGTATCAATACTGGCTTTGGCTTGTTAGCCAACACTAAAATTGTTCCAGAAGATCTGCAATTATTGCAACGCTCTATTGTATTGTCCCACGCAGCTGGCATTGGTAAATACATGCAAGATGCTACCGTGCGCTTAATGATGGTGTTAAAAATTAACTCATTAAGCCGCGGTTTTTCAGGTATTCGTTTAGAGGTTATCGAGTTTCTCATTCAGCTAGTGAATGCCGGAGTGTATCCGTGTGTGCCAGAAAAAGGCTCAGTCGGGGCATCGGGTGACTTAGCGCCATTAGCTCACATGTGTTTACCTTTGTTAGGTGAAGGCGAAATGAGCTATCAGGGGCTGATTATCTCAGCAGTGGAAGGTCTTGAGATTGCTGGGCTAAAACCTATTGAATTAGCAGCCAAAGAAGGGTTAGCGTTACTGAATGGTACGCAAGCCTCAACAGCGCTGGCGCTTGAAGGTTTGTTTAATGCAGAAGACTTGTTTGCCGCCAGTTCAATTATTGGCGCCATGAGTGTTGAAGCCGCTATGGGCAGTCGTAGTCCGTTTGATGCGCGCATTCATGCTGCGCGTGGACAAAAAGGCCAAATTGATTCAGCAGCCATTTTCCGTCATTTGCTCACTAACGAATCGGAAATTAGCCTAAGCCATACCAATTGCGAAAAAGTGCAAGATCCATATTCACTGCGCTGTCAGCCACAGGTATTAGGAGCGTGCTTAACCCAAATTCGTCAAGCAGCAGAAGTGCTTGGCGCTGAGGCAAACGGCGTTACTGATAATCCATTGGTGTTCCAAGATACGGGCGATATTATTTCGGGCGGTAACTTCCATGCCGAACCCGTTGCGATGGCGGCTGATAACCTCGCCATTGCGATTGCTGAAATGGGCTCTATTTCGGAACGTAGAATGGCGTTGTTGATTGATTCTAGTTTGTCTAAGCTACCGCCATTTTTAGTGGATAACGGTGGGGTAAATTCTGGCTTTATGATTGCTCAGGTCACCGCGGCTGCACTTGCATCGGAAAACAAAACCTATGCACATCCTGCCTCGGTAGACAGTTTGCCGACATCGGCAAACCAAGAAGATCACGTGTCGATGGCGACGTTTGCTGCACGACGTTTACGCTACATGAGCGAAAATACCCGTGGAGTATTAGCTATTGAGTTGTTAGCTGCTGCGCAAGGGTTAGATTTTAGAAAGCCTTTGCAACCAAGCGCCGCCGTAGCAATAGCCAAAGCCGAGCTTCGTGAAATAGTGACGTTTTATGATAAGGATCGTTATTTTTCACCTGATATCGAGAACTCGGTCGACTTGTTGTATAGCGCCAGTTATAACCGATTGCTACCACAGGGCATGTTACCGAGTTTTTAATTGAGCGGAACTACATGTCATGAATAGGATATGTTTAGAGTAATTTGACAAAGGACCGCAAGGTCCTTTTTTATTGTCTTTTATTGCCCCCTCGTCAAAGCTAATTTTTGTTTAATCTTGTGTGGGTATACTCACATTCATTGCAACTGTTAACATAATCATGAAAATAGTAACTTGCATTAAATTTATCATCTTGACCGATAGAGTCGATGTTTCGGTAACGTTATACATCAACACCATGCATAATGAGCACACTGATAAGCCTGTGAATGTTTGCTTGCATTTATGCGGTTTAATTTAAGTCTTTTGATTGAGTAAAGGGCAAACGTGGCTAAGGATTTGTTTGTGAATACAGAAGTGCGGATTGAAATTGCGGCTTGGTTAACCCGTTTGGGTATTAATAGCCAACCATCGGATGGTGTCGCGACATCGATATTAATTTTGGCTTGTGTGATTGTGGCAGGTTTAAGTTATTACATTACCCATCGATTTGTAGTTCACGGTGTGAATGCCGTGATCCGCCGGTCTTCGGTCACTTGGGACGATATTTTCATGCGCTTTAATGTGTTTGAACGTCTCGCTATTTTGATCCCCATTTTAATCCTCGATTTATTGATCCCTATTGTGCTCACCGAGCATGAGTTGATCAGCGCTTTTATTGATCGTTTCCTTAGCGCGTTGTTAGTGTTTTTTATGATTCGAGCTGTGTATAGCGGGTTAAATGCGATTGATGAAATTGCTGATATTAATCATGTTAATCGCCGTTTACCGGTAAAAAGTTTTGTTCAGTTGACTAAGTTATTCCTATTTTTTATTGGGTTAATTGTTGTTTTTGCCATTCTAGCCGACCAGTCGCCTATTTATTTCTTTAGTGGTTTAGGTGTTGCTACCGGTTTGGTCATGTTGGTGTTTCGAGACACCATTTTGGGCTTCGTTGCTGGGATTCAGCTTGCTGCTAACCGCATGGTGAGTAAAGGCGATTGGATCCAAATGGATAAATACGCTGCAGATGGCGCAGTTGAAGATGTAACGTTGACCACCGTTAAAGTACGAAACTGGGACAATACCATCACCATGATCCCAGCTTATGCATTGGTGTCAGATGCATTTAAGAACTGGCGCGGCATGTCCGAGTCGGGTGGTCGACGGATTAAGCGATCAATCAATATCGACGTAAATAGCATTCAGTTTTTGACCGATGACGAACGTATTCGCTTAGGCAAAGTCAATTATTTGAAAGAGTATTTACCACAAGTGTTCAGTGAAATCAGTGTTGCCAATGCCAACGTGAGCGATATTGATATGAAGGTGAATGGCCGCCGCTTAACTAATATCGGAACATTCAGAGCATACTTACAAGAGTATTTACGTCGTCATGACAAAGTACATAAAGACATGACCTTAATGGTTAGGCAGCTAGCACCAACCACTGAAGGCTTGCCGATAGAGCTGTATATTTTTACCAATGATATTCGCTGGACCTACTATGAAGCAATTCAGGCAGACATTTTTGACCACATTTTTGCCGTGCTACCTGAGTTTGGTTTACGTGCATTCCAAAACCCGACAGGTACAGACCTTCGCAGTATAAAGCAATGGACCGAACAGCATTGATAAGCTGTCTGATAGGCGATATCTGCAGTGGTTAAATTATTGGTATTAGTATCATTGCTGTTGCTGTGGTCGGCGATGCCCGTGCAAGCTAATTGGTTTAATGACATCAATAGGCAAGTTCGCTCAATAGGCGCTGCAAAACCACTGACCGCCGAACCGTTAACCGCCGCAGAGTTAGCTTATTACCCAACAAGCTATCACTTTGAACGTGTAATAGTACCAAGCCATCAAACCCCGCTGTTTGTGCTACAAGCAGGGCTTGAGCACCGTGACACCGTTGTTCTTATTCACGGCTTAGGTGAGTTGGCTTCTAAAGACTGGTTAACGGTGATTCCTGCGTTAGCAAAGCGGTATCATGTAGTTGCTATCGATTTACCTGGTTTTGGTCTATCGCAAGGTGCTGTATTTACCTATTCACCTAAAGAATATGCCAAGGTGATCGATTGGGTTATTAGCCATTATCGCCATCCCAATGCTCAGGTACATCTTGTAGGACATTCGATGGGGGCAGCGATTAGCTTATACTATGCTAGTCAGTACCCCAGCAAAATTGAACAGCTTGTGCTGGTAGATGCCGCTGGTATTTTGGACCGGACTGCCTACTTAAAACAGATTTCGAAGCGAGATATGGCTAATAGCGAATTACCACAAGGCTTACGCCGAGTGTTAGCGCGGGTTGATAATTTTGCAGATAAGATGCTTGAGAAAACTGGAACCGGGTTAGATCCAACGAAATGGTTAAGTCACAATGAGTCTATTCGTAATATGACCATTGGCGAACAAACCAACACTAATGCGGCATTAGCATTAATGGAACAAAACTTCTCTGTGCTTAATTACCAACAGATGCCTGCTACGCAGTTAATTTGGGGCGCCGATGATCAAGTTGCGCCACTGCGGACCGCTGAAGCACTGCTGCATGTATTACCTACTGCACAGCTAAAGGTTATTGCTGGTGCAGGGCATGTACCGATGAAGTCTCACCAACACATCTTTAATCAAATGTTATTAACGGGTCTAGCATCGACTTCTCCTTCTAATGCTAAAGCTTTGGCTCGTGATCAACATTCAGAAAATAGCAGTCAGCGTATTGGCAAATGCTATCAAGATAGCCAACAATATTTTTCTGGGCATTATGATCAGCTCTTTATTGAAGACTGTAAATTGGTGTTCATTGACAATGTTGATGTCAACCAACTCACGATGAGTGATTCGATTGTAACAATCAAGTCTAGTCGCATAGGCGTGCAGCAGAAAAAGATGAAGATCACCCGCAGTACTATTAGCGCCACAGACACTGACTTTTTGGGTGAGATTAACAGTACTCGCAGTAGGTTTGATTTAGCTGGGGTAACCTTTTGGGGTGAGTCTCCGGTGTTCATCTCGCAAGAGTCGACTCGGCTAGTGCTATCTTTAGTGCGGATCCATACGCCAACGCACGTTATACGTTTAGGCGGCAGCTACGTGTTAGCCGCTGAGAGTTTAGAAAGCGTGTTATAAAAAACGCTGAATACTGTGTAAGACACTTCTTGTATATCCAACACTGTCGCACTTCTGATTAATCAATATAAGCTAATTGAGCGTTAATTATTTCAGTGCTATTTCTGCTGATAATCAGGAACCATTTTTGGATGATAACCTTTGATTGAACGGTAAAAATCCATTAACTGATTTATTTCGTGTTCAATATCTCCCGTCGGTCTTAACGGTTTGGCAATCACAACCGCTTTGCGGCCAAAATCTAATCCGATTGGCACTATATCAACATCCGCTTTGGCTGCAATATGGTAAAAACCACTTTTCCAGCGGGTTACTGGGCTACGTGTCCCTTCAGGTGCTAAGGCCAGTTTATACAGTGGATCTTGTTGGAATAACAGCACCACACCGTCAACTAAGTTATTGTATTTACGTCTATCGACAGGGCTGCCGCCCATGGCGCGAAAAAGCCATCCCCAAGGTGGAATAAACAGCTGATGCTTACCTAAAAAGTGGATTTTGGTGCCTAAGGCACTGCGAGCGATAATACCAATGATGAAATCCCAGTTACTGGTATGTGGGCCAACAATAATGACGCATGGCTTAGTTTTGTCGAGTTGGCCATCAAATTTCCAACCCAGTATTTTGAGTAATCCTAAGCAAAGTGAACTGAACATAGTGTGACCCCAATCATTGAGCTTTATAAAGCTTCTTGTTGTTATTATTCGATTTATCAGCTATTTGATGTGGTTAATCGACGTTGATTCGTTTGTGATATGCATTATCAGCATAGTCTGTAATCGTGCTAATTTCATGCTTAACCTCAATTTGGCTAAGGTATGAGATAAATGTTGTTAGTTACTTTGTTTAAACTTGCCATTGGCTTTGCGAGTAAGGTAAACGTATGCAGCAGTAGTTAATTATCATCAATGAATGCAGAGCAAAAGGTCGCAGGTGCATCGTTTTCTATGTCGTTCTAAAGTTAACTAATATGTTGTCTAGTGAGTGATGGGCTTATCAAACTCAGCGATGTGTTTTGCTTCGTCTAGAATAACCTGCTCTAACTCTGCTTCTGATTTCATCCGTTCAAAATCAAACTTCATCCGTTGTTGTTTCGGTAACTCTTTACGTGCTTCCATGATGGGATGGTTTCTAATTAGTTCATAATGGGTAAACAGGTTAGGGAAGTCTGCCATAACTTGTTCTGATAAGGATAATGCATCAAATAGTTTACCTATGCGCATAACGCCTTCAGACAGTTCACAACGGTCTTCTAGCATTGCTGCTGCAATGTAACGGATATCAGTCAGTATTTGCTGTCTACGCTCGTCGGCTTTAGCCTTACGTTCAGAAAGTGCTTGTTGGTTAGCTTGTGTTTTACGTTTAAGCGTTAACAGTAAGTGTGCTGCGTAGGTAGCAAGGGCAACAATAATGAGTAAAGCAATAACGATGGCGGTTGTAGACACAATTTATCCTTTTTTGAATACAAAACTGGCGCGATATGCGCCAGTTTTCTGATATCAAACCAAGAAATAGCTTGGTATTACTTTCATCGAGCAGATTAATCTTTCTGCTGATAATCTTTAAGCAGATCGGCACCTGATTCAAAACGATTTAATAGTTCATCATCGCTCAGTTGCTTTTTAGGGCTTTGTGTTGGTGTATCATCGCTTTCAGTAAGGCCTAAGCTCAACATCAGTTGCTCAATTTTGTCTAACTGAACATTCAACCACTTTTGATCAGTGTCAGATAAATCACGACCTTCTTCAAGTTGGTCAAGTAACTGATTTAGTCTTGGATCGTCTTCAAGTTTCAATAACTTCTGTTCGTCAGTCAGTTTAGGCTGCTTAGGCTTAACTACTAATGGCGCAGTAACCGCTGTTGGTAAAGTGAGTGCCACCGGCTTTTTGCTGCCATGACGTACATCTTTACTCTTAACCGAAGTGTTACCAGATGCTTGTTTAAGCAACGTTTCATTGTGACGGCTGCCTGATTTACGGCCGGTTTCAGATTTTTTACCATCGACCGCGTTGCGATCAACTTTTTTTACTCTAGGTGCAAACTTAGCGCCGTTTTCGCCGCCTTTGCGAGTTTTTTTACTGCGAGCCATGATGTTCTCGTTAGGTTTTCTAAACACGTCCTTGCAGAGCAATTTCTACAAGGCACTAAATAAGGATGCGCTTTATATCAGATTTTGATGATTTTTGCATCAAAACCAGATCTTTCGATGCAAATAATAGCTCAAAATCACTATTTAATGCTAAATATTCGAATGTCTGCTGCTGATAAAAGCTTACATGAGTTGGATTGTTTTTGTAATGCCATTTAGCAAAATGGTCTTGATCGGTCAATAAAGGTGTACTTATTGCTAACCAGCCATTGGGCTTAACCAGCTGATTGAGTAACTTCCATTCACGGTGTGGATGACGAAAGTGTTCGAATACCCGGTAACAACATACAAAATCATAGCTATGTTTCAGTACCGACTGATCTGCAGCAAAAAACGGGTCGTACTGATTAACAAGATGACCAGCATCAACAATGGATTGCCTGCTCTGTTCGTCAAGTAAGCGGCCAAAATTAAGGCCAGTTAACGCGCCGCTCTGTTGCTGAGATATTTGGCCTAATAGTGGCAGTATAAATTGCGATAATGGCTTTTGATTCGATGACTTTTGTGCTCGACCGTAACGCTGACGCTCAATATCGGGCATAAGATGTGATTTTGGGTTAGCAAAGACTAAGCCACAGCGTTCGCAGATGTAGAAAGCTCTTTTTTTGTCTTGAACAAAAAATTGAGCACAATGATTACAGAGCGGGCATACATTCATCAAATACAGCAGTACCTAAGTATTGACTTAATAAACGATTATATAGCGTATACGGTTAATTTAAAGTAAGTATTTGAAATGAAGTTGATATTGAGGCCATTTAAGCATAAAAAAAGGCGGCAGTATAAACTGCCGCCTCGTAAAATAGTGCTTAACGCACTTTATTCTGATTCCAAGTATCCGTACTTGCTATGTGACTATCCCGGTCAGATCTTTATTTATTTTGCTTTCCATGCCGTTTTTAATTGTTATTGGTCATCAATGACGCTTTTTTATATTCTGTTGCCGTCCTGACTACAGCTTCCGTAGATGGTCTTCAATGACGCATCATTATCCTAATTGCCTTCAATGACATTAGTTAACCATCCTTGTTACTTTATACCTTCGAGCGATAAAGCTTCCAGCGGGTGCATCCTCAGCAATAAGCTTTGTTTGCTATTATTTGAATCCTTCAAATAATACTCTGGGCTATCAGTCACTCTGTTGTGTAAGGCAGTGCTAAATAGCATGTCGACCAATCGGTCTATTCCTTACAAATTTTACGACCTGTATTTCAAAATGAAATCTCGACTCATATTTTTATTATTAGTGAGTGGTCTTAAATTATTATTATTATGAATTATCTTTATTCTTATATCTTAAATGTATCTGTCCGAAACCTGCTTGATGTTATTAAATTTATATTACAAACAGCTGGGTTTACCTCGGTACGGGGTGTATTTAACGCTAAAAGTGTGAACGCTGTCAAGTAATAATCGATGAAGTTGACGTCAACGTAAACTTTGAAGTGTAAAAAATGGGCTCGAAAGCCCATTTTTTATTGTCTCATATTCCGTAGTATTAGTTCTTAATGCTTGAAATATATTTAGATAATGCATCGATATCGGCATCTGATAGCTTTTTAGCTACATCTTGCATCATGCCGTTTAAATCATTGTGACGACTAGCATCACGGAATTTTGTTAGCTGAATTTTGATATAGTTAGCATGTTGACCACCAACAGCAGGGAAACCAGCAGCTTCTGCGCCCTCACCTTCAGGTCCATGACATGCAACACATGCAGTAATACCACGGGCAGCATCACCGCCTTTGTACAGTTTTTCACCTGCGGCAGGTACATCGGCAACGTCGGCGACAACTTTTACTTGGCTAGCGAAGAATGCTGAGATGTCAGCAATGTCTTCATCGCTTAGACCCATTGACATCCCGATCATGATTGGGTCCATACGACCTTCAGCACCACCGGTTTTAGCTGCTAATCGGAATTCAGTTAATTGTTTTTCAAGATATGCAGGGTGTTGGCCTGCTAATTTAGGATACATATCAATCATGCTATTGCCGTCAACACCGTGACAGGCAGAACATACGATTGCTTTAGTTTTGCCTACTTCAGCATTACCTTCAGCCATAACTGGTGATGACATAGCGGCGACTACAGACAGCGCAAGAGCTAACTTTTTCATGGCGTTCCAACTTCTAGTTAATTTATTGTCCTGAGCTTACTAGGAAGACCCGCAAGCGTGGTAAAATGTTTTTCCAAGCGCTTTGATGTAGTTTACGATGCTCGTGAAGAGCTAGATCATTTATGACTACATCACACATATTAGCGTTGCTTGGGTATATAATGTGATCAGGCTAATATTTTACACGAAAACGTGCAAAAGTAAGCAATTGTTAAAAATTTATGGTAATGCGTTTACTAGAAGTAATTTAATTGGAGTTAAGAGTGACAGATTCTCGTATCGATTTCCGTAGGGCTAAGTTTTTAATCAGTGCGCCAGATATTGCGCATTTAGATCAGTATCTTCCTGGGGATATCGGGGTGGAGATTGCATTCGCTGGGCGCTCTAATGCCGGTAAGTCCAGCGCGTTAAATGCGCTTACTGAGCAAAAAAGTTTAGCTCGAACCAGTAAAACACCGGGTCGAACCCAATTGATCAACGTGTTTCAGCTAGATGATGATCGCCGTTTAGTCGATTTACCTGGCTATGGTTTTGCGCAAGTCCCTTTAGCATTAAAACATAAGTGGCAAGAGGCGCTTGGCGAGTACCTACAAAAGCGCGCTTGTTTAAGTGGCGTGGTGGTATTGATGGATATCCGTCATCCATTGAAAGATCTCGATATGCAAATGATTGAATGGGCAGTATTAAGCAACATTCCAGTTTTAGCATTATTAACCAAATCGGATAAATTGACTCAAAGCGTCAAAATGAAAACCGTTAATGATGTGCGTGCAGCCTTAAAAGAGTTTGGTGATAAAGTGCAAGTTGAGACGTTGTCATCGCTAAAAGGCACCGGTAAACCCAAAGTGCTGAGCATCTTAAACGATTGGTGTCATCCTGAATGGTTAGCTGAACAGAAGGCTGAGAAAGCGTCAGCGTCGGAGTTAGCACCAGAGTAGTGGTCGAGTAGTATGATATAGATTAGCAAAACTAAGAGCCGGCAGCGATGTCGGCTTTTTTGCGTCTGTGTTTTCTATATTGTAACAATGGTGATTTTTAAGCAAAAAAAAACCGATAACCAAACGGCCATCGGTACAAATAAATTAGCTCTTTTGGGGAGAAGCTAAATTCAACAAGACTCAAGTGCCATCAACTCAATTTGATGACGCTCAATGACGACATAATAACTGTTTTTTAATCAATATTAAAGTATTTACTCTAAATATTTTTAATGATGAAAAAAAATCAAAAAAAAGCCCCAGCAACCTAAGTTGCTGGGGCGCCGAATTTGGCTAGTCACTATCGCTAGTGAAATAAAGGTTTGAAAGATTGAACATCTTAACCTCTGTACCCTACGACGAATATAATAGCTTATTCGCCTTAAAATGAAAAACTGTTTTTCATAAAAAGATACAATAACTGTGACTACAAACCCAAAATAGTCTTTATTTGCCGCTTAGAACGATGAAACTGCGTCATTATTTATCGTTACATCAGTCATTGATACATCGATTGAGTCATAGTTGGCGGCTTAGAGGATAGGGGGTTTATTGCGCTAAACGTTCATTTGAGTCCATTTTTGTTCAGTTTAGCCATAGTTACAATGTCCAAATAAAAATACCGCATTCTAATGAATACGGTATTTATGTTTTAGCTACTGACGTTTATTTTACCAACATAACCTAAGTCAATGACTAGTGGGCTTCATCCCAATTGTCGCCAATGCCAGCCTCTGCTAATAAGGTCACATCTAATGATGCTGCTTGCGCCATTAAATCGCACACTTTGGTTTTGAGGGTTTCAGCCTGGGCCTCATCGACTTCAAATACTAATTCATCGTGTACTTGCATTATCAGGGTAATTTCACCTTGAGTGTCTTGGTTAATCCACTGGTGAATGGCGATCATGGCTTTTTTGATGATGTCTGCTGCTGTTCCTTGCATGGGAGCGTTAATCGCTGCACGTTCAGCTGCCTGACGACGCATTGCATTACGGTCGTTGATTTCAGGCAAGTATAAACGACGTCCGAATAATGTAGATACATAACCTAATTCAGCTGCGATGGCTCGGGTTTCTTCCATGTATTTGAGCACACCTGGATAGCGAGCAAAATACGTGTCGATATACTTTTGTGCTTCATTGCGTGGAATATCTAGCTGTTTGGCTAAACCAAACGCAGACATTCCATAAATTAAGCCAAAGTTAACCGCTTTAGCGCGGCGACGTTGCTCGGTGGTGACTTCTTCAAAATGCACTCCAAAGACTTCCGCTGCGGTAGCTTTATGAATGTCTTTGCCTTCTGCGAATGCGGTTAGCAAGCCTGTATCTTGAGACAAATGAGCCATGATCCGCAGTTCTATTTGCGAGTAATCGGCAGCTAAAATTTTACGACCGGCAGGGGCAATAAAGGCTTGGCGAATACGACGGCCTTCTTCAGTACGGATCGGAATATTCTGTAAGTTTGGCTCACTTGATGACAACCGACCCGTTGCAGCATTTGCTTGGTGATAACTGGTATGCACTCTGCCAGTTGTGGCATTAACCATAAGTGGCAGTTTGTCAGTATAAGTGCTCTTTAATTTGGCTAGGCTACGATGTTCAAGAATAACTTTAGGTAAAGGGTAATCAAGAGCTAGTTCGATTAACACATCTTCTGCTGTTGATGGTGCACCTTTAGGGGTTTTCTTCTTTATTGGATAACCTAGTTTTTCAAAAAATAGCGTTTGTAGTTGCTTCGGTGAAGCTAGGTTAAATTTTTCCTCGGCAATTTCGTAGGCTTTATTTTCTAGGTCATCAAGCTTTTTGGCTAACTCACCACTTTGCTGGCTAAGTAGCATTGAATCAATCAATACGCCTTGACGTTCTACATCAGACAATACTTGAATTAATGGTAATTCTAGCTCATTAAATACACTAGCCAGTTCTGGTTCTTTTTCAAGCCTTGGCCATAGATGTTGATGTAAACGCAGAGTGATATCGGCATCTTCAGCGGCGTATGGCCCAGCAATATCCAAATGAACTTGATTAAAAGTCAGTTGCTTTGCGCCTTTGCCAGCGACTTCTTCAAAACTAATATTTTTATGGCCAAGGTATTTTAACGCTAAACCGTCCATGTCGTGACGCGATGCGATTGAATTAAACACATAGGATTCGAGCATAGTGTCAAAGCGTATACCTTTGAGGCTAATACCTGCGTTGGCTAAAATACTCATATCATACTTGAGGTTTTGACCTACTTTTTGCGGTGTATCGCCTTCAAGGATCGGACGTAGTTTTTCAAGCGCGCTGGCTTTATTAATTTGCTGCGGCGCATCAAGGTAATCATGCGCTAAAGGTAAATAGGCTGCTTTGCCTGCTTCGGTAGCAAATGATAAACCAACAAGTTCCGCTTCCATGTAGTTGAGACTGGTGGTTTCGGTATCAATCGCTATCAGTTCGGCTCTGTTAAGCTTTTCAATCCATTTATCAAGCGATTCCATGGTCAGAATCGTTTCATACTCAGCTTCAATGGTTGGCGATACGATGACTTCTTCTTCGCTGATGGTACCGCGGGGTTGCTTATTATCGAGTACTTCTGCTAACCAACGTTTGAATTCCATTTCACCGAAGGATTTAATGAGTTCATCACGGTCTTGAGGCTTGACTGTCATTTGATGCCAGTCTTGTGCTAACTCGACATCGGTTTTAATGGTCGCCAGTTCATATGACAGCTTTAACATGTCGGCGTTTTCGATGATTTTAGCCGGCATGGTTTTTGAGCCTCTAAAGCCAACTTCAACGACGCTTTGTGGGTCAGCTAAAATATTTTCTACACTTCCCATGCCAAGCAACATCGCCAGCGCGGTTTTCTCACCAACCCCAGGTAAACCTGGAATGTTATCTGACTTGTCGCCCATGAGAGCTAAGAAATCGATTATTCTATCGGGACCGACACCATATTTCGTTTTGACCTCTTCAGGGCCCATAATGGTATCTGTCATGGTATTGATTAACGTGACATGCTCATTCACTAGCTGTGCCATGTCTTTATCGCCGGTACTGATTAATGTCGCCCGGCCTTCTTTACTGGCTTGAAGAGCGATGGTTCCGATCACATCATCGGCTTCCACACCAGAAATACTGATCAAAGGTAAACCCATTGCGTGAATGATTCTGTGTAATGGTTCTATTTGATTACGCAGATCATCGGGCATAGGTGGGCGCTGGGCTTTGTATTCACCGTACATATCGTTGCGGAAAGTTTTGCCTTTAGCATCAAAAACAACAGCGATATGGCTAGGGCTGTAACGGCTTAATAAACTACGAAGCATGTTAACAACACCGTAAACCGCGCCTGTTGCTTCACCTTTTGAATTGGTTAAATGAGGCGGCGCATAATAAGCGCGATAAAGATAAGATGAACCATCAACTAAGATGAGCGGGTTATTGGGAATCGTTGGCATAATTAATATTCGTGTTCAGTATTTTGCGAGACTAATAGGATGACATTATACCCACAGCACCTCAAGATGCTTGTGAGATTGTCAGTTATTTACCCAAGATAGTGATCAATAACCGTAACGTTTGACTCGTTGTGCATCTAGTGAGGTTTTGTGGGCAATTTTATAGAGAAAAGCCAACAATCAGCCACACCAAAAGACTCTCAGCCTGTGGATAAGTCTGTGAGTGAATTAATCAACGTTGTTGGATAGATTTTCTTACGGCTTGAAACGAAATCAGTAACTAGTTGATTTATATGTTCTTTTTTTATTTTTGTGAGCTAAATATTATTTCTAATAAATATTACTAATTTGTGGACTTTTTTATTGATGTCAGTTAAGTCACAATCGAATTCAGTGATGTTTTATGACTAAAAAAAAGGCATCTAGCAAATTCGACGTTCTAAGTTAGCACGATTTTTAATCAGATCAATCGTTTTGTTGGTTTTTTGTTGTAAATTTTACATTATCAATTAAAAGTTGAAGGAAGATGTCATGAAAAAGATTGCTGTTTTACTGAGTGGCTGTGGGGTATTTGATGGAACTGAAATTCACGAGGCTGTATTAACCCTACTGGCGATAACGCGAGCGGGGGCGCAATATCAATGTTTTGCTCCAGATATAACTCAAATGCATGTGGTGAATCATTTAACCGGTGAGGTCAACACCGACGAAACCCGTAATGTATTGGTTGAGTCTGCGCGGATCGCTCGTGGTGAAGTACTTAATGCAAGTACATTAGAGGTAAGTCAATTTGATGGTTTGGTGATCCCTGGCGGTTTTGGTGCGGCTAAAAACTTATCTAATTTTGCAACTACAGGCAGTAATTGCCATATTCAGCCAATTGTAGAAAACTTTATTCGTGAGTTTGCTTTAGCGCATAAACCTGTCGGCTTTGTGTGTATTTCACCGGTGATGATCCCGAATATTTACGGCGCAGGCGCTATAGGTACAATTGGAACCGATTCTGAAACGGCTCATGCATTTACTGAAATGGGCGGTAAGCATAAAAATGTGCAAGTTGAAGATATTGTTGTGGATGAGGTCAATAAAATCGTCAGTACACCTGCGTATATGCTAGCAACGTCGATTTTAGAGGCACATATTGGTATTGAGAAGCTGGTTAATAAAGTACTCGAAATGGCTTAGTGATTTGTGCTGAGCTGTATTGTGACTATAAGCGGATTAATGATAAAAAGAGTGCCACTTAAAGTGGCATTTTTATTTATGGTTAGCTGGTTTTAGTTGTTGGTGAGGTTCTACTATCAAATAATGCTTGAGCTAACCCAACACAAAGCCCTGCAATGTGGGCGCCATTCGCAATTGGCATGCCTAACACATCAGTAAAGCCGAGAACCAACCAAACGAGCATAAATCCCATATAAGATTGCGGCAAACTAATACCGCAGCTAGGTTTACGAATACCCATTAGCCAAGTGTAACCTACCACAGCGTACACGACGCCAGACAAGCCACCAAAATTAGGTCCTGTCATGTAAAACTGCACAATATTAGGCAAAGTGCCCGCGACAACTAATAAAAACAGTAACGGTCTAGTCCCCAAATTTGTTTCAATTTTACCGCCTAAGTACCACCACCACAGCAAATTAAAGATAATATGCATAGCAGAAAAGTGCATTAAGCTTGGGGTGAATACCCGCCACACTTGGTTTACATCACTGTCCGCAACGGCGCTAAAAAAAGATAACTTAGTGAAGATGGCATCGGCAAAACCAAGGTTCATGCCCGCGAAAACGGCAACACAAGCAAAAAAGCACACTAATGTCAGTGGGCCTGCACCTGTCATAAACTGTTGAATTAAGCCTTTAGTTCCTGGGCCATAGTCAAATTTGGTATCCGTTGCACCGTTGTCCCAAGAGGCTTGCAAGTATTTACTATCGTATGGGTTTTTAGCAAACTCAATTAACTCGGCGCGAGCTTGGTTTTCATCGGCGGGGTTAGTAATTATTAGGCCAACACCTTGAGAATGAGTCACGGCATGGCATTGAATATTTAACCCTTTTAGGTAGTCAATAAATGCCTGTGCTGCACGTGCATTAGGTAATTGGCCGATTTCTATCATGCGTGAGCCAAGCTCCAGGCACTATAACCACCATCTAAACTGTAGATGTCGTCAAAACCTTGTTCGTTTAAATAACTGGCTGCGCTTTGGCTGCTCATTCCATGGTAGCAGACAACAACGACAGGCTTGTCCATATCAGCATCACCAATAAAGTCAGCTAGATTTTCGTTGGTTAAATGGGTCGCACCTTCAATATGGCCAGCAGCAAAACTCGCTGCGTCGCGAATATCAACAACTTGTATGTCGTTAGATTCAGTCGACATATGGATAAGCTCATTGATAGACAAATGTTTAAAACCAGACATGATATTACCTATAAAAATGTACAAATAGCGATGTGCTTAGCGCCAGTTTGCAACAAGGGGTTGTATAAATACAACCCCTTGTTGGTGTACTGACTCATTAAGCCACAATACTGAGACAGTAAAGCTTAATCCCAGTTCAATATAACTTTACCTGACTGACCTGAACGCATTGCATCGAAGCCTTTCTGGAAATCATCAATACTAAAGTGATGAGTAATGATGGGTGACAAGTCTAAGCCAGATTGGATTAAGCTTGCCATTTTGTACCAAGTTTCGAACATTTCACGGCCATAAATACCTTTGATGATCAACCCTTTAAAAATGATTTTGCTCCAATCAATGGCCATTTCGCCACCAGGAATACCTAGCATGGCAATTTTACCACCGTGGTTCATGGTGTCTAACATCGCGTGGAATGCCGATGGTACGCCTGACATTTCTAAACCGACGTCAAAGCCTTCTGTCATGCCAAGTTCTTTCATGACATCTTTAAGGTTTTCTGTTGCAACATTTACTGCGCGAGTCGCACCCATTTTACGGGCAAGATCAAGTCGGTATTCGTTTACGTCAGTAATTACAACATGACGAGCCCCAACGTGTTTACAAACCGCAGCAGCCATAATACCAATAGGGCCTGCACCGGTAATTAACACGTCTTCACCGACTAAATCAAACGACAATGCAGTATGTACTGCATTACCGAATGGATCGAATATAGCCGCTAAATCATCTGGAATATCCGCAGGGATTTTAAAGGCGTTAAACGCTGGTAGCACTAAATATTCGGCGAACGCACCGTCACGATTCACACCAACGCCTGAAGTATTACGGCATAAGTGGGTACGGCCAGCACGACAGTTACGGCAGTGACCACAGGTGATGTGACCTTCTCCAGATACACGATCACCAATACTAAATCCACGTACTTCCTGGCCAACATCGACTACTTCACCGACATATTCATGACCGGCAATCATCGGAACTGGAATGGTTTTTTGCGACCATTCGTCCCAGTTATAGATATGCACGTCAGTACCACAAATAGCTGTTTTACGAATTTTAATTAGCAGGTCGTTGTGACCCATTTCCGGTTTTGGTGCATCGACCATCCAGATGCCTTCTTCAGGCTTTAACTTACTTAATGCTTTCATGTTGATGACCTATTTTAGTCTGAGCTATCTTTAGCGATTACTACGCGATGCTGTTATTAATCTATGCTTTCATTAACCAAGTTAGATTAGATAATGCCCATATCTTTACCAATACGGGTAAAGGCACCAATAGCATGATCAAGTTGCTCGCGAGTGTGCGCAGCAGACATTTGGGTACGAATACGCGCTTGGCCTTTTGGTACCACTGGGAACGAAAAACCGACCACGTAAATATGCTCTTGTAATAAACGGTTAGCAAAATCGCCGGCCAATTTAGCATCGCCAATCATGACAGGGATAATGGCATGGTCTGCACCACCTAAGGTGAAACCAACAGCAGACATTTGCTCACGGAAATAACGACTGTTTTCCCATACTGCTTCACGCAAGTCTTGACCCGTTTTTAGCATTTCAAGCACACGGATAGACGCACTAACAATAGAAGGCGCTAATGAGTTTGAAAACAGGTAAGGGCGAGAGCGCTGACGTAACCATTCAACGACTTCTTTTTTCGCTGCAGTAAAACCACCCGAGGCGCCACCTAACGCTTTACCTAATGTACCGGTAATAATATCGACACGATCCATGACATTACAGTATTCATGGGTTCCACGACCATTTTGACCGATAAAGCCAACTGCGTGAGAGTCATCGACCATCACTAATGCGCCGTACTTATCTGCTAGATCACATACACCTTGAAGGTTAGCGATTACACCATCCATTGAGAATACACCGTCAGTGGCGATCAAAATGTTACGTGCACCAGCAGCTTGGGCTGCAATGAGCTGAGTTTCCAAGTCGGCCATGTCATTGTTGGCATAACGAAAACGCTTAGCTTTACATAAACGCACGCCATCAATAATTGAAGCATGGTTAAGCGCGTCGGACACAATAGCGTCCTCTGCATCTAATAACGTTTCAAAAAGACCGGCATTAGCGTCGAAGCAAGACGAGTACAAAATGGTGTCTTCCATACCTAAAAAAGCACTTAGGCTAGCTTCTAATTGCTTATGTATGTCTTGAGTACCACAAATGAATCGTACCGATGCCATACCAAAACCGTGACTGTCTAAACCGGCTTTTGCTGCTTTGATAAGTTCAGGATGATTCGCTAAACCTAAATAGTTATTGGCGCAGAAGTTAATCACTTCTTCACTGTTAACTTGAATAGCCGTTTGTTGAGCGGAAGCGATGACGCGCTCACTTTTATATAAACCATCGGCTTTCACATCGATAATTTGCTGATTAATTCGGTCGTAAAAAGAGGTAGATGCCACCTGTGTTCTCCTAAATATGGTTATTATGCTTATCCAAATCACGCAGTAAAACACCGCGATAAATGACAGGGTGTTTTGGAGTTATTGGCATTCTAACCTTTATTTTTGCCGCTCTACAGCGTTTTTTTTAGTCGTCAGACCAACATGAGTTAGATTAGGGGTATCGACTTATTCACATTAAAAAAACTAATCATTAACATGTAGGTGGCGGGATTTGAAAGGCGGGTGATAACCCTAAATTAATCCGCTAATAACCAATTCAATTGTAGTTGGTTATTAGTGGATTGGAAATTCTGTAATCGCTGCGAGGAAAACGAAATACTTCGCTTATATTTGTGCGATGCTATGGCGTTCTTGGCTGGCTATGTCTAAGTAGTGTTGCTCTAAACGACAAAATGTTGCGGTTGAAGTGGGAGTCGAGTAAGCCTGAAAAATCATCAATACTCTTAATAACCCATCGTATAGCGTGGCTTTAGTGATGGTTGATGTACTAGATTGAGTTAATTGGTAGCTAATCCAGAAACTGACCATCATTTTAATGGTGTCGGCAAGCGCGGTTACTTTATTATCATCGACGTCTAGGAAACCGTCTTTTTTGAGTTTGCGCAGTACATCGCTTGAGCGAGTCAGTACTTGTTGTTGAGCATGTAAGTAGCGTTTCTTTAGCGCATCATCACGGCTTAAAATATCGGCTAAGTTGGCATACATAAACCTAAACTGCCATAAGGTATAGAACATGGCGTCAAAATAACCCATTAATAATTCAATCGTAATAGGCACATCATCATAAGGCTTAAAGCCTGACTCTAAATGACTTTCATATAGACTGAAAATTGAATTGATGATGTCTTCTTTATTGCGGAAGTGATAGTACAAATTGCCCGGACTAATGCCTAAATGCGCTGCAATATGGTTGGTGGTAATGCTACGCTCACCGTGTTCATTGAATAGTTCTAAGCTGGCAAAAATGATTTTATCGCGGGTTTTCATGTGATTTCCATATTCATTATTGACTTATTGTCGCTCAAATAATTCGTTAAGCCGACTTAATATGAGTATGTTAACATTGTGCTTATCTGACAAGCAAAAATCGATGACCCATCTTACATGAACCGTATTGTTTATTCTTTGTTCCTATATTTGTTGTTTCCGCTGGTGATTCTTTATTTAGCATTTCGTGCCATAAAAAGTGTCGACTATCGTAGCCGTTGGTCTGAACGTTTTGGTTTTGCTAAGTTAACCAAAACGGATGTGTTGATCCACAGTGTGTCGATGGGAGAAACGTTAGCGGCGATTCCGTTGATTAAGCAGCTGATGACTGCGCACCCAGATTACGTATTTACCGTTACTACAACCAGTCCAACAGGGTCTGCTGAAGTGACTAAAGCATTTGGCGATACAGTCCAGCATTGCTATTTACCGTTTGATTTTTCATATGCAATTAAACGTTTTTTACGCCAATTACAGCCCAAAGTGTGCATTATCATGGAGACCGAGTTGTGGCCAAACTTAGTCCACTTTGCAGAGCAGCAAAACGTGACTCTGATTTTAGCCAATGCACGCTTATCGCAAAAGTCCGCTGATAAATATGCTAAAAAGCGTCGTTTGGCTGTGCCGATGTTAAACAAACTCAACTTGATTACCGTACAAACTAAAGCTGAAGCCGAACGGTTTATTACCCTGGGAGTGACTAGTCAGAGCATACATGTGTGTGGCAGTTTGAAGTTTGATCTCACTATTGATCCCATCAAAGAACAGCAAGCCAACACGCTTCGAGCCAAGTGGGATCGGGTTAATTCACCTATTTGGGTTGCAGGGAGTGTTCACCCCGGCGAGTTTGAGGCCATTTTGAGTGCTCATAAACAGCTATTAGCTTGTTTCCCGAATGCATTATTGATTATGGCGCCTCGACATCCTGAGCAATTTAATTTAGCCGCTATTACCATTACCCAATCTGGATTGGTGTTAGCGAGACGTAGTATGAATGATGAGGTTAATAGCCAGACTCAGGTATTACTTGGCGACACTATGGGGGAGCTAGTGATGCTATACGGTACAGCGGATCAGGCATTTGTTGGTGGGACATTGATTAATAATGGTGGTCATAATCCGCTAGAGCCTGCTGCTATGGGGCTACCTGTGTATGTTGGCCCCAACCATTGGGATTTTGCTGAAATTACCCAATTACTTGCCGATGCCGGCGCATTGATCTGTATTAGCTCTGCGGATGAATTGGCGCAAGAATTACAAAATAAGTTTACCGATAGCCATATGTATCAATCTGCGTCCTTTGCTGGATTAGCTGTAGTTGAGCAAAATCGGGGCGCGCTTTTAAAGCAGTTTACCTTCATTAATGAACTCATCGTGTAACCTTTTACTGTTAGTCATTTGAACATAAACGTATAAAAATAGACGCAAGTTAGCGTCTATTTTTATCACTACCCCATACCGAGTTAGCTTTAGATTGGGTTGATGCTTTGATAACCTGCAAGTAATTGCAGCCAATGCTGTTGACTAAATTGCAGCGTAGTCAGTTTAGCGTGCTCTTTGTTAAAAGAACGTAGCAAGCGGTCTAAATTGGCTTGTTGCCATGTAGGCTGTGGTGTACGTAATTCGCCTCGATCAAAATCAATCAAATAGAATTCCCCATGTGCCAGTAAGATGTTTTTGGCATTTAAATCGGCGTGATATACCCCACGCTGATGAAATTTGGCAATGGTTTCGCCTAATAAATACCATTGCGATTCTGTCATTGGGTTATGGCTTAAGTAAGCCACTAAATCATTTGCTCCAGCAACATGTTCAATAATTATATCGGCTCGATACCATAAACCAAAACGTTCAACATTCGCCGCAATAGGGCGTGGAACCGCAAATCCTTCTTGATACAAAACTTCAAGGATCGCTAACTCTGCCACAGCACGGGTTCGTTGTAGGCCGGTATAGAAGTAGGCATCTCGGCTGAATTTTTCCATCATTCCACCGCGCCAATAATGGCGTAACACCCATGTTTGCGGGCTGTCCGAGTTATCGGTTTTGACAAACCATGTGGTGTAACGGCCTTTGGACTGACCCACCACTGCATTTTTTTCTCGCCAACCATCAACCGCGAAGTCTTGCGGTGCTATGTGTTGGGCAGTGGTTTCACACCATGCAATATGGCCAAGTTGGGTGTTTTTTATTTGCATCTAATTATCAATAGCATTGGTTAGATTGTGGATCGAAATAACATTATACCTTAAGATCACTAACTTGCCTTCACCGCCTTAATTCTTCACTCAAGCATATTGGATAATCAATGAAAGCTGACTTTAGTGCGATACGTTCATTATGTTTACTGCGTTTGTCTGCCATTGGTGATGTTTGCCACGCAGTAGCAATGGTGCAGGCTATTCAAAAACAGTATCCAGACCTGAGTATTACGTGGATTATTGGTAAGGTTGAATATCAATTACTCAAGCATTTGCCTGGGATCCAGTTTGTTATTTTCGACAAGTCCAAGGGCTGGCGTAGCTATATTCAGTTACGTCGTGATTTACAAGGCCAACGTTTTGATGTGCTGCTACATATGCAAGTTGCACTTCGTGCCACCATAGCCTCATTAATGATCAAGGCGCGAATTCGGGTCGGATTTGATAAGGCCAGAGCCAAAGAAGGCCAGTGGTTGGTGACCAATCACGCCGTTGAGCCATTGGCCACACCGCATGTATTAGATGGTTTTATGGGGTTTGCTAAAGCCATTGGTGTAGAAGACTTAACGCCAAGCTGGAATATTCCTGTACCACAAGCCGATACCGACTTTGCCAAACAACTGGTGGGCGATGATAAAGTCATGGTGATTTGCGCAGCAGCCAGTAAGGCCGAACGCAACTGGCTGCCAGAGCGTTACGCTGCCGTTGCTGATTATGCTATTACGCAGGGATTCAGAGTAATGTTGTGCGGCGGCCCAACCGCGTTAGAAAAAAATCTAGCGGATGTGATTCAATCTCATAGCCAACAGCCATTGGACAACCAAGTAGGCAAGACATCTTTGACTCAGCTACTTGCAGTGTTAAAACAAGCCAAGCTAGTGCTCGCACCTGACACCGGACCCTTGCATATGGCTGTTACTCAAGGTACGCCAGTGATTGGTCTATATGCTCACTCAAACCCAGGGCGAACTGGACCTTACCTTTATCGCCAGTACACTGTCAGTGTTTACCCACAAGTGATCGCCAAGCAATTTGATGCACCTGTTAAATGGGGCACGCGTGCTAAAGGTGAGCATTTAATGGTGATGATAGAAGTTGATCAGGTAAAGGCTCAGCTTGATCAATTCATTAAGCAGTAAAAAGCTCGCCTTTAAGCGAGCTGTCATTATCTGAATTCGGGTTTAATATTTATACTTGCCGCGGAATAAACCAAATATCGCACTTAGAAGTGCTACAGGTAGCTTTGTTTTTCGATGTTGTTTGAGTATGTACCAATTCCAAGCTTGTTTTTTATACTCAAGAATTTGTTCATTTGTTAATGTATCGTTGAACATATCGCAGAAATCGATGATGTATTTCAATTCTCTCATAGGGATATCTTGGCGATAACCTCTACCTGAATAATGAATGAAATCTGCTTTTTGATAATCATCATGTCCTAAAAGTTGCATACGATTAAAGTTAGCTTCTACACCTATGTTTTTTATATTATCTCTCCTGATGAGATAGTTAATATAGGTTTGATCGTAAAATTTAACGTTGTTACAAATGGCCTGCATTTCTTCAATATTTGCTTTATCAAATAGGCCGGTTTCTTTCGATAGCAGAAACATTCCAGAGTTGTAATAAACTATCCGATCGTCCTCTTTTGGCCAATCTACTTCGCCTAAGATATTATTGATTTGCACCGCTTGCTCACTTCGATCGCGATGACGTCCCTCATTGAACATATAAACTGTATCAAGGTCTGAATATAGTTCAAATATATCTCGTGCCCATGGTGTCACGATAATATCTGCGTCTAGATACAGTACTCGATCATATTCTTTGAGTATCTCTGAAATATATAGCTTTTCAGACCATGCCGGGCTTGAGTCAAATTTAGGGTTACTGACATGAATTTTATAATGCAGTTGATCTGAAACGATGACATCAGCCCCAATTCTTTTACCATAAGCTTTAAAGCTGGCAATGGCAGCGCGATACATTGGGTTATCGCCAATAGCGAGTGTAAAAATAGCCTTCTTCATCCGTTCACCTTGCGTATATTTATGTATTGGGTGTTAAGTCTTTAACCGAGAGAGTTCATTTTTTTATATTGTTGGAATACTCGGTCAACGCTGATGTCTTCAATGTGGCCTCTACCTTCTGTTGCATACATGACATGCGATACCTCACTTTCTGGTGGTGCCCAATAAGGCTTTTTCTCACGCATCATTGCTAATAAAGGACGTTGAGCAGCAAAAGCAAAGTGCAATATTGCCGTATCGACTGTTATCACAAAATCGGAGTGTGCAATGAGTGATGGTAGTTCAAAAAAATGTTCGTTAACGGTGAAAACAGCCGTTTGCGTATTTGTTCGAGCCGTAAATTTTTCAGTTTCAATACTAACAGCGTCAAAGTTTTCTTGAGTGACATTAATAATGAAACGTTGGCTAGAATCAATTGCTGATATTTTTTCAATGAGGGAGAATAATTGTGATAATTTCCAATCTTTTTTCTCATTGGTTGATAAGTGATTTAAAAATATGAGTTTCCCTTGTTTTTCTGGGTCACTAAATTTGGAGTTTAACCACGACTGAGTAATGGGTTCAATTGCGTCTGGGGTCTTTAACGTCGGCATTAATTGCTCGGAAGTTAAGGTAAGCCCCAAAACTTCACTAAATATCATATTGTATCTGTCAGTAATGTGGTGCGACTTAGGTAAGTTACTCTCATCTAAAATAAAAGTATGGTCTGAATGGCGAAAAAATATCTTGTTTAACCATCCAAATGAAGCACTTTTAGGGATACTCGACACGATAAACGCTTTGTCGTTTATGCTGCGAGCGATTTGTGAATATTGTCGACTTTTACTGACAGAATGACAAAAAATAATGTCATACTTACGCAGTTTGGCTTGCTCCACATGGCTTTGCATTGCTAATTTTGAATCAGTGCAGCCGTAAGTGAGCTTAAAGGCACCCTCTGTATCCATCCATTGTTGCAAAATTTTGCTTCTAGATAAGCGCCAGCTATCACTATTACAACGAATATCATCTAACCATATGTCGATTTCAATATGAGCATATTGCTTTTTTAAAGCGATAAGAAAGGTTTTTAAGTAAAGAAAGTCACCTAACGCAACTGGCGAAATAAACAGTAAGCGTTGACATGTTTGCAATTGCTTTATAGACACTATTGGCATATGAATAGACAGCTTTGTTGATAGTTATACTTGAAATAATACCTTGAAAAGAGGGCTTTTTGAATCAATACCTTGAGAAAAGCGAATAGATGTATTGATTTCATTTGATATCAGATTGGTCGGTTGAGAGGATTAGATGTAAATTGAGGCGTGTTATCATTTATACTAGTGCTCTTTGCAAATTCTGATGCGGAATTATTAATAGGAATTGACTTGCGATGATTTGTTTTGATGTTTTACATCCCTATTATTTACCACAATACTTTCCTGTCGCTGCAGAGCTACAGAAGCGTTCGGTTCCTGTGACATATGTTATCTACAAGAGTGTTGATCAGCAGTCGGTATTGGAAGCGCTTGTAAGTAAGCATCAACTAAATGTTGTCTGGGTTAATGATGAATCAGAAGCGCTTGAATTTTATTTGTTGAACAAGCCTAAATGGGTTGTGTTCGGTAATGCATTTGCTTCAGCGTCACGATTACAAGGGATCAGTCAGACTGCTTTGATGCAGCATGGTGTCGGGCCAAAGTCGGTATATTATACTGTTTCAAAAGGCGATATTGAAGTTCGCTTTGTGGAAGGCCAATATCGTTTAAAGCGATTACAGGAGATGTTTCCTGAAAAAGTGTTCATTGATACAGGTTATGCCAAGCTAGATCCAATTATCCAAGGAGTTGAACAGGGTTTAGATTTAGCCTCTCTAGGATTAGATACTAATAAAAAAACCTTGTTATATGCGCCGACATTTTATCCAAGCAGCATTGAAGAAATGGCTAAAAATTGGCCATCTCAATTTTCTGAATATAATATATTGCTCAAACCACATTATTTTTCATTGAGTAAATCAAATTATAAAAAACAAAAAGCGCTGCTAACTCACTGGGCTAGTTTCGACAATGTTTATTTAGCGCCTGCTGAAGAAGCAAATTTATTACCTTTTATGGTCTCTGCCGATGTATTAATTAGTGATGCTTCATCTGCCTTATTTGAATTTGCCGCATTAAATAAACCTGTTGTATGGTGTGATTTTTATCACTTACGTTGGTCTTATCGTGGGATTTTTAAATTCAGGTTTAAGAATCGTGTCGATCAAGATTTATACCGCTACGCAGACATTGCTGCGCATGCCAGAACATATAAAGATTTAAAGCAAGTTGTTGATCAACAGATAACACATCCAGAGTTGTTTGCGCCTCAACGGACGCAATATACGGCAGAGCTAGTGGGTGTTGTTGATGGCCTTTGTAGCCAAAGAATTACTGATTATTTATTAGAATAAGGATTTAGATGAACATTATTACATTCGGTACTTTTGACATGTTTCATATTGGTCATTTAAATATTTTAGAAAGAGCGAAAGAGTTAGGCGGTAAGCTGGTTGTTGGGGTGTCATCTGATGCTCTTAATTTTAGTAAAAAACAACGAAACCCTATTTGCGATGAAATCGATCGAATGAGAATTGTCGCGGCTCTATCCTGTGTAGATCAAGTTTTTCTTGAAGAGTCATTAGAGCTTAAAGCAGAGTACATTCAAAAGTATCAAGCTGATTATTTAGTGATGGGGGATGATTGGGAGGGACGTTTTGATCATCTATCTCATCTATGTAAAGTAGTATATTTACCAAGAACCCCCGCGATTTCAACAACAATGTTAATTGAGATCGTTAAAGAAATTAGATAGTGAGTTAATCATTTCTATGAAACAGGAACATGCTATGGATAAAAAACGCCATAGCATGTTCCTGTTAAGCTAGTTTTCGCTTCGTAAGAGCTATAAACCGTTATTGACCAATAAAATGTTGGGTTTTAAGCCAATCTAAATATTCAGGTACAGCTTGCTCAACCGTTTTAAACTCAGCTTGATAACCAGCCGATCTTAATTGAGTTAAATCTGCTTGGGTATAACTTTGATAAGCGCCTTTCAATTTGTCTGGGAAAGGAATGTATTCAATATGCCCTTTACCATGATAAGCAATCACAGCATTGGCAACATCATTAAAGCTTTGCGCTTGGCCTGTTCCGCAGTTATATATGCCCGATACAGATGGATTCTGCCATAGCCATAAATTGACTTTAACCACATCTTCGACAAACACAAAATCACGAAGTTGCTGACCATTTTCATAACCATCAACACCTTCAAACAAACGACACACGCCATTAGTGTTAATTTGATTGTTAAAGTGGAAAGCCACACTGGCCATGCCGCCTTTGTGTTGTTCACGCGGACCATAGACGTTGAAATAACGTAATCCTGCCACTTGACCAGTGAGTTTTTGCTGTCTTACATACTGATCGAATAAGAACTTAGAGTAAGCGTAGACATTGAGTGGCTTTTCAAGTTCACGTTGCTCAATAAACTTTTCGCTGCCACCATAGACAGATGCAGAAGAAGCATAAATAAATTGGCAGTTATTAGCTTGGCTGTAATGCAATAATGTTTTTGAATACTCGAAGTTATTGGCCATCATAAACTTGCCATCCCACTCGGTGGTCGATGAGCAAGCGCCTTGATGGAAAATGACTTCAAGTTTGTTATCAAAATCGCCCGCTTTGATTTGCTTAATGAAATCATCTTTATCAAGATAATCAGCAATTTCACAATCGGCTAAATTGAACATCTGGGTGCCGTCGGTTAAGTCGTCTACCGCAATAATGTCATTTCGGCCCATGGCATTAAGTTGTTTTACTAAATTACTACCAATAAACCCGGCTGCGCCTGTCACAACTATCATATTTGTATTTCCATTATTGTTGCTCGCGATGAGCTAATTTAACACACTGCGACAATCTAAGATTGTTTGTTCAAAAAGTCGGTTATTTCATTCGATACCTGATCAAAATTGATTAACGCCATATTACGACCCGTTCTTTTTCCTACTGGAGGCGTATAAGCAAATCGTTTGCTTGGTTCAGATAATGTTCCCCATCTAATATGGGGTGTTGAGCGTCTTCCTGCGTAAAATCCAACAGTAGGCACATTATGTAAGCCCGCGATATGCAGAGGCCCTGTTGAACCTGCAATAAACATGTCTGCTGCAACCAATGATTCGGAAAAATCAATCAAACGGTCTAACGGCTTAGCCAGCGATATTTTAATTGAGGTATTGGCCAGCAAAGTTTGAATTTCTTTTGCTAGCTCCAGTTCACTTCCGTTAAATGTTAAAATAAAATGACATGGTGATTGAGTCAGTTTATCAACATTTATCATTAACTGAACTAACTTTTCTACAGGTACGCAACCAGAAGAGCCGCCGGTACCTGGATGAATAAAAATTAGCTTTTCGTTGGTTAACTTTTGGTAGTGTTGTTGCCAATATTCTTTGCGATCACTCATATCCCAAAATCTATCAGGTAGTTTAGGGATGGCATAACCGTGATGAGTTAAGAAGTGCTCTACCAGCATACATGCACCTCGCCAGCAACCTTCACTGTTTAAGTATTCATTGCTTGCCCGATGTTTATATAAATATTGATACCAATTATGTTTAGGTACTAATTTATATGGAATATTGCTTTTGCTAAGGATTTTATAAATTCGAAATTCTGATAACAGCACGATCACTGCATCGTAATTTTGCTTCGTAATTTGCTCAGCAATGTCTGCATCATCTTTTGAGTCGATAATAGTGTTGTCTACATATGGACAGGCTTCAGCAAAGGACTTAACAACCGGTGCGACAAATACATCAATAGTCGCTTCGGGCATTGCTTTTCTGAGTAAGTAAAGTGCTGGCCATGTCAGTACAAAATCGCCAATTTTATCGTGTTTGATGACTAAGATTTTTTTCATATGACTGTCTGAAAGATAAAATATTAACTTAATTCCATCAGATGATGGGGCTTATTGTATTGTGACTTTTAACGATTTTCTCAACGACCATGATGATTGGCGCAAGAGCTGTCACAGAGTATATCAACTCAAGACCGTTTGTTCATCGTTTGCATGCGGAATTGTGTCAAGGGTTAACAAATATCGGTTGCTATTGTTAACTAATCTAGCCATTGTTATGAATTTTTTGACAACAAGCTAAAGCCAGAATATTAATGATATACTCCCAAACCTCTCACTGTAAAAATGGTGAAATGCATGTGAGTGAAAGGACGCAAAACAACCACGGTTTTCATAAGGGTTGTTTTAAATTTATTCAATGGATTAAATCAAATGTCACTAGTAAAAGTAACCTAACTGTAGCATCAACCATTTTATTCAGCAGATGTCGCCATTACTGAATATTCTAGGGTTAAATATCAGTAGTTGAACATGATTAAATTGGGTGTTTGGGTTAGTAATATATGAAATTTAAAGTTTTTCTCATTAATTTAGATAACAGTACTGAACGATTTACGTTCATGGATGAACAACTAAAACAATTAGGTGTCGAATACCAACGTATTTCCGCCGTTTACGGTAAAGATTTGCACGATACCGAGATTGCGAAAGTGTATGATCCGCAAACAAACCTTCAAAAATACGACAAAAAGCTTAATTTGGGTGAAATTGGCTGCTACCTAAGCCATGTCCAATGTTGGCAAATGATTATTGAACAACAGTTAGATTACGCTTTAATTCTTGAGGATGACTCAATCCTAGATCCTGCGTTAATGACGGTGATACAACATATTAATAATCTTTCTGCTGATTGGGATTACATCAAACTGTGTCATGGACGTAAGCAAAAAGGTATTGTTAAATCGATAATGCTTGATGATCGCTTTAGCTTATCGACGTGTTTAAAATTGCCAGCTTCTACCCGCGGCCAATGCGTGTCATTGGCTGGAGCACAAAAATTATTAGCAACGGCATACCCTATTGCCCGTCCTGTTGATATCGATATTCAATTTTGGTTCGAAAAACAATTACGTTGCTTTGTTGTAAGACCTTTTCCTGTGATTGGAACCGATTTAGACAGTGATATTAATCGACAAGGTAGACGTACTAATGTTGAACGTCATCATTTATTGCGTATTTGGCAAAAAGTGAAGTTCGAATTGAATTTATTGAAATATAAACAACAATTGCCATCACTTCCACGATTCAACAGTAACAAGCCATAATGCTTTTTCAAGATAAGTAACCGAACTTTAGATAAGTGACCCTCCATAAGGTTGTTTTATAGCACTAGCTCAGTTGGTTTCATTCAATGGTAATTGATTCACCACTGAGGGAGCAGTGTTAATTTCTTTTGTTTATCAGCATTCGGAATCGCATGTGATTTTTTACTGTAATATTGAACTTGAGAATGCGGAATGATTTTTCATCTTGTATTCTTAGCTCTGGTGAAATAACGAGTAATGATTGCTTTTTCTATTTTAATGGGGACGATGTGAAGTTATTCATATCGTCCCGCCATTTGTATTTATTTTGTTGTTGAAGGTTTGTTTAGCCAAGGTGCTCTTGCATCGGTACCGCCATACAGTTCAAATTTACGACCTAACTTCTGACCACCATCACGAGTCAGTGGTTGCCAAGCAAGGTTACCGCGATTAGTTACTGGCGTTGGTAGTATTGCATCAAACGGGATTGAAATATAAAACCCTTTAGTAAAACTACCCTCACCAAATTGGTCGGCAGATAAGTTTGTCTTGGAGGCGAAAGCACCCACAATTACACCACTATCAAATTGCTTAGAAAAGTCCACAGTAACACCGCGATCTTCTGCTAAGTATTGACCATAGCTGACCTTAAGCAGTACATCATCGAACCAGCTTGGTTGATAATATACGCTAGCATGGCCTGTGAATGTACCAGTTTGAGCTCGGAAATAACGGCCTGAATCAGGATCAAAATTTAGTTCTTGATCAAAGAAACCCACAAGGTTATCTGGGTCGCGCTGCTTAACGTAGTTAGCATCAACACCAAATGCCCATTCGCTATTCATTGGGCGGTAAAGCACTTCTGCGCCAACACCACCAAACATCATTTCTAGATAGCCTACATAGGCTTGAGCATAGATATTTTCACTGAGCTTATCTAACCAAGTGAGCTGCAGGTTATCAATACGAACAGGATTGTCTGACACATATTGCCTAACCAGAGTTCGAACACGTTTTAAGTCGGTACCGTCTGGTGGTGTTTTGTATTTAAATTGATCATAGTTATCAAACAAGTTGATATACATCGCACCACTAATCTCAAGATTATCGGTTAACCAACGGCCTGCTGAACCATTAATACCTACATTAAAGAGGTAAAAATTTTCTGATCCGCCAAATGATTGGGCAAGCTTAGGTGCAAAGCCATAACTCCATTGGTCAGAAACCTCCCAATCGGGCTTTTCTGTTGGCAGTGTTGGTTCGATTACTTTAGTGCTATCTTCAATTTTCGCATTGAGGTAATTATGCTGCACAGCATCTTTAAACTGTTTAGTATCAATGTGAGTTTCAGTTGTTGGAAGGTGCGCAGTATTTTCAATAATTTTGAAGGTACTCACATTCGGAAACTGATTAGATAAAATGCGTCCTGCTTGATCATGAGCGAACTTTCTATCACGATATTTAGTTTGGGTTGCAACAACGGTGACTTCATCATTTTTGATATAAATCTTAGCGCCCTTATAGCCGGCATCATAAGCAAGCTGCTTATTAAGTTCTGGTAGATCAACTTTACGGTCGGTCTTATCAGACTTATCTTCAATTGCCTGCTTGGGAGTGTCACGCCAGTTCGATTTTAAGGTATTAAAATTAGTGGCTAAACTAAAACCTAATGTCCAAGTATTACCACGCTCATAACTTAATTTAAAGTCGCCCCAGTTACTGACTTTATATAATAAGCCGTAGTTTATTGGGCTACTTTGTTTCAGTTCATTACCAGTACGCAAAGCGGCAAAGTCAGACTTATAATCATTACCATCATACTCAACCTTTATGCGCAAAGGGTCCCAAGGCGTTTGATATTCAATACCAGCGAAAACTGCACTACAGCCTTTAAACCAACGTTCAAAGTCAACATTGCCGCCTTTGCCTTTGTAGCCGGTATTCCGATTACAATCGACAGATGATGATTTGTTAGCGTCGGTTAAATTACCACGGTTACCTATATAACCCCAACCCATACCAATAGTTGCATCGAACGGCCCAAAAGCTTTAGTCATGGCGATATATTCGCTATCAAATAAGCCGGTACCACCAATATCACGTACACCGATAGACGTTTCTGGTATCCAATAGCTTTCTTCTAATAAGCGCAGTTTTACATCAATGCCTTTGTCGGTGTAATAGGTATCACCGCTAAATTCAGGATCATTACTGTAAAGCACATCAGGAACTTGAGTGTAGCGAATAGTGGTTTCTAACCAAGGAAAAAGTTGGATTGATAATGCACCGTGATAATAATCTTCGTTAAAGGTGGCGTTAACACTAAATTCACCTTCTGCGGCCATTCTACCTGTAGGCATTTGAATCAGACCGACACCGCCAAAGTCATATTGTGAAGGAGTAACTTTTTGTTTAGATAACTCATCACTTAGCGCTTTTTCGGATACAAGTACACTGCTAAACATAAAAGGAATGGCGAAAAGGTAACTAACATTCTGCTTGACATTACTCATGGTTAACGTATCCAATATTTTAATAATTCAATCACTTGTTGATTTAATACTTGTTCATTTTCTTGAGCACCTTGAAATTCAAGGTAAATAATTGCCCCCGGCGCAATGTCAATTTGATGATTATTCCAATAAGCAATAGGGTAATGTTCAACTTTTCCATCAGGTTGAATCAACCATGCAAAACTGTTGTTTGAATCATCTATTGGTAAAGCCCAATCGAGGTATTTTGTTGCATTTTGTCTGACTCTAAACGGTTGTTTACCATTTTTCTCAACTGCACCTAATACCATTACATACCCAGGTTTGGTTGGTAATGAGAATAAATAATGTTCTGAAATAAGTGGATTTAGTTCTTCTTTAAGTCTTACTGAATCAAAGTCCAAAACAATTGCTTCACGTTTTGCGAATTTATTAACCGTTATCCAATCTGATAATGCTTTTATTGCTTGAATATTTTGTGGCTTATTTTTATTGGAATCTTGGATATTCAGTAAATGTAAAACTTGTTGTTGCTGGTTTTCTACTGCCGTGGCGGTGGATAGATCATAAAGTCCAGCAGATAACCAATAGATAGGTTGTGGCTGGATGTCATTTTGAGAAACTAATTTACTAATGTTTGCCAAACTGTCTTCAACAACTTGTACTAAGCGTACAGGCTTTTGATATTCAAGCGTTAATGTTTTAGTTGCTGATGCTGATTGTGTGACGGTAATTGTTGTTTCAGCGTTGACACTCCAGGTAAGAAAAATTAATAAAAGCGGTAGAAATCTAATAAACAGCGTCATTTTATATCCTCAAATGTATAAGGCTTTAACAGCGTGATATCAATATAAGGGAGATTGGGAGCAATTTTTTGGTTGCTTTTAAAGACCACACCAGAAGTGGCATCAATCCAAAACTGGTTATTGTATTCGATACCTAATTTGGGAATGAATATATGTTCATCAAACTTTTTCAATAGCACTGGACTCTCATTGATGATAACTGTCTCATCAGCAATAAAGGTAAAGGTTGATTGCTGTTTGTAACTAAAATGGTAACCGGGTTGCCAATCAATAGTACTTTGCCATTGCATTGGTGTGCTGGTTAAATGAAGTCCTAATGAAATTGGATCGATTTGTTCGCTACTAAGAGTGACAAGATTGCCATCAAACAGATTAACTGTTTTCAGTAAGCGACCATTACGAGTAACCAGCATTGCAGCATCAGATGATACCCACTTTAATTCAGCATTTTTTTTTGAAAATGGCGTAACAGGAATTGTCTGTGGTGCTTCTGCAAAAGCAAGTAATACATAGGCTTGCGAAGACTTATTTACTTTAACGTAGATACTTGCATATGGACTACTTTTAACTTTGCTTGCTGAAATAACCGAATCAGGCGGCCCGATGATACTGTCTTTAACCATATTAGAAATTTGGGATGAAGTGTTACTGCAACCAGATAAGGTGATCAAAGAGATAATAAATAGAGTTTTGCTATTTAAAATAAAAGGCATACTAGCTCAATTCCTTAAGCTTTATAATATTTATGGGAAATAAAAAAAGCACATTAAAAATGTGCTTTTTTATTTTACTAACAACTTTAGTTTGTAACTGAAGTTGTAGTAGTACCTGTTCCAGTGCTCGTTGTAGTTGTACCCGTGCCAGTACCAGTACCTGCGCCACTCTCAGAATTACTATCATTCACAGACACAGCGACTACGCTAACAAGAACCCCAGTAGCAACTGCAATAGTACCTACAGTTACAGCACCAAGGCCACCAGCACCAGCACCAGCACCAGCTCCAGTACCTGTACCTGTAGTTTCTTCAGCCGCTTGAGCTGAACTAACCATTAATAAAGCAGTTGTTAACGCTATAGCTAATTTTTTCATATTCAAAGTATTCCCGTAAAATATCCAAACAAACTAATTATAGGTTAGCATAGAATCTATTAACTTCTATCTTAAATTCTACATAATTGTTTAAAATTTATTCATAAATATTAGGTTGACAGTTTATTAATGGGTGTTTTTGGCAAAAATATTTAATTAATATCGATATCAAGTGTGTTGATACTCAATGAGCTGCTAAAATCGTTATAAATTTTTCATCATGGCTTTGTTTTATGCATAGAAGAGCGATTTATCCTGGTACGTTTGACCCAGTGACCAATGGTCATGCCGATTTAATTGAACGTGCTGCACGCTTATTTAAGCATGTGATTATCGGTATTGCTTCAAATCCTTCTAAGCAACCTCGTTTCACTCTCGAGGAGCGCGTCGCTCAAGTCAATTTAGTTACTGCACATTTAGATAATGTTGAAGTTGTTGGCTTTACTGGTCTATTAGTTGATTTTGCTAAAGAGCAACATGCTAGTGTCTTGGTGCGTGGATTGCGAGCGGTATCTGATTTCGAATACGAGTTTCAGTTGGCAAATATGAATCGCCGTTTGAGCCCTGATCTTGAAAGTGTGTTTTTAACCCCAGCGGAAGAAAATTCATTTATTTCGTCAACGTTAGTCAAGGAGGTCGCATTACATGGAGGGGATGTAAGTCAATTCGTTCATCCACAGATTGCAGCTGCATTGAAACAGAAAGTGGCACAAATTCAAGCCGAAAATAAAGGTAAGTAGTCGTATGATAAAGGGATTTAGTTTGATCAAGGTTGCCGTCACGCTTGGCTTAAGTACTATGATTATCACAGCGGATAGTGCTCAAGCCGCACCATGGGTCGATACCTCCGATATCTATTTGCGTGCAGATATTCAAGCGTTAGCTGATGCCGGAGTGATTAGTGCACCTATTAATACATTCCCATTAATGTGGTCTGGTATTGGGACTGATTTGGCTCAAACTGAACCTGCTTTGTTAACGCTTGATTTAGTTGATGCTTTTGCACGAGTTAATTTTTACTACCAAAATGCTGTTGGTAATCGTGGTAACACCAGTATAAAAGTGGCTGCCGCATCTGATGAGGCACGCTTTCAACATTTTGGCTCAGATTATCGTGAAAAGGGCCAGTTACAAGGCTCACATGAATACACTGGAGAGCGATTTTCTTATAAGATTTCTGCATCGGCAAATTATAACCCTGCGGACGACGAGGAAATCCGTTTAGATGATTCTTATATTGCGGTAGTGCTAGGCAATTGGATTGTCACAGCTGGCAGCGTCGGCCAATGGTGGGGACCTGGATTTGATTCCTCACTCCATAAATCAAATAATGCTCGCCCAATGCCATCTTTAATGGTCAGTCGTAATAATTCTCAAGCATTTGAAACGCCTTGGTTATCATGGTTTGGTGATTGGAATTTAACTGCTGGTGTGAGTATGACGGAGAAAGATCGGTATATTCCTAATGTGCTGCTGTGGAGTCTACGAGGGGCAATTAAGCCACTTAAGCAGTTAGAAATTGGCTTATCGTGGACCACACAGTTTTGCGGTGAAGGCCAAGAATGTAGCTTCAATACCGCAGTTAAATCCATTACTGGTCAGCGTGATTGTCGAGCGGATACAGGTCAAGGTGAAGGTTGTTCAAACTATGGTAACCAGATGGCGGGCTTTGATGTCCGTTATGCAGATACCTGGTTTGATGTACCTGTGGGCTTATATCTGGAACGAACCTGTGAGGATTCGACAGGCCAACCGTGGGAGATAACTGATTGTGCTAAAATGGTCGGTGTAGATACGCGTTTTAATCTTGCCAAACAACAATATAAGTTATTTTTCGAATACAGCGACACTCTGGTTTATTGCCTTAAAAATGAAGCTGATACTAGCTCTAACTGTTTTTATGAACATGACACCTACCTCAGTGGCTCACGTTATTATGGTCGTGCTTTTGGCAGTACCTATGACAGTGATGCCAATGTTTATGCATTAGGCTTAATTGGGCAGTTCGATAATAGTCATGGCTTTACCTCAATACTCCGTTATGCTCAACTGAATAAAGACGGTGCTAATCGCGGTGGTGTATGGGCTCCACAGCCATTAAAAGAAGATATCATGATGCTGGAATTGTCGTATCGTTTGCCGATGTTTAATGGCATGTTGACCTTAGGTGGCAGTGTGGCTAATTCAGAGTTCGAAGTACAAGATGATGACACTCAAGGTACTGTGTTTTCGACTTACGAATATAAGTTTTAAGCGCTATGGTTGATTAACCCGAGTTGAGGTTGATGATATGAGGGAGCCAAATGGCTCCCTTTTTTATGTGTAAATTTAGGCGTTATTTATCCGACTAACGTTGTTGGCATAAACCACAGAAAACCGTGGTACGTTGGCCAAGTTTTATCTCACTTAATAAATTGCCACAGGCTGTACAGGTTTCGCCACCACGACCATAAACATGCAGTTTTTGCGCAAAATATCCTGGCTTACCATCGGCATTAGTAAAATCTTTTAATGTTGTCCCACCTTGTTCAATGGCGTGAGCCAAAATTTGCTTAACCTCGCTGACTAGAATCGTTAACCGTTCTAAATCAATGCTTCCCGCCGCGGCTTCAGGATGGATCCCGGCAGCAAATAAAGCTTCGTTGGCGTAAATATTACCGGCTCCAACCACGATGTGATTATCCATTAAGCACAGTTTAATCGCCTTTTTCTTGCCCGCAAGTGCTGCTTGCAATTGCAATGGCGTAAAATGAGGACTTAGTGGCTCTGGGCCAAGCTTTGATAGCAGTGGATGGGCTTCTTCTGGTAACTCATACCATAACCAAGCACCAAAGCGACGTGGATCGTTAAAACGTAACATGCGCCCATTTTCGAGTACTAAATCAATATGGTCATGTTTTTCGATTGGGGTATTGCGCGGTAAAATACGTAAGCTGCCTGACATGCCTAAATGCACTATTGTCATTCCTGCATCGGTATCAATGAGTAAGTATTTAGCTCGTCTGCGGACATTGGTAATACGCTGACCAACAATGTTTTGAGCTATGGCCGGTACAGGCCAACGAAGTGAGGCATTGCGCACAATCAATTCACTTACCGTTTGCTCAATAAGATATGGACTGATCCCTAGACGGGTCACTTCAACTTCTGGTAATTCGGGCATAATGACTCATTATTTTGATTGAGGAGGTATGGCTAATATAGGTTGTAACCCAGCTCGTAAACTCGGCGGTACTAGATACCAATTTTGACTAGATGAATGCAACAAACCTTCATTTGGGAAATAGCGCCATAATTGTGTCGTTTGCATATTATCGATGGCAATAGACAGAGTTTGCTCTTTAAGGCTATGTTCAGGCTGATTTTTTAATGGTGATACACTAATATTTTGCCATGATAAAGCCCATTGCTGACAATTGAGCACCTGCGAATGACACTGCCACTGTCCGTCTTGTTGGCTTAGCCAAATACCATCAAGTTGTAATTGTTTCAACGGCAGCTGCGGATCAAATAAAGGCACTGTATCATCTGGGACATCGGCGGTTTTATCATTGATAAAAGACAATACCGCAATCATAAATACACTGGCACCAATAATAATATAGTTCCAACTTTTACGTGACAGAGCCATAAATCACCTTCATGTGGATAAAAACTATCTCAAACTGGTAATGTAACGCGCAAGTTTGAAGTGGCAAATCATGGCATAAGTGTACCATTGACGATAGCAAAAACAATTAGCCGCCAGTGGCATTCATAAAGCGTAGTATTTGTGGCGCAGCGTTGAGGTTAAAGTGGTGAGACTGCGGCTTGTATTGCATTCCATCGGTAATGGCTTGTTTAAGACGTTCAATGTCGGCGGGGAATTGTCGCACAATTGATTTTAAATCAATGGCATTCTCATTACCTAAGCACAACAGTAATTGCCCTTCAACGGTTACTCTTACGCGATTACATTCATGACAAAAGTCATTGCTGTGTGGCGATATAAATCCGATACGAATCGTGCTGTCGGCCATCTTTACATATCGAGAGGGGCCGCCTGTGCGTTTAGATGAAGCGATTAAGGGATAGCGCGTTTCTATAATGTTTCGGACTTCGTCACTTGAGCAATGACGGTGACGATGGCGATCATCCATGAGTCCAATTGGCATTTCTTCAATAAAAGCAATATCGAGTTGACGTTGGCGGCAGAACTCAACTAAATCTAATACTTCATGATCGTTTCGTCCACGCAGAATGACCGCATTAATTTTGATGTTACGAAAGCCAGCCGCTATTGCGGCATCAATGCCAGCGATGACACGCGCTAGTTTTCCGTTACGGGTTAGCTGCGCAAATACATCGGGGTTTAAGGTATCAAGGCTGATATTCAATCGGCTAAGGCCATTATCAAACAGTGGCTGCGCTAGCTTAGATAATCGAGACCCATTAGTGGTCATTGAGAGTTCTTCCAATTGAGGCAATTTTCTCAATAATTTGACCAGTTTGTCACAGTCGGATTGCACTAGTGGCTCACCACCGGTGAGGCGTATTTTTTTTACCCCAAGCTCAGTAAAAGCTTGGGCTATCCACGACAACTCTTCCAAACTAAGTACATGTGACTTAGGTAAAAAAGTCGGATCTTCGCTCATGCAATATACACAGCGAAAATCGCAACGATCGGTTACCGATAAGCGTAAATAATCTACTTTTCGCTGAAAACTGTCGATAAGTTGGCTCATATCAGCACTTACAGTAAATCAGCAAAGGGTTGAATAAACACAGACTCGCCAGCAGGTATGGTGGCAGTATCATCACCAATGACAATTAAACAATTAGCGCTGACCATTGAACTGAGCATGCCAGACCCTTGCGCACCAGTGGTGCTTACCTTGATTCGGCCATCTGAGCCAATAGTATAAATACCGCGTAAAAATTCAGTTCGCCCCGTTTTACTGCGTAATGCATGCTGTGCTATGGCAGGAATAAATTGTGGCTGCCAGTGAAGTTCGCCAGCTAATTTACGGATAGCAGGTTGCACAAACTGTAAAAATGCCACCATAACCGCCACAGGGTTTCCCGGTAAGCCAAAAAATAGGCTGCGATCAATATTCCCTACCGCGAGAGGGCGACCTGGTCGCATGTTAATTCGCCAAAATTGAGTGTTGCCCACATTGGCGAGTGCCGTTTTAATGTAATCGGCATTACCCACAGATACGCCGCCAGAGCTGATGACGATATCTGCTTGCTCTGCCGCACTGCGTAACGTCGCGGTGAGTATGTGTTCATTATCTTCAATAATGCCTAAATCGATAACCTGACAACCGAGCTTTTTAGCCATCGATAATACGGTATAGCGATTTGAGTCATAGATGCAGTTTGGTTTGAGTGTTTGTCCTGGTTGGCTGACTTCATCGCCAGTTGAAAATACCGCGACGGTAGGGCGTTTAACTAAAGGTAGTCGATCAAATCCAAGTGATGCTAGTAGGCCTAGTTCAGCAGCACCTAAGCGTTTCCCTGCCGCTAAAGCGACGTCACCGCTAGCAATATCTTCACCCGCCAGACGTACATGTTGACCTTTAACGATGTGTTCATGTTCAAGAAGGGTTAACAGGTTATCTTGTTCGTTTGCTAGCTCTCGTGGCTGAATGGTGTCAGCGCTTTTTGGCACTGTTGCTCCGGTCATAATGCGCACGGCTTCGCCGTCTTGCAGCATATTGGGGTAATGATGTCCTGCTAATACTTCGGCCACGACTTTAAGAGGCTTATTAGATAAGTTACTAAACGCAAAGGCATAACCGTCCATTGCAGAGTTAGTTTGTTGAGGTACGTTTATTTCAGAAATAATATCATGCGCCAGTACGCGATTATCAATATCGAAAAGACTGACTAATTCAGTGTCCACAATAGGGGTAACTTGGCTTAATACCGCCGCAACGCCTTGGGATACACTAATAGCGTTTGGACTGTTTTCCGTATCGTCTATTTGAGCTGCTTTGCTCGCATCAATCGGCAAGCTGACCTCTTCTGCCTGCCAATTTTGTTGATAGTGTTGTACAAAATCAGCAATTTGCGCCACGTTGTTTAAATCTAAGCGCGTTAATGAATCAGGTACTGTGGTTTCATCACAACAGGCAATCGCAACGATATTGTCATCATGTATATGAATCAAAGGTTTATTATGTGCTGCACGGTGTAATTCAATTTTAGGTAATGCCAGCTTCTTAAAGCCTTCTACTAGTACGATATCGACTTTGTCTGCTTCAATTTGACGCAGTAAATGTTGTAATTGTGGGTCGTCATCAACTGGGTCTTCAGTCATTAATGCCCAGCGTACATGAGATGCTACCAATACTTGCCTTGCCCCAGCTTTGCGCATTTCGAAACTGTCTTTACCCGGAACATCAACATCAAAATTATGATGTGCATGCTTAATAACGGCTAAACGTAAACCGCGCTCAATTAAGGCAGGAATAAGCTGTTTTAGTAGGGTGGTTTTACCTGTGCCACTGTATGCACAAAATCCCAAAACGGGAATGGACAATGGGTTAGAAAATAATGCTGTCATGAAGTACCTCTACTGAATTACTTGGCAATTTGCGTTGCTAACTGCTGTTTTTGTTCTGGTGTATTGATGTTAACGAATGCATTGGGTTGGTCAGCAAAACTTTCTACTGCCACTTTATGTTGGCGATACCAAAAATCAATTTTGCGCTCTCCCGCATCTAAAAAAGCCTGCATCGATGCTGCCAGATGTGGTTTTAGCAATAACACTACGGGTTGCTCATACTCACCATCACTAGCAACAGCAAGGTCGGCTTGTTGTTGCTCTAAAGCAGCTAATAATCTTGCTGTTAAGTCGGTTGGTAGCATAGGACAGTCGCAAGGGACCACAAGTAAATAATCAGCTTGAGTCTGTTTTAAGGCTGTAACCATTCCAGCTAAAGGGCCTAAATAACCGCTGTCTTGATCGCTGAAAACAGTGTAACCCCATTGCTCATATTGAGCTTGGTTTCGATTTGCGTTAATCAGGATCTGATCCACTTGAGTCGACAGCTTATTAATTGTATGACAAATCATCGCTTGGCCATTGAGATCCACTAAGCCTTTGTCATTGCCGCCCATTCGTCTTGCCATGCCGCCAGCTAAAATCACCGCATCAATTTGAGGTGCCATAATGTAATTCCGTTGTGTGGGTATCATGTAAATCATCTGTTTGGGGTACATGAATACTGGTATGAATTGTGCGTTGCTTTATATGCCAATGTTGTTGACACAACGCGGTCAGGCCACAGGTTTGATGACTGCTAATTAACAGTCCTGTGCCGTCTTGTTTGAGTTGATTTATCATCGCGAGCACTAGGCGCTGTGAGTGCTTATCCATATTTGAGATCGGTTCATCAAGCATTAATAGTTTAGGTTGCGCAATCCAAGCTCTGGCAATGGCAAGACGTTGTCTCTCACCACCCGACAGGTCGCTGGCATTATGATTCAGTAAATCGGTGAGTTGAGCCATATGAATGGCTTGTTTGATCCGCTTTTTACGTTGTTCCGGCGCTAAAGCCCGCTGATCCAAGGCGTAGGTTAAGTTGTACTTTACTGTGCCTTCAAAAAGATAAGGATGTTGATGTAAATAAACCGCTTTACCTAAAAGAGATGACGGTCGCCACCACGTTTGAGGTGCAAACCCCTGGCTGGTGATCTGACCTTGATTTGGTTTAATTAAACCCGCGAGGAGTTTCATTAAGGTCGATTTACCCGAACCATTGTCACCTTGCAGGTAAATGACATCACCTTGGCTAAAATGCAAATCGGCTGCGCTAAAGAGTATCTGCTGATTAAAAGATATCAGTAGGTTTTTTGCATGAATACTGGCTAAAGAGCGGTCTGAAGAATGTGATAATGCCATCTTAATGACTCCTTGGGAGCGCTTTGCCTCGCAATGAACCTAAGATGAAGTTTAACACTACCGCTAATATTAATAAGACTAATCCTAGCGCGATAGCTTGTGCAAAATCGCCTTTGCTCGTTTCAAGTGCTATTGCAGTGGGAATATTACGGGTGACATTCATAATATTGCCACCAACCATCATCGAGCAACCCACTTCAGTTAAAATGCGACTAAACGCTGCGATAATGGCGAGCAGTAAGGGGCCTCGTAGTTCACGGCATAAGGTCCAAACCGCGCGTAGCCATGAGGCTCCTAATGTACGAGATGTTTCCCACGCTCTACGATCCACACTGGCAAAAGCGGCCTGTGACAATGCGATTAATACTGGAGCGCAAATTAACATCTGTCCTAAAATCATTCCTTTTTGGGTGAATAGCCACTTTAAATCGCCTAAGACACCATTGCGAGTTAACAATAAATACACTAATAAACCAATCACTACAGTGGGAATAGATTGCAATGTTTGCACTAAGTTAGTGACGATCCAGCGGCCTCTGAAATGACTAAACGCGAGGATAAAACCTAACATCATCGACGGAATAATGGTGATCAACAGCGCGGCAAAAGACACCGAAAATGAGATGTTAATAATTGCCCATACATGTGGGTCAAAAGATAGCAGCAAGCTAAATGCTTGCTGCAATAGGGCTAACCAGCCATCACTCATTTTTTATAAGTTGCCTTAAACAATTGCTCTCCTTGCACTTTATAATTATTAATCATAGTTTGTGTTGCAGGGCTGATAAACCAATCGCTTAATGCTCTTGCCCCTTTATGATTCAAGTCTGGGTATTTTGTAGGGTTGATCAAAATAATTTGGTAAGGGTTAGCTAATTCCGCACCACCTTCAAAACTAATATTAAGGTCTAGCTTAGCTTTATAAGCAATAAACGTACCGCGATCCGCTAATGTATAAGCCTGAAATTCATTGGCCATTAATAAGGTTTTACCCATGCCTTGGCCAACTGAGGTATAGCCAGTAAATTCAGGTTTAACGCCCGCATCTTTCCAAATGGCTAACTCTTTCATATTAGTACCAGAGTTATCACCACGAGAAATAAATTTACTTGGCTTATTAGCAATTTTGCTGAATGCTTCAGTGGCATCTTTGCTCGACTTGAGCCCAGCAGGATCATTTTTAGGCCCTAATACAATGAAATCATTCTCCATAATACCGCGAGGCTCAATACCATAACCGTCAGCAACAAACTTTGCTTCTGCAGCTGGAGCATGAGTCATAACGACATCAACATCTCCCTGACTTGCCAGCTTCAATGCTTTACCTGTACCCGTAGCAATCACTTGTACACTATAGCCTGATTCCGCTTCAAATTTTGGTAACAGCGCCCCAAGTAATCCTGAGTTTTCAGTGCTAGTAGTGGTCGCTAACTTGATCACTTCATTTGCGAGTGCTGTTGGGCTGAACATTGCTCCGCTGAGTACCGATGCTGCCAACAGAATACTAACGCTTGCTTTGAGTTTTAACATTGCCGCTCCTTGATATATTAACAATCATGATGTTCATACTGAAAAACGTGTACAAAACATTAAGCCGTTTTGCTTAATTACCAATGCAATAAGCAAGTTAGATGCCAAGCAGTGTTAATGCAAATACAGTTCACGCATAAAATCGAAACTGTGAACTTGCTCCCAAGCTTTAATCATTTATCTTAGACAAATTGTCCCATGATCACTTTTCTGTGGTTCATAGTGACCAAGTGATGTGAATTCGATGATACAGTGGTGAAAAGCGCGACAAAATGTCCAAATAAGAGTCCATTTATGAGTCCAGATGAACATATCTCCCCAGTAAGCAAGACCACTATGTCGGTTCTTATCGTTGATGATGAGCCCGGTATGCGTAGTTTTTTGATGAAAGCCTTGGCAAAAAAGTTTGCCTTGGTAGAAACCGCCTCCACAATTGCCCAAGCAGAAGAATTACGCAGTCACGGCCATTTCGATTTGTTAATTGTTGATATTCGTTTGCCCGACCGTTCAGGTATTGAGTGGCATGAAGCGTTAGATGATCCCGAACGTCAATCTGATATCATTTTTATGACCGGTTATGCAGACATGGACGTGGCAATCAAAGCATTACGTGCAGGTGCCTCTGATTTCATCATGAAACCGTTTCACTTAGAGCAAATGATTACCGCCGTTGACCGCTGTATCGAAAAACGACTGCTAAAGCGTGAAAACTTTATGTTAAGGCGTGAACTGTCGCACGGACAGTCATCCACCATTATTGGCAACAGTGAAGCCATCCGTGATGTTAAAGAGGTCATTGAACGAATCGCACCGACTAACGCAGTTGTATTAATTGAGGGCGAATCAGGCACAGGTAAAGAGCTGGTGGCCAGACAATTACATCAACAGAGTGGCCGAAGTGGTGCGTTTGTACCAGTAAACTGTGGTGCCATCGCCCCTGAATTGTTAGCAAGTGAACTATTCGGCCATACAGCGGGCGCTTTTACCGGGGCTAAAGGTAATCGTGAAGGGCTATTTAGTTATGCCTCGGGCGGCACGATCTTTCTGGACGAAATTGGCGAAATGCCGATGAACATGCAAACCGCCTTACTCAGAGTGCTCGAACAACGTGCTATTCGTCCTGTAGGAAGCGAAAAAGAAATCGACATTAATGTGCGCGTTATCGCGGCCACTAATCGTTTATTAATTGATGAAGTTGAAGCGGGTCGTTTCAGACGTGATTTATTTTATCGTTTGAATGTATTGAACATTGTTATTCCATCTTTGCGCTCTCGGCCAGAAGATGTTGTTGAGCTTACCCATTATTTTACCTTGCAGTTGTCACAAGAGTTGGGCATTAAAGATGTTATTTGGAGCCACGAAGACCTACAAGTACTGCAACAGCATGATTGGCCCGGTAATATTCGTGAACTGCGTAATATGATTGAACGATGCATCCTATTAGGTAAACCGCCTGCGGAATATTGGAAGAAACCTGTGTCTGTTATGGTTAATGATGCGATGGGCTATCCGCTAAGTTGGCCATTAAAAGAAGTTGAAAAACAACATGTCACCAAAGTGGTCGATAGCCATAGTGGTAATAAATCTGCTGCAGCGCGAGATTTAGGTGTGTCACGAAAAACCTTAGATAGAAAATTTAAAGATTGGCTAACTCACGAAAAACAAGGTCTTGAGGAAGAATAAAAGTGGTGCATTCTACTGGTATTTTTACGCGAGTTTTTGGTATTAGTTGGCAGCAAATGCAGGCCAAAGTGCGTTATCGCATTTTGTTTTTGACATCATTACCTATTTTATTAACCTTAGTTAGCTTGGTGTTTATTACCATTTATTGGAATGTAATATACACAGGTAAACAATTGTTTATGAAGGTAAAGGCTGACTTGGTTGTCGCGAATAGTACTTTAGTGCAAGTGCAGGAACGCCAACAAGATAAGCTCGACTCGATAAGTGCATCATGGGATTTTCAACATGCATTTAGGCTAATAAAACACAGTGATCAACAACCAAATCCGAGTGCGATTAGTGCGTTAAATATGCTATTGGCGCAACAGCAAAAAGAATTAGGTTTAGACTTTTTACGTTTAATTAGTGTTGCCGATGCCGCTGGAGACCCTGATTTACGTTTGATGTTACATCAAACCAAACAGAAGGTTTTTTCGGGGTTAATGGTATTGCCAGCCAAACGCCTCGAAAGAATTAACTCAAGTTTAGCAAAACAAGCTCAAATTACATTGATCCCGACATTGCATGCGAAAAAACCTAAGCAAAGCATGGAAACCCGTGGCTTATTAAGCCGAACTCTATTGCCAATAGCCGACCAGTCGGGAAATGTATTTTGGTATTTAGATGGTGGGATGTTGTTTAATCACAATACTGACATAGTCGATAATATTCGTGACTTGGTGTATGGCAAAGGCACGTTGCCTGAACGTTCAATCGGTACTGTAACCCTTTTTCTGGATAATATTCGCATTAGTACCAATGTACCGATGGATCTATTTCCTAAAGACAACAATAAACCCAATAGAGCCTTGGGGACCTTAGTGTCTGATGAGGTTTATCAGCAAGTACTCATTGAAGGCCAAACGTGGATAAATCGCGCCTTTGTTCTTAATGATTGGTATATCTCGGGTTACCTTCCTTTACTCGATGTTCGTGGTAAAAGGATTGGGATGGTGTATGCCGGTTTTTCTGAGTCGCCTTTTTTACATAACTATTTACTCAATATTATCGAGCTCGGCACCATTTTAGTTTTCGTATTATTAATTTCAGGTTTTTTGGTTTATCGCGGCGCGAACAGTTTGCTACAACCTATTGAATATATTCACCAAGTTGTTACTGCGGTACAGTCTGGTCGAAATATCAGAATTGGTAAACTAGACATGAATGGTGATAACGAACTAGCACATTTAGCGGAGCAATTTGATCGAATGTTAGATCAGTTGCAGCGACGAAATGCTCAAATTCAAGCGGCAGCAGAGCAGCTAGAAATCAAAGTTGAACAACGAACCCGCAGCTTGCAAGATAAAACAGAAGAGCTCGAACGCAATGTGGCGTTGTTGCATGCCACCAGACAGCAATTAGTAACTAACGAAAAACTCACCGCACTAGGCGAACTGATTGCTGGTATTGCCCACGAAATTAATAATCCTACAGCCGTTATCTTGGGAAACATGGAGCTATTAAAATATGAACTCGGTGACAACGCTGCAATAGTCGAAGAAGAAATTGAATTGGTTATTCAACAAGTCGGTAGGATAACGACTATCATCCGTAGCCTGCTGCAATATAGCCGTCCTGGTGAGTTTAATGCGCCAATAACATTACAACCTGTGACGCCAATCGTTGAAGAAATGCTGTTATTAGCTCGTCACTCTATTGAGCAACAAGAAGTGAAGTTGATTAAGGAGTTTACGGCTACAGGTTCAGTAGAAGTCAATCGACCTCAGCTATTACAAGTTCTGATTAACTTAATGGTTAATGCTGCCCATGCGATTGAGAATAAAGGTCGAATTTGGCTACGAACTTACGACTGGCTAGAAGACGGAATCGCTATTGGGGTAAAAATTGAAGTTGAAGATGAAGGGATGGGGATTTCGAAACAAGATTTGAGTCGTATCTTTGATCCATTTTATACCACCCGTAAAGATGGTACTGGTTTAGGGTTATCTCTGAGTTATGGGATTATTAAACGACTTGGCGGTACGATTGAAGTGAATTCGACGGTAGGAAAAGGCACCATATTTACCATTGGGCTTTACCATAAAGCAAAAGATGATCAGCAGCTTGGGCCTTATGAAGGCTTACATTTTGGTGACAGAACACAGTAAAGCACGTGACTAAATAGGCAAGGAATAGACAAAAAATAGGCAAAAAAAAGCCGGGTGATTAACCCGGCCACAAAGAGTGTGTGAGCAATGTCGTGCTTGCGAACTCTGCAGACTAATTAAAGGTGATGAAGTCTCTATTTAGTAAACCGAGTTTTGGAACGCAAGTTAATAATAATCATTCTCATTTGTATTTGCAAGTGTTTATCATCATAAATTTCATTTTTATATTCAACTTATTAAAAATATTACATTAGCCATTGATTAATATAGTAAATATTCTTAGTCGATTGATTTTTTATCATTCTATTTAGATGAGTTTATTGAATAAAGCTATTTCATTTAGATTTAGGTGTTGTTTAGCATAGAGAGGAATGGGTTTGTGCTGGTTTACTACAGCTATTAGCCTTACTAAAGCTAGCGCGGGGATATATAGAGCGAAGTTTTGTTTAAACCCGTTTTAATTTACAGCTTCAATTTATATGAGTCCTAAAATGGAAATCTCATGCATTCAGGTTGGGCATCACAACGGTCGAAAACGCTGAATGAATAGAGCGTACCGTCGGCATGACTGATGAAGCCGACGGTACGCTTTTATTGATTAACCACTTTTACATCACCAATTATTTACATTAACCAATTACTTGCACTAACTCTTCTAAATCAAACGTTTACGCAATTAATAATGATGATGCTTATTTGGATGCTTGGATAATAACGTTGTCACTATCGCTGCCGCCATTAAGTAAAATTTTGTCTTGCAGGATTTTGAGTAACACACCATATGCGGGTAAAAACAAACCTAGGCTCACTATCAGCTTAAAAGCGTAGTCCACCGTGGCTATTTCTGGCCAGTGTGTTGCCATAAACGCATCGTTTGAGGCATAAAACGCTACACTGAAAAACACTAAAGTATCAACTAAGTTACCAATTAATGTTGATGCAGCAGGTGCAACCCACCAAGCTTTGGCCTGACGTAATTTTGCAAATACAGTGATATCCATGAGCTGACCAATTAAGTAAGCCACAAAGCTGGCAAAGGCGATGCGAAATACAAAACTATTCCACTCAGCTAAGGCGCTAAACGTTTGTAATTGACCTTGATGAAACAATACGCCGACTAAATACGACACTACAAGTGCAGGTATCATGGCTTTGAGGATAATGCCTCTAGCGGCTTGCTGACCAAACACTCTCACCGTTAAATCGGTAGCTAAGTAAACAAATGGAAAGCTAAAAGCACCCCAAGTGGTGTGGTAGCTAAACAGCTGAAATGGCAGTTGGACAAGGTAGTTGCTTGCGCAAATAATTAAGATATGAAAACTGACTAATAGCATCAGTGCTCGGCGATACTTCGCCTGGGTTAACGTCAACATATTGTGGCCTTTTTAATTGGGTTAGCGCGGGGTGAGGGAACCCGCTATTAGTTTGGTTAACAGTATTTACTGGTGTTAACGAGGCTATTTAGCCACAGTTAAACAGATAAGCTAATGTCTGTTATAGAGAATATTATTATTTTAGTTTATTGGCAGTGCTTGCTTTAAACACACCTGTTAGCAGGCCTATTTCAAGGCAATACCAAGGTATTGGCAAACACGGGGGCGGGATAATAGCATGTGTTTTGCACAAGCGAAAGATTCTGCTGAGGTTAACATTATTGGTGATGGTCAGTAGCGGAAGATTAAAAGTCGATCAAAATAGACAATACTGTAGCTAACTTATTTTCCAGTTCTTGCCATTCAGCCTCAGGATCTGAGCCCGCAACAATGCCTGCGCCAGCAAATAAATTGATTCTTCTAGGTTCTATCAGTGCACTTCTAATTGCGACAGAGAATTCTGATTCATGATGATTTAAATAACCACAAGCTCCAGCATACCAACCTCTAGCATAACCTTCTCGTTGGCGAATAAAGTTCAGTGCAGCATCGCGTGGTAACCCACCTACGGCGGGAGTTGGGTGCAGTGCACGTAATAATTCAAAATCACTAACACCTGGCTTTAACTGCGCTCGAATAGCGCGGTGCAAATGTTGAATATGATTAAGCTTAAATATTTTAGGTTGCTCATCAGCACCTACATATTGGCTTAACGGTGTGAGCACATCGACAATATGTTTTCTGACCAACTGATTTTCATGGCTATTTTTAATGTCATCTAATAATGCCTGCGCTAGTACATTATCTTCTTCTGGATTAAGCCCTCGGACAGTTGTTCCCGCTAATGCTTCGGTAAACAGTTCCTGTTGGCGGCGTAAATATAACCGTTCTGGTGAGCAAGAAATAAATGCGCGTTCAGGGCTAAATTGGAATCCAAATTGAAAACTATTCGGATTACGACCTTGCCAACATGCTAACACTGTCCAAGGGTCAATATTGTCATCTACATCTATTTGGCTGTGGCGTGACAATACGACTTTAGGTGTTGATTTGATAAAATTTGCTTGAGTGACTTGTTCTACTAATTCTTTCCAGCGTGCAAAATTAGGTAAATCACTCCGGCCCATTAAGTTGAGTTTATTCGGCGGCGACAAGGGACGCGGCTTTTGCACCATTGCGATAGCATTAAGAGCGGATTGTATTTCGTCTTCAGGCTCACCATTTTCAAAATTTAAATTCACCAATACTCTAACGTGATTACCGCTACGGCGTAATTCAATTCTGGGTAATATAAAGTGTGCACGGCCAAATTCAGGCCAACACTCTACGGTGCGATCAAACGCTAAACCGCCATAATAACGAATATCTTGATGATTGGTTTTATTGCGTTGCTGTTGATAAATTTGTGCTAGGGCATTGTCGTCAACTTGGTCGGCAAAATAAAACGTCTTGCACGAGCCGATGGCGGCGACATCTTCGTTTCTATCGCGGCCGTGCCAATAGATTTTTGGGTATAAGGTTTGAGCGCTTAACCAAGATATTAATGGCAGCGCAGGAGCCTCAACAGATAGCTGCACAATAGGGTCACCGATCGGCACATTGCGAAGTTGTTCGAGCTTAGTGATTAACTCGCTAAATTGTGGTGAAAAAAAGTGACCAGCCAATCTATACCTCTACCATAACAACATAAGAGTTAACGTTAATAAACCTATTAAATAGTGTCAATTGGCAAGATGAAAGCGTGTGATCTGAATTGCTAATATAGCTTATTCTTTACTGGTATCAGTATACGGAAATAATGATCCAATAAGCTGCTCCATATCATCAACAACAGTTTGATTGTTTATCATTGAGGTTTTCTACAGGAATAGTTGTGAACTGTAATGTGACCATACGGTAATATTCTCCTAAAAAGAGTAGGCGAACGGAATAAAGTAGTTCAAAATATAGCTTATATTATGTGAGCAAGATCCCGTTCTTAAATTTCTCTTTCGGAGTAATTGTTACAATGAATGATTCTGTTGAATCAAGCAATGTCATTAAAATCCCCACCGATAAACTTGCTTTAGGCATGTTTGTGACGGCAATAGATCATCAGCAAAGTAAGGTGGCTATTCGTAATCCCGGACAAATCAAACATCGTGATGCAATTTTAAAGTTGAAAAAAAACAACATTTTGCTTGTGTGGGTTGATATTGATCGTTCTTCAGATACTTGCGGGTTAAAAAAAGCGGGTAAATCGAGCTCTGTTAGCAGTTTATTGGTACGTAAAGCGACAGTCACTCGAGATAGTCAGCAAGCGCAGGCTAAAAAGCTACTTGCTGAAGCAAAAGGCTTAATTCAAAAAGTGATGTCTGAAACCTTCAGTGGTAAAGCCATCGAAGTCAATCAATTTGAAGATGTTGCCGACAAAATGATTGAGTCTGTTATGGACGATGCGGATGCATTTAAGTGTATTTCAGCACTGCGTACCAAAGATGCGTATTTACTCGAGCATTCTATTAATGTTGCCTTTTTATTGGTGACCTTTGGCAAACATCTTAAGCTTGATCGCGAACTGCTAAAGCAGATGGCGGTGGGTGGAATTTTACATGATATTGGCAAAATTCAAGTCGATAACGAAATATTGCACAAACCAGGTAAGTTAACCCCAGAAGAGTTTGAACACATGAAATTGCATCAAGTGTATGCAATTGAAATCATGAATGAAACAAAAGGCTTATCGCAAGTGAGTAAAGATGTGTGCTTAATGCATCATGAAAAACTCGATGGCCGTGGTTACCCTAATGGTTTAAAAGATGAACAAATTCCTCAACATGGGCGTATGAGCTGTATTGTTGATATTTTTGATGCATTAACTGCTTCGCGTTGTTACAAAGAAGCCATGAGCCCGGCAGCAGCTTTTAAAATTTTGATGAGCTTGACCCCATTTCATCTTGATCAGAAGCTCGTATACGAGTTCATTCGCTGTGTAGGCATCTATCCAGTTGGTTCATTGGTGCAATTATCGGATGAACGAGTGGGTATAGTATGGGACTCTAAAGGGCGTGATGCGTTGCATCCTGTCGTGAAGTGTTTTTATTCGATAAAGTATAAACGTTACACTGAAGTGACTATGGTTGACTTACTTAAATCGGAATTACATATTGAACGCGGTGTATCACCTGGATCGCTCGATGTAGATCCAAGCCAGTTTTACTAACCGGATATCATCATAAACGGTTTCACAACGACTAATGTTCGATAATATCTTGGTACAGTGGTGCTAATTCAGCCAGTAATGCATTGCGGGTTGCTAGCGGAATATGTTGTTGTTTAAGTGCTTCTATTAAATGACCCACAACGGCATCAAAGTCCGCTTGGCTAATGTGTAATCCAATATGTGCATTGTACATTGATGCACCTTGGTACACACATTCACCGCCACTAACGACACATAAATGCTCAATAAGCCGTTGGCGAAAAATTTGAATATCAGTTTGTTCAAAATGATGCAAAATGCGTTTATCTTGGGACAAATTAACTAGAAAGTCATCGGTAATCATACTGACGCCTTTATCCCCTCCAAGTTGCTGATATAGGGGGGGTGGTTGGCTTGCACAGGCAACAGACAGTAATAACAACGCGCCAAAAACGACTACATGATGTTTAACAATCTTAACCATTACAGCGTTCCCTCTACAGATAAATACCACCCCTGTTGTTGCTCAAATCCTGCAATGCTGCCTAAATCAACATAAGCGCCCACAACAGAAAGGTGTTTATTGACAAACCAAGCCATAAAAATATCCTGCCAATCATTTTCTTCTGCAAAACCAAGTTGATCAGGCTTTTGTTTGTATTCATAGCCCAGTGCAATATTATCGGTTAATAACACAGCAATAGAGGCTTCAGCTTGCAGTTGGTAATTGTTGTTTGTAGCAGTGCCAAAACCAAGCAAACCGATTTGATTAGCCTTGGTGGCTCTAAGGGTTAAGTTGGTCACCAGGTTGCGGCCCACAATAGCATCAAAATAGACTTTGCTGGCAGCTAAATAGATATCAACTCCCCAGTCATTCCTTGCCCCAACGGCTTGTGGTAACGCAAAATCGTCCACCCGTTTATATTGTAGCCCTAAGCTAATTTGTGGCATGGCGGTATATAACACTTCACCGACTAGTTTGTATTTTACGCCAACAATATCTTGGCCCAGTTTGCCGCCTAGAGTGTCTAGATCAAATGTTTGCTTAGCAATACTGAGTTCAAAGCGATTATCAATGCTTAAGGACGCACCAATAGAATGTAAGGTGAAATCGTCAACATAGACGGCAGTATTCATTGCAGTGAAAGACCATTGGTCTGAGCTTGCATAACCATTAATTACTGCCCACGGCACTATTCCCCCGCCAGCACTGCCCTCAATAGTTGTGGCGCCACCAGTAGCAATTACTTTACTTGTTTCAGCTTGAGCACACACGCTGATTAGGCTTAATAGCACCGCTAATATAATGCACATTGGTTGATACATTAGTGTGGCGTATCCTTACTGAGAGTCTGAATATTAGACTGATTAAATTGTTGGAACCACACAATAAAATCATCTGCTTTTAGCGGCTTAGAATACACATAACCTTGAATTATGTCGCAATTGAGTCCACGTAGAATATTGATCCCTTCTACGGATTCAACGCCTTCAGCCACGACGGATAAATTGAGCCCTTTAATTAATCGAATGCTGCTATCCACAATCATTAAATCAGTTGCATCGGTATGAATATCTTTGATAAAACTGCGATCAATCTTCACTTCATTAACGGGCAGTAACTTTAAGTAAGCTAATGAAGAGTGCCCAGTGCCAAAGTCGTCGATGGCAATGGCCAAGCCGATATTTCTAAACTGCTGTAAAACAGCAATCACCGTTTGTGCATCTTTCATCACAGCACCTTCGGTTACCTCTATCGACAAAGCATTAATCGGTAAATGATTGCTAATCAGCAACTGTTCAATGTCTAATGGCAGCTGAGGATTAGTGAGATCATGGGCAGATAAATTAATCGCCACCGTCAGCGAAATACCTTGCAGCTGCCATTGGGCTAGCTGCTTTATGGTGGTATTTAACACCCAGTCACTGATCATCGAGATATTACCTGAGTTTTCAGCTAAGCGAATAAATTCATCTGGCGGGATAAATCCCAATTCCGGGTGTTGCCAGCGGATTAGCGTTTCTGCACCATGGCAATGATTGCTCTGAATATTCACTTTAGGTTGAAACACCAAATGTAATTGCCCTTGTGCTAAGGCAATCGGTAAATCACGGATAATCATTAACTCACGTAAATAGCGTTCATCTTCGCCTTGTTGATAAGTGGCAATGCCTAATGATTCCACTCGGGCTTGATTTAATGCAATTTCAGCATGGCGAATTAAAGTATCAATATCATTACAGTCATAGTCACTGGATAAATCAACAATCCCTACCCGCACATTGACACTTATTTTTGAACCCTGAATAGAAAATGGGTTAGTTAATTGTCGTAGATAGTTATCAAGCTTTTCAAGCGGAATACTCGGTTGAAATAGCAACAAGAACGAGTCGCCATCCAAGCGCGATATTAATTGGGCCGTTGGGGATAAGCTTTCTAAACGGCTGGCAAACAACACCAATAAATCGTCGGCATTGGCAAATCCAATGATGTTATTTAAATGGCGAAAGTTTTTAATATCTATCATTACTAAGCTGCCATGCATTTTACTGAGCAGCAGGCTGAGTTGTTGTTTAGCAGCCAAGCGATTATATAAACCCGTGAGGTTATCGTGTTGTGATTGATAAACTAAATCGTTTTCGCGCGATTCAATATTTTCACGCATTATCGATAAGGTGTTGGCTAATACTTGTAACTCAGCAGGTGCGCCTTTAATTGGCGGAGGGTTTTCACCTTGGCCGACTTTGCGTGCAAAATTAACTAATGCATAAATGGGTTTCGTTAAGCCGCCAGAAAACCAAGCGGCAATCATAAATGCCAGTAAACACGTTATCGCGAATATAATTAACATGTTATTGCGCAGGGCATCGTAATTTTGCTGCCACTTAACATTTGATTGATGCAGTACCGCCCACTGATGACCACTATTTTTATCTAACGCAATGGTGGTAGATAAGTAGTTTGATGGTATGTCATCACTGACCTTATCCACTGTTTTTGCGAGTAGGTTAATACGCGCTAACACATCTTGTTGTTGAGCTTGGGCTAGGGTCGAGACAATTTCTATTCTGCCAGCGGACTGGTTGATAAAACTGATATCAATTCCGGTAATGGTTTTGGCTTGGTCTGCAACATTCTTGTCCATAGTGAAGCCCATGCCGACCCAAGCTATTAATGTTGGCGCCTTGACGGGTTGCAACACAAATTGGTAACTACTGTGGTCATAATTAAAAATTTCAAACGTGGTTGAGCGGTTTTTGGTTAATGCAAATAACTCATCAATATTGGCTGCAGTGAGACCTTGTAAGCTTGAAGAAAGTAATTTCCCCTGCGGAGATAATAAAATAGCAGCGTCAGCATTAATGCGCCTGCCATGGTTGGCTAACACTGACGATATTGTATCTTGCTCGCCAGTGGCCACAGCGCGTTTAAAACCAAAGTCAGCACTGAGTAACGACAAACTTTGATTAAGCTGATCGCTTCGATTCGACAACATTTCGACAAAAATATTGGAGCCAATATTAAGATTTTGAGTTTGTTGTTGGCGAAAATCTCGCTGAGTTGCGCTTAATACAAACAACGCAGTAGTTAACTGCATTAAGGTTAATATTAATAGAAAAGCTATTATCAGTCGGTTGCGAAAACTAGTTGGCATGTTATCCCGTGGTATCGCTTGCTTGAAGGTAACTACCAAAGCCGCTAGGTGGTGCCGATGGTTTTTCTTGGTGTTCAACATCAATACTCAGCGTTAGTTGATTATGGTCATTGCTTACTATGACCAAAGATGATGGTGTTGCAGTGATCTGCCAAGGATGCCAAATGTTGACTTGGTATTCGCCTGCAGGTAAATCTGTTAATTGGATTTTACCTTGTGCATCACTCACCGAAAAGTAAGGACTGCTGGCCACATAAATAAAGGCCTGCATGTAATCATGAATATTGCAGCCTATGGCAACTAAACCTGGTTTATCAAAAGTAATCGGGTCTTCAGTTGTGCCTACATACAATTTTAACTCAAATTGTTTGGCTTCAGAAAAAGAATAAACATGGTGCCGAGTACGATCTAAATTAGGAAAATCAACGTTGGCACCTTGTGGTACAGCCAATACAAAAGGTGAGAAAACTCGATTTTGTTGGCGCATTTGGTAATGTGCCAAGGTCGATGGCGTTGTATTAGATGGTGACGTAGAAATTAACTCTACCACGCTATCGCTGAGCATCACGCCTTGCGCATCGGTAACATCAACCGTTAACGTCGCCGCTGTAACTGCCGCTGAAAAAAAATACGTTAAACACAGCAAGCATGTCGTAAATGGATTTATTGGCATGTATTGGCCTCATTATTAAGAGTGTAGCAAGAGTGCCGCGTTGTGGTTAATTATCTACGTAATATGGCATCATAACCTACAAGGATCAAAATACAGCATCATCACAACGTAATGCGACTATTTGTTTCGGTATACATCAGCAAACGAGGTGTTCATGAAAGTGTATTTATCTATCAGTTTAGTACTGATATCGTTAATCCTGCTTATTCCCGGGGTGACAAAACCAATGTTAACGATAACGGGTACCATTGAAAAGTCGCAGTTAGTGGATACAGGTAAGGATATGTTAATCCAAGATTTAACGGAAGACTCTCGTGCTAATACCCGTGGAATATTGGATATTGCCGCCAGTATGTTAGGTCTGGATACGCTAGACGGTGAAGTAGAGGTTTTTCGTAATAGCCGCAGTATCATCGACACCATTGCAGCACTATATCAGTCACATCATTTTGTCGTGGCCATGTTGATCGGGTTATTCAGTATTGTGATCCCTGCTGTTAAGTTAATCACCATGCTCATATTACTGCTGCCAGTGACGCCCTTAATTAAGCAAAGATTGAGCAAAATGATCAGTGTTATCGGTAAATGGTCTATGGCCGATGTTTTTGTGGTCGCAATTATTGTGACCTACATGGCAGGTAATGCGTCAGCTGGAATGGGCGACATGCTTAAGACTCAATCCCAGTTTGAAATCGGTTTCTATTATTTTTTAGGCTACTGTATTTTTTCAATCGCCAGCCAGATGATGATCGATATGACACAAACGCAAAAGTCGCAGAATGCCTCTCGCTAATATAGACAGCCGAGGCCGCTAGACTTGTGAGCTGACAACATTGAGATTCAACGTTAATGTAAAAAGGGCCTAAATCAGCTTATTATTTTGATGAGCCATCGAAGTCACGATATTTCGCGACTTATATTTTGCAATGGTTATAATGAGTCTATGCACTAGTAACGTTAAGATTGACCATGACTGACTCTACAACCACTAAATATATTGGCACCGATCATTTTCTGCCTGAAAATACTTTGTTGCTTAATGCCATGACAGAAGGCGTGTATGGTTTTGATTTAGCGGGTAATGCGGTGTTCATTAACCCCGCAGCAGAACAAATGACTGGCTGGAAAAGTGCTGAATTAATTGGCAGAAATATTCACGACTGCCATCATCATAGTCATGCCGATGGTAGCCATTATCCTCAACATGACTGTCCCATTTATCGCACCTTACATGATGCTATTCCTCGGCAAGTGAACGAAGATGTATTTTGGCGTAAAGATGGCAGCAGCTTTCCGGTGTATTACAGCTCAACCCCTGTATATGATCAGCAACAACTTGTCGGTGTTATCGCGATATTTCGTGATGTAAGTATGCAAAAACATACCGAGCAATCGTTAAGACAAGCATTAGCACAAGTGCAGGCCTTGTCAGAACGGTTAGCATCAGAAAATCAATACTTACTCACTGAGCTACAAGGCCAACAAGGCGCGTCGGGAATATCGGGTAACAGCCAACCTATCAATCAACTCATTCAGCAGATCCATTTGGTCGCTAATACCGACAGTACGGTGTTAATTTGCGGTGAAAACGGCACCGGCAAAGAGTTAGTTGCGCGTAACTTACACAGGCTAAGTCATCGTAAAGACCAGCCGATGGTGAGTGTTAACTGCGCCGCATTTTCGACCGCATTGTTAGAAAGTGAGCTGTTTGGTCATGAAAAAGGCGCATTTACTGGTGCTACAGCACGTCGCAAAGGCCGGTTTGAATTAGCCAATAATGGCACCTTATTTTTAGATGAAATTGCTGAACTGAGTTTATCGGCACAATCTAAATTGTTACGGGTAATTCAAGAGCAAAGCTTCGAGCGCGTTGGCAGTAGTGAAACCATTAAGGTCAATATTCGCTTAGTGGCTGCCACCCATCACGATTTAGCCGCGCGAGTAGAGCAAGGCTTGTTTCGCATGGACTTATATTATCGCTTGAATGTGTTTCCAATAACGGTGCCGCCGTTACGAGAGCGCCGCGAAGATATTCCGCAATTAGTCAGTGATTTAGTCGCATCGCTGAGTAAAAAGCTTGGTAAAAAAATCACTAAAGTGAGTGCTAAAGGGTTGAAGAACTTACAGCAATACTCCTGGCCCGGTAACGTACGTGAGCTACAAAACCTGATTGAGCGAGAAATGATTTTATCGCAAAGCGGTCATTTGCTGTTTAATACTTTACCTGTAGCGGTTACAACTCCGTTAGCTACCAGCACGTTAACCATGGCACAAGCCGAAGCTGCGCATATTATTGCGATATTAAATGCTAGCCACTGGCGTATTTCTGGTCCGTCTGGTGCTGCTGCGATGTTAGATATGCCTGCGAGTACCTTACGATCTAGGATGAAAAAGTTAGCTATTAGTCGCTAATTTTTTATCATGTATTTTATTAAGTCACGATATATCGCGTAAAAATCGATATGTCGTGACTTTGTTTTATAATCTACTGGTTTTAATTGTTTAAAATCAGTAGATTATATTTATATTTGAGTTGGCTTAGTCTTTGCTACAGCAGGGCAATATTGTGTTATAGGAATACATTCATGCCTAAGTCATCATCTCAAACTCCATCAGCGACATCGTCAGTTGATAAAGCTGCCGTTTCACAACGGATTCCAGTGGTGCAAATTGCTACGCCGTCGACAAAAATTCATGTTCGTGAACAGAAAGGCGTATTTCAACGGCTGCGTCAGCACAGTAATACTTTACTGATTGCGATTTTTTTCCTGATCCCATTTATCAATTATCAAGGCCGACAAGCCATTCTGTTTGATGTAACCGAACAGCAATTCTTTTTCTTCAATATCACTTTGTGGCCACAAGACTTTACCGTATTAGCGTGGTTTTTTATGGCCGCGGCTTTTGCATTATTTTTTGTCACCGTTTATTGGGGCCGAGTTTGGTGTGGCTTTTTGTGTCCGCAAACCGCATGGACCTTTATATATATGTGGGTTGAAGCCAAGGTAGAGGGCAATCATCATCATCGAGCGGCATTAGACAAAGCGCCATGGTCACTGAGTAAAGTGCGTAAACGAGTGACGAAGCATGCGGTGTGGATAGTGTTTGCCTTGCTAACCGGCTGCGGGTTTATTGGTTATTTTATGCCTGCACGCGAGTTATATGTTGATATTTTTAGCATGAGTAGTGGTTTTTGGACTGGCACCTGGGTGTGGTTTTTTGCCATATGCACTTATTTAAATGCCGGCTGGATGCGTGAAATGATGTGTTTGCATTGTTGTCCTTACTCGCGTTTTCAAGCGGTGATGTTTGACGCCAATACTAAAACAGTGAGCTATGATGCTGAGCGAGGAGAATCTCGTGGGCCACGTAAGCGCTCACAAAAAACGGAGTTAGGTGACTGTGTAGACTGTAATTTGTGTGTTGACGTTTGCCCCACTGGGATTGATATTCGTAACGGTTTGCAATACGAATGTATTAACTGCGGTGCCTGTGTTGATGCATGTAATCAAACCATGGAAAAATTTGGCTATGCACCCAATTTAATCAGCTTTACCAGCGAAAATGCCTTAAAAGGACAACCAAAAGCCAGCCTGTTGTCGCTAAAATCGCTTGGTTACGCCAGTGCATTACTGATCATGATTGTGCTGATTATTAGCGATTTAAGCCACTTAAGTCATATACAGCTCAATGTGATCCGCGACCGCCAAACCTTGTATCGTCAAGTGGGCATCGATCAGGTTGAAAACAGTTATCAACTTAAAATTCGCAATAAAACTCAGCAAATGGCTTTTTATCAAATCAGTATCAGCAATGACGATCCCCAAAAGCAAACATTGCAAATAGTCACCGACAGCTTGATTGCGATAAAACCTGCAGAACAACTGGATTATCCGTTGACCCTCAGTGGCCGCCTGAGTAACCGCACGAGTGATAGCACCCAACAAACAGTGCAATTTAAGGTGACCCAAATTCAAAGTTTGGAAAATCCAACGCCAACGGAACCTGCTAATGAGATCTCGCAAACATCACGCTTCTTTTGGCCATAATCTCAGTATCTCAGTATGGCGGCATAAACGCGTGTCGGCATTATTGGATGCTACGCAGCAAAATGGTTAAGTAACAAAAAGGCTTGTCGCATTATTAATGGGACAAGCCTTTTTTGCTAAACGTTCGCAGTGTAATCGCGATAAGCCATTAACGCTGATGTAACGCGTAGTCGCTACCATCCTTAGCAGTAAACACTTTACAGTTGCCTTCAGTTGGCTGACAGCCTGTGTGGATTAAGCTAATCCATTGCTTGTATGGCGTCGGCAAATTCTTGATTGGAATCGCAACCTGAATGTCTTCAATATTAGCCTGGTCTGTGGTGCCCATTTGTCCTTGGCGGTCGAAACAAATCTCAACATGGGTATCATTATTCTTTAATACAACAGACGTTGGTTCACTTTTGTGACCAGTCAGTGCCACAAATTGACATGGATTTTGTAAACCACACTGAGAGCCGTCTTTTAAAAATGCCAATAAGTGAGTGTAGTAAACTACATAGCTGCTGACATCTTGGTGCGAGCCTTCAGTTAATGGAAATTGTGCATCCAAAAAGTCTTTGGCGTTTGTGGTGCGATCCTGTTGATTCGTCGTTGCCACAAATTGCTCACCAATGAAGCGGTTAAGGTTTTGGGTGGCTGTTGCGCTTGCTTGAGTAGACATATTCATCGCCTTATTCCTCTTCGTATTGTTGTAGGTCACAAAACCTTTTTCAGTATTGTTTATCATTAAGCCTTGTTCGCAGCTTGATTTTTAGTCTATGCTATTTTTACAAACAATTTCACAATAAAAATTTTACAGTGTGAATTATACAAAATGAGAAATGAAAAAAGCTTAATGCGAAAGACCCATTTTTTGGGCACAAAGATAAGAAACTTGCGTAAACGCAATAACTTAACCATGGAAGACTTGTCTGCTCGTTGTGTGCGTGTTGACTCAGGTAACTCGCCGTCAGTGTCATACTTGTCAATGATCGAGCGCGGAAAACGTGTTCCAAGCGCTGATATGTTGGCGGTAATTGCGGTGGTTTTTCAAAAAGAAGTGGAATGGTTTCTTGATGATGTGCCAGAAGATGAAGCGATTACGCCTGAAAAAGGCAATAAAGGCGGCATAAGTGGTATGCCGCTAGAGCCGAGTTTTTTGTTCTCCAATGACATTTTGCAAATTGCCATCCCTGAAATGTTGTCGCAAACCGGCACCAGTGGCCGCCAATTTGCTCATTTACTGATCCGCGCCCACCAAGAGCATCATCAAAACCATTTTCCTGATTTAGAGCGTGCGGCCGAAGAAGTTGGCTTAAAGCGTATGCCGCTTGCCACCGAAGATATCATCGATATTGCCAAAGGCATGGGTTTAAAAATTAAATGGATCGACCGTGCGCCTAAAGAAGTTATCAACGAAATGGGCTTGAGTTCTAAGCAGTTGGTTACTTCATTTTTTGAGCCCCCGGGAACCATTTATATCAGTAATATTCTGAAAAATAGACCCAGTCGGTTGAGATACGATTTGGCCGTGCACATAGGTCATTGCGTGTTGCACAATAAAGACGGCTTAAAAAGTGTGATGATGTCTGGTCGCCGTGATGACTTTGATGATGCGCTGGTTCCTCAGTCAAACACCTTGAATGCACAAGATATTTTGCATGCATGGCGTGACTTTGAATCAAGCTTTTTTGCGGGTGCGTTGTTGTGTCCTAAAGTGCCATATCGGCAATTACTTGACCGACATGGCTATGAGATTAGCGTGCATAAACAACTGCAGGTGTCAGCGTCTGTTGCCATGCGCCGCATGACGGTAGTGTCGCCTTATCCGCACTGGCATTATTTTGATGCCTACGCACCGGGTAAGCTAAAAGCGGTTTATCGTGGTAATGGCATTCCTTTGCCTTGGGGTAACATGCGCCTGGTAGAAGATCCTTGTCAGCACTGGGCTGTGTTTAGAATGATCAATGAGCCAGTCGCAGGCACGTCTGCGCAAATATCGATTTTAAATGTCGGTAATGAACCGCGCATTTATTGCTGTGAATCGATTAAGGTTGATGACTCGGCAGGTAATCCGCATGTGTTATGTGCGGGTATTGATTTAAACCCGGCGATTGAAGCGCAAGGCAAAGATGCGCAGTCGATTGCACATGAATTAAAACAAGCTTGCTCAACGGGCGGCGGTTCAATCATTATCCCCAAACATATCCAAAAAGATCTCATCAGTGTGGCGAAAATCCTTAATATTAACTGGATTGAACGTGGGATTAAAAAAGATGCACAACTAATTTGTTCGCGTGGAGCTGTGTGCCCACGTCAACCAAGCTGTTATGCCGCAGGGCGTAATTTATGCGAGGGAGATCAAGGCTAAGTTGACCTTTGTTGATGCCGCATCTGCATAAGTTGATGCGGCTAAACAGGCATTATTAAACGGCACCTCAGTCCTGTTAAAGAGGAAACCGCACCGTAATGCAAAGCCCGCAGTTATTGACGGCATCGGTTGGCGCTAAGCTAATTTTTGCATCCATTTGCTGCACAATACTCGCCACAATCGCTAATCCCAACCCTGAGCCATATTCGTTACTGCCCAATACTCGATAAAAGGGTTCAAACACTTTTAGAGCTTCATCTGTGGCGATACCAGGACCAGTGTCTTTGATGGTCATCTCAATGTATTGATCTGTTTTAGTAATGCTTAAATCAATTTTACCGCCATTTGGGGTGTAGCGAATCGCATTGTCGATAAGGTTGTGAATTAAGGTTTTTAAACGGACTGGATTAGCATTGAGTTCGGCGTCGTTATCTTGGCTAAAGCCCAAATCAATCTCTTTCGCTTCTGCAAGTGGGTACAGATCTTCAATCACCTCAACGAACACCATTTTTAACGATATTTTTTGAGGTTGTTGGACGCTGTTATCTTGTTGACGCGCCATCGACAATAGTTGTTCTAGTAGATGAATACTGCGACCTATTCCAGCTTGTAGTGCATTAAGCTTCTGGCGCGCATCGTCCGTTAACTCTGTCTGCTGAAGACGTTGTGCCTGTAACGACAGTGCAGTTATGGGCGATCTTAATTCATGAGCAGCATCGGCAATAAAGCGCTTTTGGCTAGCAATAACCTGGCTATTTTTGCTGAGTAAACGATTAATTGCCTCAACAAAGGGCACTATTTCACTCGGTAATTGAGTGGTGGGAATTAGCTGTAGGTCGTGCTCAGTTTGACGGTCAACTTCGTGGGCTAAAATACTAATCGGGCCAAGAATTTTGCCTAAAATATACCCCAGTAATAACAGTAAAATTGGAATTAATACTAACAATGGCATCAGAGTGTGCAGCGCGGTTTCAAACGCAATATCGTCACGAATAGCAGTATCTTGGGCTATAGCGATACGTTGAGTGGATGACAAGGTGCGTACAAACACTCGCCAAGATTGGGTGGCTAAATTAACCGTATGAAATCCATCGGTTAAATTGCTCGGCAAGGCTAGGGTATTTTGGGCTAAGGCATTGCTTGCTGAGTTACTACCCAATAACTGCACTGAAACCTGAAACTCCAACGGATCTTGGCTTAACGGGGTGAGTGTTCCGTCGTTTAGCGTAAGCGAGTAATGGTCAAACAGCACGGCCATTTGTTGCAATACATCATCTTGGAGCTCATGGGCTTCTTCAAAGGCACTGCTAAAGGTAAAGCTGGCTGCTATTATCGCAACAGACAAAATGGCTGCTGAAATCCAATAAGATAAGCGTGTTTTTAACGAATTACTGGGGCGTTTTTTGACACCATCCATCCTACACCTCTGACATTTTTAATGGTTTCTGTACCCAATTTTTTACGCAAACAATGAATTAAAAACTCTACAGCATTACTTTCTACCTCTTCACCCCAGCCATAAATTCGTTCTTCTAAATCACTTTTTGAATGAATCGAACCGGGTCGAATAAGCAATGTTTGCAGTAGGGCGAACTCGCGGTTAGACAGTAAAATATTATCTTGAGTGAGGGTTTTGGCTTCATGTGTGGCTGGATTTAGCCAAACAATATTATTGGTTAACTCTGATGTATGTTGGTTGGCATTGCGCCTTGTTACTGCACGAATGCGTGCTAGTAGTTCGGTTATATCGAAGGGCTTAACGAGATAATCATCGGCACCTAAATCGAGCCCTTTGACTCGGTCTTCTAGGCTGTCTCTGGCGGTAATAATGATCACCGCAAGTGCGGGATGCTGAGCTCGAATATATTGCATTACTTGCAAACCATCCAGTTTCGGTAAGCCAAGGTCGAGCAACACCACATCGTATTGCTGGCAACGTAAACTGTGTAAGGCCGCTTCACCATCGCATACCCAATCAACCGCATAGGCGACATCTTTTAAGGCGCTTTGCATGGCATCGCCAATCATTTTATCGTCTTCTACTAATAAAATACGCATAGCACCTCAATCGGACATAATGACACAAAATGAAAAGTCTTTATTAATGATGTGTTGTCGCGGCTTGCTGCTTAAATAGCATTAAACACAACACCATACCAAAGAGTAATGCGGCCGACGCACTAAAGCGACTAAATTCTAATCCACCATGGCTAATGGGTTTATCTAAAAAATCACCCACCACGGCACCTAAAGGTCTGGTTAAAATAAAGCTTAGCCAAAACAACAGAGTGCGAGATATTGAGCTCCAAAGATAGGCAGCTAATAACACTAATAACAGGCTACCAAAGATTAACGCACTGACATCATAACCAAGGCCTGCACTGTCTACTGTCCAGTCGCCTAGCGCTGTACCTAAGGTTTGTGACAGTAAAATCGTCACCCAATAAAAACATTCGGTTTTGGTATTGTTTATCGATTGATTAGACAGGCTACCTGCACTGACGTACCAAATTGAAAATGACATACACAACAAGCTCACTAGTAGCAATGTGCCGCCGGTATAGCCAATGCCTAAAGAGCGGTCGGCAAAGTCAGCCATCGTTGTGCCAGCCGTCGTTGTAGCGATAATGGTGGCCCAATAAATACTCGAAGAATAATGTTTACTGCGAATGTGTATTGCTACCGCTATCGCGAATAAACCGATAAAAATAACAGAGCTAACTAAATAGCCGAGGTTAAGCGACATCGATAAAGCATCTCCTGCCGTTTCACCTAAGGTGGTGGCCAGTATTTTTACCAACCAAAATATTAAGGTGACTTGTGGCACTTTAGTCAGCGCCTGCTTTTGTAGTGTGTCCATATCGATGCTCACTTTTGTTGATAGATTATTGGCTTTTTTGCTGTTTGGCGCGAACTGATAGGTATGCCACAAGTGCAATAATAATCGCTAAAAACACAATGCTGGTGCTGGTGGTACCAAACCCTAGGCCGCCTTTACGAATGGGTTGTGACAGTAAGTCGCCGATAGATGCACCCAGTGGACGAGTTAATATATAAGCCAGCCAAAAGCACAATACGGCGTTCGCCTTGAAGCGATAAAAGGCTAGGCTTATCAGCGTAATTAACCCACCAAATACGATAGCTGACATGCCATAACCTACATTCATATCTTCCGACACCCAATCGCCCACAGCAGTACCAAGTGCGAAGGTAAATAGAATGGCCAACCAATAAAATAGCTCACGTTTAAGAGTGACAATGGAGTGGATAGATAAGGTACGTTCTTTACTGAACCAGTATGCAAATGTTGCCGCTAATAATACGCTAAACACCGCTGTCGATACCGGTAGAGGCACATCGAGTTTGTCTGTGAGAATGTCGGTGACTAAGGTGCCAAAAATACTGATAAGCACCACAACACTCCAATATGCACCTGGGCGATATTGGCTTTGTTTAAGCTGTATCCATAAGGCGAAAAGTAAAAATACTCCCATGATGATGCTGGTATTAATCATGCCTACGTGGAGATGGAAGCTAAGATAATCTGCTGCGGTTTCACCTACGGTAGTTGACATCATTTTTATGACCCAAAAAATCAATGTGATTTCGGGCACTTTGTTGAGCCAACTGTATTGCGGTGCATTGCTGCTATTTGGGGTATTGCTGGTTACTGGTGTTATGACTATTGGTTTCATGTGGACTCCTGATCCAGTAGTGAAACATGCTGTAGTCATATAATGCCGAGCAATACTTAGCCCAAACATAGGGCTAAGTATTAAGTGACTTTTTTACTTATTTTGTAGAGTTAGTCCATGGTGCAATTCTGCCAATACCTTCAGCGGGATGATGCTGAAATACTACAATCGTTTTGCAGATCATTTCAGTTCATCCAACTCTATATACACTCTTGAAACCGTAGTCATTGGACTAGTGGTTTTTAGCTTTGTGCTTGCGGATGATAAAGTCGTGTTTTTAGGTGCAGTATCAGGCAAAGCTGCATGCAGTTGGGCTTCATCATTAAATAACCTTGCCGCATCAATAGGGATAACAATTTCTGCGGGTAAGCTATTGCCGACATTATCGAGGCGTACAATGTGATCGGCATCAGGTCGAGTCGTCAGGCGTTTAACAAGAAACTGCACTTTATCGTCAGGGGTATTATTAACCTTAAGGTAAGTATTGTTGTTGGTTTTTTGTGGTTCGAACTGGATATCTAATTCATTGAATATTATTATTTTATTTACGGTTAACCCTTGGTTTTTCCATTGAATTTCACCGCCGCGTTCAAAATGGCCTTTAACAATATCCACGTTTAAATGTTCAATATGGCTAGGGTGATCAGGAGATAACATCGATAGGTCAAATTGTTGCGGCACTATGGTCCAAATTGGATATCCACTAGCAGCCGATAACGTTAAGCCGTTGATTACTGCAGTGTTGATTTGAGGATCATCAAAGGTTAGCTGTAACACGACTTGAGCATTATGTGGGGTATGAAACATCGGTAAATGCGAGGCAAATAAACCATATTCACTGCCAAACAATAGCATGCCGTGAAGTCCAACTCGAACTTGAGGCGTTATAGGACTATTCGATGAGGTATCAACTTGTGTCGCGTTGGTGGTCAGTGGCAGTAGCATCAAAATGGCCAATAAACTCCGACTGAAATATTTGTAAAAGCGGCGTATGAATAATGGCGAAAACACTGTAGTGATATAGCGATTTAGTAGCATATTAGCGGCTCTTCTGTGTAGATGGCAGATGGGGCCGTCCCCGATGTGAATACCTGTCGATGAAAAGTGGTGCATGTCAGGCTGAGGTCGTCCTCAATGGGTTAATCATATCGATTAAATAAAGAATAAACCAGCTGTTATGCGGGGCGGTTCACAATTTGGATTCAATTCCAAAAGCAAGCCTATGCAGTAATTTCCTTGAAAGTCCTACCTACAATTGATTAGTTGATATTCGCTGTTATTTTCACCAAACATTAACAATAGTTCCCGTTTTGGAATTGATTCCATCGATATGATGAAGCGTCAATAATATAAAAAGGGGTGATAACCTATGAGCAATATAGATCTATTAGGGCGCCGTAAGTTTATTGCAGGTCTAGGTATTGCTGCTGGTGCAGCGATGGTAGCACCAGCAATGGCTGTGTCTGAAAAGGCGGATGGTGTTAAATGGGACAAAGAAGTTGAAATCGTCATTATTGGTTCTGGTTTTGCGGGTTTAGCTGCCGCAATCGAAGCCACCAAACATGGTGCAAAAGATGTCCATATATTTGAAAAAATGTCCTATTTTGGTGGTAACTCGGCTATTAACGGTGGGCTTTTTGCCGCACCAGGCACGCCGATGCAAAAGAAAGAAGGCGTTGAAGACTCAGTAGACAGAATGGTTAATGACCAATTATTGTCTGGTCGCGGCATTGCCGATGAAGGGTTATTACGCCATGTCGCATCTCACGCGGTTGAAGCGTTACAAATGACCTTAGATGCGGGTTCTGAATACCATCCTTACTTACAACAACTAGGCGGTCACTCGGTTGCACGTACTTACCAAACCTCAGTAAGTTGTGGTGCTGGTATCACCCAACCATTGTACAAAGAGTGTAAACGTATTGGTGTAAACACCCACAATCGTTCAAAATTTGAAGGATTTCTCGTCGGTAATAAAGGCGAAGTTGTTGGTGTTAAAATGCGTCAAAACTATCACTTTGGCGAAGACCAGCCTGGTAAAGTCCTCAATATTCGCGCCAAACGTGGTGTGATTATGGCTACCGGTGGCTTTGCGCAAAATGTTGATTTACGTATGGCTCAAGATCCTACTTTAACTGCAGACGTTGGTTGTACCAACGCACCAGGTGCAACAGGCGAGGGCATGTTCGAAATGTTCCGTTTAGGGGCTATCCCTGTGCATTTGGCTCACATTCAATCAGGTCCTTGGGCTTCACCTGATGAAGGTGGCTTTGGTTATGTGTCTAACTATTCAATTTTCAACTTACCTCATTCAATTGCCGTTAGCCGTACAACTGGTCAGCGTTTTATGAATGAAATTGCCGATCGTAAAACACGTGCTGATGCTGAATTAAGTAACCGTGATGAAAAAGGTAATCCTGTACCACCACTGTTGATTTCAAGCTTTAAAGACTCTAAAGCACATCCAAATACCGAAAAAGTGATTAAGTACAATGTCGGTTGGAAGTTTGAAAGCCTTGAAGAGTTGGCAACACACTTTGGTGTGCCTTTAGCCGGGTTAAAAGCACAAATCGCTGAATATAATGGCTATGTAAAATCTGGCGAAGATAAGCAGTTTGGCAAAGATATGACGTTGGCTAAAAATAAAATGATCGAAGCGCCATTTACTGTCGTTCGCTTGTGGCCAAAAGTGCATTACTGCCAAGGTGGTGTAAAAGTTAATACCAAAGCCGAAGTAACAGATAGCTTTACAGGTAAGTCTATTACTGGTCTTTATGCCGCTGGTGAAGTGTGTGGTGGTATTCATGGCGTTAGCCGTTTAGGTAGTTGCTCTATCCCAGAATGTATGGTGATGGGTATGACAGCTGCTAGAAGTCTCATGAACGTTTAACCAGACCAGTGAACAAGAGGAATCATTAATGAAAAACTTTAATATTATACTTGGGCTGGTACTACTTGGATTAACCAGCTTATCAGTACAGTCAGCAGAGATCCGTGACTACCATAAAGAGGTTATCGGTAAAGACTGTAAAACTTGTCATGATAATGGCATCAAGCAGTTTCCATCTGACCAATCCTGTTTGCAGTGTCATGATGTTGATGACTTAGCAAAGAAAACCGCCAGAAGTGAAGAAGACAAGTGGCAGAACCCACACAATAACCTTCACTATGGTAAAGATGTACCTTGCCAAGAGTGTCACAGCGAACATAAAACTAAACAACCATTATGCAGTAACTGTCATACATTTAAGTTTGATAAGCATAAAGGGTAAACTAATTTAAATTGATATTAGTTTTAAAAGCCGCATATTAATGTATTAATATGCGGCTTTTATATTATAGGTAATTATTTATTACTTATTTTTAATTTAGGCTTTAACTTATTAGATGTTAAGTTATTAGGTTTTTAATTATTAGAAATTTAAGGTTGAACGCCTAAGGTTTTTACAATCACTTTTTAGATGTTAATTGTATTTTTGTTGTTTATATTTGTTGTAAGTATGTTGAATGTAATTTTTTGGAATTAATTCCAAGGGTAATATCCATCCGTCTTAAATAATAAAGAAAGATGGATGATATGAAATATAATACCTTGTTAGTTATGATGTTGTTATCTAGTTCTGCTATGGCGAGTGAAATACCTAGTTTTTTAGATAAGAACGATGTTGATAATGCTGAGTTCACTTGTTTAGGAGCGGAATCTCAGTACGATAAAAATGATCAAAAATATGTCGATATTTTATGGAATGAAACACTGCAATATTTACAATCTTACGCGGTAGCATTAACCAATAGTGAAAATGGTCCATGTTTAAATTCAGACCAAGCAATGTACGATTCTACCGAAGGTGGTAAGAATATGTGCATCATGGATCGCAGAGACATGAAGCTATTAGTTAAAAACATTTATCAAGTTATTAATAATCCAGATAAAGCGAAAAAGTGTTTTGGTGCGCGCCAAGACGTCGATTGGATTTACAGCCCTGGTGGTCAATTAGCTGAAAAATCCCCCGTAGCTAAATGGCTTAAACGTGCAACATTCGATTCCTTTTTTGACACAAAAGTCACTAATAAAGACGTGCGTAAACTCGGCAAAGAGTTTACTAAAAACTTTACTAAAATGGTGACGGGCGATGAAGTGAAAATGCCCTCAGCTTTCCCAACAGATATTAGTGCCAATGTATTACCTAATTTATGGGCTGCAGCAGGTTGGTACCCAATGTATGCTGAAGAAAGTAAACGCAATGATAAAAACTTCAACAACATTCGTGGTGGTTATGCCTATGCCGAAATTTTTGGTCACTGGGGTCTATTACGCATAGACGAAATTAATGGCGAAAAGGTTGGTGCAGAAGTCGGTATGACAGTGCAATCAGTCGATACCTTATATCCCTATCATAACCATGCAATATCTGAAATTTATTACAACATGCGCGTACCTGCGTGTGCGAATGAGTTTAAGAGCTTTGCCGTGCGTGAAGATTCACCGTTAATTAACACCGTTAAAGAAGACGACAAAGTTAGACAAGTTCAGTTTGATGCAGGTCAACACAATGGGCAGACTATGTGGCTGTCGAGCAGTGCTGATATCGATCCGCTAATGTATTTCCATCAAAATACTATCCATGCCTTTGAAGTCGATGGCAGCTGCGAAGCTAAGCCAGAAGAGCGCGCTATCGTGTCTGTTTGGGCAAGAAGTAATGCCAACGACAAGCGTAATGACTATGGCACCACATTGCTTTGTGAGTCAGCTAAAAACCCCGGTACACCTGCTCATAAAGATGAAGTTATTCAATGTGACTTAACAAAAATCAAATGGTAACGGCCAAGTTATTAATTATCGAATTGGGAAATACAATAAAATGAAATTATTAAAGTTATCTTTATTATCTACTTTAGTATCGCTATGCATGGTTTCTTTTTACTCTACAGCACAAGATGTTGAAGATGGAATTAACGTATCCGGTACCTTAAGAGCTAATTATTCATATAAGCAATATAGTGATAGTTCTAAAGATAAATCAGGTGATTTAACCTTTGAGATGGCATCCGTTAAATTCAACGGTAAATTAGATAACTGGGGGTTATCATCTGAATATCGTTTTTATGATGGATGGGAAGCACTACGTTATGGTTATGCCTTTTATGATTACTCAGAACAATTGCAAATTCAATTTGGTATAAATCAAGTACCATTTGGTAACCCGGGTTTTATTTCAAATAGTTTTTGGTTTGGCGTACCGTATTATTTAGGTTTTGAAGATGATTATGATGCAGGTATTAAAACGGTTTATTCAAATAATGGTTGGGGAACTGAGTTTGCGTTTTATAAAGGCGCTGAATATGGTGCCAGTCGTAATGAACGATATTCAACAGACTTATATTCTGGCCAAGTCAACGGCACTGACTATTACAATGAAGAAACTAACCAATTAAATTTACGCCAAACCTATGCGATGGAGTATGAAGGCGGTAAAACCGTGGTGGGTGCTTCGGTCGAGGTAGGGCAGATTTATAATAGTAATACTGGCAATAATGGTGACCGATATGCCGTCGCGTTACATCTCGACAGCAGTTATAAAGGTTGGGCGCTGCAGTTACAGGCAATGCAATATGAGTACAATGCTGCTGATGCGTTAGACGATAACAAGCTTGCGGTATCGGCTTACGATTGGCAGTACGAAATTGCTTCTAAAGCGCAAGCTTATAGCATTAACATTGCTAAAACGATCACTACCAGTTGGGGCAGTGCAAAGATCTATAATGACTTCGGCGTGGTAACCCCCGATGTTGACAATGAAGGCTATGACAACAGCTATCAAAATGTCACAGGTGTTGCCCTGTCTTCCGGTCCAACGTACACCATGATTGATTTTATTATGGGTAAAAATATGTATGCCTCTACGCGTGATAATGGCCATGTTGGTTTACCTGAAATCGGCGACAGCTGGGATCATCGTATTAATATCAATTTTGGTTACTATTTCTAATCGCTGGTTTTCATCGATAGTTTTAATCGTTAGATAGTTACGTTTCACTTTTATCTCCTTTTAAATGCCAATCATTGATTGGCATTTTTTTATTTCCACTTGGAGTAATCGCTGACTTTTATAACACCTGTAACAACAAAATGGTTAATAAAGCTGCTGATAAAACCCCTCTTATGCCTTTGCGTAGCGTTAATTGATCCACGTCTACATTCGTAAAATCTCAACAGAGTACTATCACGATCTCTAAAGCAGTAATCCCTGCTATTTCATTCAAGACATTTAGGTTTTAAACAGAGTTAACATTATGATGATTTTAGAAATAATTATTGTGCTCGGGGCAATTTATATCGGCGCAAGAATGGGCAGCATCGGGATAGGTTTTGCTGGAGGTGTAGGGGTATTAATTCTTACCGTTGGATTAGGGTTAACACCAGGTGCTATTCCCATCGATGTGATGCTGATTATTATGTCGGTGATTACCGCCATCGCTACGATGCAAGAAGCGGGTGGCATGGACTATTTGGTGTCTATTGCAGAAAAATTGCTGCGTAAGCACCCTAAGCATATTACGTTTTTAGCACCTATAGTGACGTATTTTATGACTTTATTTGCAGGTACTGGTCATACAGCATTTTCGACGCTGCCTGTGATTGCTGAAGTGGCTAAAGAGCAAGGTATTCGTCCATCTCGGCCTCTATCTATCGCAGTTGTCGCCTCACAAGTTGCCATTACAGCATCACCCATTTCTGCCGCTGTGGTGTTTTTTTCGGGTATTTTAGAACCCTTTGGTGTGGATTACTTAGTGTTATTGGCTGTGTGTATTCCATCGACGTTTATTGCTTGTTTAATTGGCGCTGCAGTTGCGTCTATGCTCGGCAAGCCGCTAGCACAAGATCCTATTTATCAGCAGCGTTTAGCCAGTGGATTGGTGAAAACCCGTGGTGAAACTCAAGTGACGTTATTACCGGGCGCTAAGCGATCGGTAGCCATATTCTTAATTGCGATAGTAGCTGTGATGTCTTACGCCACCGTAATCTCTGACAAGGTCGGCTTAATTACGCACCCAGTACTGTCACGCGATGTGGCGATTATGTTGTTTATGCTATCTGCCGCTGCAGCAATAACGTGGTTTTGCCGTTTAGATGCCAGCAAGATTTCTAATGCTTCGACCTTTAAGTCAGGCATGTCGGCGTGTATTTGTGTGTTAGGTGTAGCCTGGTTGGGCGACACTTTTGTGTCTAACCATATTGACGAAATTAAAGACGTTGCTGGGACCTTACTTCAAAGTCAGCCTTGGCTGTTATCGGTAGCATTATTTTTTGCCTCAATGTTATTGTATTCACAAGGTGCGACCACTAAAGCATTAATGCCTGCTGCATTAGCAATAGGGGTGAGTCCATTAACGGCGATAGCGTCATTTGCCGCGGTTAGCGCGTTATTTGTATTACCGACTTACCCAACGTTGTTGGCTGCAGTAGAGATGGACGACACTGGCTCAACGCGGATTGGCAAGGCGGTTTTTAACCACCCATTTTTGATCCCTGGCGTAGTGACAATTGCATCGAGCGTGTTATTGGCCTTTTTGTTTGGCAGCCTAATGTTGTAAGTCACAGTAGAAACGATAGTAGATATGTAGATAGTAGAGCAGGCAGAGTGGTTGGCATGAGAACGGCTAGTCGAGTTGATAGCCCTTTTGCTCAACATTGGCTTTAATCAAATTAATCAGCTGCAACGTAGCGTAGGTTTGTGTATCTGGGTTGAGGTATAGCGATTCATTAAACATGGGCAGTATAGGTAATCCATGTTCAATCGGGTCTAGCACCTGCATTTGGTCAGTGATTCTAAATTCGGCTATTGGCGCAATCACTAAGTCATTCTCAACAGCCATGCACAAGGCTTGTGGTGATGGAGTCGACAGCAACACATTAATAGGTCGCATTGAGAGTCGATGGTTAGCAAACACTTGCGCTCTAATCGGACAATTTTCTGGGTATAATCCCATCGGAATCGTTTTGCGCTTATGAGCGTTGCCTTCGACCGCCGAAACCCATTTAAAACGACGTGTGAAGAGTAACTCGCCGTTCGTAGGCACTTGCCAATGGGTTGCGACAATGACGTCAAATTCCCCTTGGTGTAAGCGTTTGTATAAATTGCCACTTACGTCGGTGTCGATAACAAGCTCTATGCTCGTAAATTCACGGATAAATTCTAACAAGCAGCTGCTTAAGTAACATTTTATAAAATCGGTGGGTACACCAAGGCGGATCACTTCACGGTTTTGACAGTCTTTTAACTCATCAATTGCTTGCGAGTTAAGTTGCATCATTTTATAGGCGTAGTTAAGCAGCGTTTCACCAGACTCGGTCAAGGTGACGCCTTTGTTGTCTCTAATCAGCAAGGTTTGGCCGACACTTTCTTCAAGTTTTTTAACTTGTAGGCTAAGTGTTGATTGGGTTCGGCAAATTTTATCGGCTGCTTTAGACAAGTTGCCGCATTCAGCAACAGCAATAAAACTTTCAAGTAATTCTATTTTTAACATGGGCTATTGAATAAGTTCATAGTGGTATCAGTATTACTCAATAAAGGGTATCCACAAAGCCTGCTATAGTGTAAGTGTGAACTGTTAACGCTTTATTAACCCAAATAAGATGAGGCCCGAAATGAGCAGCTGGGAACAACGTGGCAACTATCTGATAGAAGTATCACAACGTTGTTTAAAGGGGCGTAAAACCTTTGATTTGTGCCGCTCGCATTTAGTCCAAGCTAGCCAGATATCCAAAGGCACAATTTACAATCACTTTACTTCAGAAGCAGACTTAATTATTGCTGTTGCCTGTGCAGATTATCGCCATTGGCTAATGCAAGCTGAACAAGACAATCAACAGTATAGCGACCCTTATTTACGGTTTATTTTTCATCATTGCCAGCGTTTGTATCGTATTTTGTCTGAGCAAGCATTTGTCATTGCCCGAGTGGTTCCTAACGAGGCCATTTTATCACAAGCTAGTGATTACTATCGTGAGCGCTTTGAGCGGGTTCTTGAGCAATATCAGCAGTGGAATGCACAAACCTTAATGGAAATTGGTGAGGTCAGTGGCTTTAACCGCAGTGAGTTACTGTGTGACTATTTACGCGGTGCGATGATCAATAGCGATGATGCGCAAAAACATTACAACGATGCAGAAATGTACTATCAACATAGTTTTGCCATGACACAACTGATGGGGCATTCACAAAAGCGGCCCCCTAACATTAAGGTCTTTTTGCAGTGGTTAGCTGAAAAACAGACAGAAAAAGCGTCAGTTGCTGGGTAACACTCATCCTTTATCTAACAAGGTTATTTAGCGTTAAAACGATGTTTTCAAGGTAAAAGGCACATATTGCTCTAGTGCCTAAAACGCTAGAATCAGGCCAGAGTAATACCAAGTTTTATCATCTAGCAGCATCGTATAATCAAGGCATTATAGGATGCTGTTTGTAAGCATGAAGCTTATGCTTTTTACTTGATAGTTATTGATAGTTATTGACCAAGTCTTGGTCATGTTCTTGAATGAAATCTTCCATAAACCAAGCACAAAAAGTGTGTCGCCCGTCGACTGTCGCTTTACCGTAAATGGATGAAGCTTGTTGTCTTACTGTTTTTTCTTTGGTTTGACGTACTTCGGCAATCTCTTTAAAGCTAAGGCCTTTTAACAATAAAAATGCCACTTGTTGTTCGCTTTTGGTAAAGCTCCATGTATGAAATTGGATCGACACGGCTTTACTGTACTCTTGTCTCGCAGATCGCATATGGCTCGAGAGGTTGTCGATTTTTTTATCTGCATTGATGAGTTGTTTCGCTAACTGTTTCATTTCTCGTGAGCGACGAACTAAATCATAACTCAAATAAATTGTTCCAATTGCAGTTAACAAAATCAGCATAATTTCTAGCAATATATGCAATTCTGGCGCGCCAAATTGGGCGTCAGCGATGGTGTCAAAAAGTTTAAACAATATGTTTAATCCTAGCAAAGAGATAATGACAACATCCTTCATGACAACTCCTAAATAAATGTAATATCAATCAATTAATTTATAGGACATATGTACCATAGAACCTTTTATGATACATATATCCAAAGATTTTCAAGCTGTTAACACCGACAATAAAGAAATACTGTATTACTCAAAGAAACGTCTTATGTTTAAAAATTCGTCTGGTATCAATATAGGTTTGTTGGCAGTGTTTATCTGTAGCATTGGCCTTAGCCATGCCGCTGACAATACTGAGCTGGGACAGCTACTCAACATGAGCCAAGTTCGATTAAATAATCCTACCCAAACGAGTAATAGCCATTCAGTAATGACCGTAAGCAATGAAGCAAATTTAACTAGCTCTACTTGGCTTAACGGTTTACCTAATATCAGTTTAAAGCACCTCGGTAGCACCGATAATAGTAACATTCATGAGCAAGAACTTTCACTTAATTTGCCCATAAAATCCCCGAGTTTATATGCCAGTGATAAACAGCTAAAGCAGCTCACGCAAGCCATAGTGGCTCAACAACGGGCCTTACAAGGTTTGTATCTCTCGGGCTTACTCAGACAAAGCTTGTGGGACCAACGCTTAGCCTCGGTAAAATTTTCCCAGCTTTTACGTAAAGCAACATTACTTAATAAATTGTACGCCCAGCAAAAAAAATTAGCGGAGGTGGGAGAGCTGCCTATTGCTAATTCTTTATTGCTGGAGCGAGAGTTAGTCGACATTGATCTTGAAAAAATAATCATTAAACAGTCGAAAAATGAAGCGATGACCTTATTTACTCAACTTACTGGCCAAAGAGATGTGCCGCAGAAAATTGCCGAAACAGCCCGCTCTCTAGTGGGCTCTTCTCAAATAGAAAATGATCTGAGTCAACATCCATTATGGCAATTACAGGTACTGCAACAGCAACAACAAATGCTGATCATTAACAGCCAACAAGCTGGCGAACAAGACCCATGGACGGTGTCATTAACCGCTAAAAACACCTCAGATGGGCCTGTTGATGATCAACAATTGGGTGTCGGTATCACAGTGCCTATCACGTTTGGATCAGCGTTATCACAAAGCGAATTATCTGGATGGCAACAATCTCAAGCCGAACAAATGATTAATCGCGATCGCACTTATTTAGAATTAACCAACCAGATTGAGGTATTGCGTCAGCAGCAACAAAATTTGCTCGACCAACAAGCATTACTCACCCGCGCACTATCGCTTAGTCGCACCATTACCGAAGAACTTGCCAAAGTAAAAGATCAAAGCCAAGTCAGTTATGAGGTGTGGCTGCGCCGATATATGGACGCCCTCGATACTGAGTCTCGTCTGGCCATTAATATGGTCATGCAACAGCAACTTCATTCCCAGCGACTTCAAGCTTTAGGTATCCCATTATGATGGTCAAATACGGCGTAGGCCTTAGTTATTTAATTGCCAGTATTTTCAGCCTAGCTCAGGCCGAATCTATTGATATCAAGTCATTAGGTAATATTCAGCTTAGCTATGCGCAGCCGCAAAAAGTAGCCAGCTACGAAGGCAGTGCATTACCGGCACACATTAGCATGCTACCCGGTAGTGAATATTGGGTCAGCACGCCGGAAAATATCCAGCAAGTCAGTTTTTTGGTTACTCAAGGGCAAATGGTCAGCAAAGGCCAGGCGATTGTTAGGTTAACGGGTCCTGAAGTGTTTCATTACCTCGCCCAAGTCGAGGCTGCGAGCAATTTGTATCAACTGGCCAACACTCGTTATGAACGTAATAAATCCTTATTCAAAAATGGCAGCATTAGTGCTGATAAGTGGCGCGAGATAAGCCAAGACTATTTTGCCAGTTATCTAGAATACGAGCATATGCATCATTTCATGGAGATTGTGCTAAGTACCGATGCTGCAACCGACTCCTTTATTGTCAGTACCCCAATGGCAGGCATGGTGAAATTCAACTTACTTAGTGGCCCATATATGGCGGGATCGCAGCTTTTTTCATTGGTGCCCAGCGACAGTGTGCGTGTCAAAGTTAATGTGCCGATGAGTCAGTCTTTATCACTTTCTGCTGTGAACACTAACCAATGTCATATCGCCATCGATTCCATTTCGGCAATCGCAGATGGCGCATTTGTTACTGCATGGTCATTGCCTGTGCCAAAGGAGTGTAACTTACTCTTAGGTCAGCAACTTACCGTCATTCCTGAGTATCAAAAATCTGTGTATATGTTGCCAAAAAATAGTGTGTTTAGTTGGGACCAAGACAGCCAAATATTGACCAAAACAGGCGAGACATTGACGTCCCTCACGATTGATATTTTAGGTTCTACACCAGAGCAATACATTGTTGCCAGTGACCAAGACCTCAGTAAAATTGAGGTGTTAGCGGAATCGGTTGCGGCAGTTAAAGGGATATTACTTGGCTTAGGAGGCGAATAATATGCTGACATCGGTGATCCGATTTTCGCTTACTCAGCGTTTATTTGTGTTAATTGTGGCGCTGTTTCTAATGTTAGCCGGTGTTCGTTCTTGGTATTCCATTCCATTAGATGCCTTTCCTGATATTTCGCCAACACAAGTGAAAATCATCTTAAAAGCGCCGGGGATGACACCTGAAGAAATCGAAGCGCAGATTACGGTGCCGATTGAAACTGAGCTGTTAGGCATTCCCAATCAAGCGATTCTGCGCTCTACCACTAAATATGCCATCAGCGACATCACCCTAGACTTTGTTGAGGGTACCGACATCTATTGGGCTCGTCAGCAAGTTAGCGAGCGCATTTCTGCTGTGTGGGGGAGTTTTCCTGAAGGGGTTACTGGTGGTGTAGCGCCGATGAGTACACCGCTGAGTGAAATATTTATGTTCACTTTGGAAAACCCTAATCTGTCATTGATGGAAAGGCGACAGTTATTAGAGTGGGAAATTCGTCCTCTATTACGCACCGTTGTGGGCGTGGCAGATGTCAATATTTTAGGCGGTTATGCCAAAAGCTTTAGCATCAATCCAAATCCTGCAGCTATGTCTGCGGCGGGCATTAGTTTTGCGGCTTTGCAACAGGCTATTGTCGAGAATAATCATAATGAGGGTGCAGGTAAACTGACCATTGGTACTGACACTATTATCGTCCGCGCCGAAGGCCGTATTGACGACATTGATGAGTTACGACAGTTAGTGATAAAGGCTGATGATGCCAAGGTTTATCGTTTGAATGATTTGGCTGATATTCAGATTGGTCACTTAGCCCGTTATGGTGCCGTGACTAAAGATGGTCACGAAACGGCAGAAGGATTAATCATCGCGTTAAAAGATGCCAATACGGATCAGGTGGTTAAAAATATTAAACAAAAGATTGAACAAATTAGCCTGACTTTGCCAAAGGGCAGCCAAATCAATACCTTTTACGATCGGGCGAATTTGATTAATACTGCAATCGGGACCATTTCTAATGCACTATTTGAAGCGGTGGTATTAGTGATCGTGCTACTGGCATTGTTTTTAGGCAATGTGCGTGCTGCGTTAGTGGTTTCTCTTTCTTTGCCTCTCGCTGCCTTGATGACCTTTTTAATGATGGATTTTTTCAATTTATCTGCGAACTTGATGAGTTTAGGCGGCTTAGTTATCGCCATCGGTATGTTAGTGGACTCCTCGGTGGTAGTGGTCGAAAACATGGTTAACCTCATCGCGACTAAACAACGACTGCCACGACTTCATCTCATTTTTCGTGCCACGAAAGATGTCGCCATTCCCGTCGTATCAGGTACAGCTATTGTGATGATCGTATTTTCGCCATTGCTGACCTTAACTGGGCTCGAAGGTAAGCTTTTCACTCCCGTGGCGGTCACTATTGTATTTGCGATGCTGTCCGCTCTGGTGTTATCACTGACTGTTATTCCTGTAATGGCGTCTTATTTAGTCAATGAAAAGGCGGCCAAAGAACCAAAAGCAATCGAAAAGCTCAAGCGGGTATACCTTAGCAGCCTTAAAGCAATATTTGTTTATCAAAAACACTTTATTGTTATCGCGTTAAGCTTGTTGATTGTTAGTTTTGGGCTGTTTAGTTTTGTTGGTAAAACCTTCATGCCGACGTTAGATGAAGGAGACATTATTTTACAGTTAGAGAAGTCACCGTCGATTTCTCTGAATGCATCGATTGCCATTGATAAGCAAATTGAACAAACTCTGTTGGCACAAGTACCTGAAATAAAACAAATCGTGGCGCGTACTGGCGCCGATGAAATTGGCTTAGACCCAATGGGGCTAAACGAAACCGATGTTTTTTTGGAGCTTATCCCTCGTAGCGAGTGGCGTTTTGCCAATAAACAACAACTGATAGAAGCGATTAGAGCCGTACTCGTGGACTATCCAGGGGTTAACTTTAACTTTACTCAACCCATTCAAATGAGAGTATCCGAAATGCTGACAGGCAGCATTGGTGATGTCGCGATAAAAGTCTTTGGTAACGATATTGAGACGTTAGGCAACTTGACCAGTCAAATTCAGCAGCTTGTGAATACCACTCAAGGGAGTGTCGACGTGAAAATGTCGATGATTGAAGGTAGCTCCTTTATTAACCTCACCCTAGATAATGAAATAGCACGAGGCTTTGGTATGAGTACCATGGAGTTTGCCCGTTATCTCAAGAGCCAACTCGAAGGCGTGATAGTGACCGAAGTGTTACAAGGCAAAAAACGTACCCCAGTGCTGATTGCCAGTAACCCAAGCAGCTTAAGCAGTATTAATGAGCTGCAAAACCAATTGTTAGTGATGCCTGATCATAGCCTTAAACGGGTTACTGATGTGGCCAAGCTAAGTTACAAAAAAGGTCCCATTCTTATTGAGCGTGAACAAGGCAATCGTTTCTCTGTTATTACGACCAATGTTAATGGCCGTGACATTGTTGGATTTGTTGAAGAACTGAATGCAAAAATTACTAATGAGGTTCAATTACCCAGTGGTTATAGCGTCAATTTTGGTGGTGAGTTTGAAAATCAACAACGTGCGACTAACAATCTGCTGCTGGTTATTCCTATCGCCATAGCGCTGATCACGTTGATTTTATTTACTACGTTTGGCTCACTCGCCAAAGCTGGGTTGATCCTCGCCAACGTGCCTTTTGCCATGATGGGCGGTATCGTCAGTTTATATCTGTCGGGTGAGTATTTATCCGTACCTGCATCAGTAGGTTTCATCGCTCTGCTAGGTGTTGCCGTGCTTAACGGTGTCGTGATGGTGAGCTATTACGAGCAAACTAAGCATATGTTCAGTAGCCTTTTGGAAAGAATTGAACAAGGTGCCGTACGTCGTTTACGACCTATTTTAATGACGGCCACCACGGCGATGTTTGGCCTTATGCCACTGGTGTTTGCCACAGGCCCTGGCGCTGAAATTCAAAAACCGTTAGCCATAGTGGTTATCGGTGGTTTACTTACCTCAACGATTACCACGCTTTACTTGCTGCCAATTTTGTATTTCTGGCTGGAGAAACGTAAATGAGCACAGAGCAACTCTTAGTGTTGATTGCCCAAAATGATGTTAAGGATGACATCGTTGATACCTTGATTGAACTGGATTTTTTGTCAGGCTTTAGCCTCGGTGATATCTGTGGATTTAGTCGCGAACACAGTCATTTCAATATCAAGGAGCAAGTAGAGGGCTATAGGGAATTTTACAAGTTTGAAATTATGCACCCTCAAGCTCAGCAGACGGCACTTCTTGAAGCGCTCGCGTTAGTCTGCAAGCATAATCCTTGTCGCTACTGGATTATGCCTATCGATCAAACCGGCACCCTATGTTAACGATTATATGTTAAGTACGATATATTAAACGATAGGCTAAGTTCGATGGTTAGGGACGATATGTTAACTAGGCTATAGGGCTAAGCTTTGCAACCATAATAGATTTTACACCACGACTTGATTAAACAGGTTTTGCACAATAAACAGACCGATGAAACACGAGATAGCCGACATAATGGGTGTTACAACCCAACCCATTAAAATTTTAAGTAATACCCCCAATTGCACCGGTAAACGTTTTAATATGGCAATGCCAATGACCGCCCCAATAAGGGCTTGCGAACTTGAAACTGGAACAAGTGGAATAGAAGGTAAGCCTATATTGGTAAACGCATCTGAAAGTGATTGCGAGGAAAAGATGAACAGCACAGTTGAGTGAGCCATAACAACAACCCAAGCGCTGATTGGGGTCATGGTGATTAAATTATCTCCCACAGTGAGCATGACTTTTTTAGAGTAGGTGAATACACCAACACTAATCGCAATCGCCCCAATAAAAAATAATTGCATTGAAGCGCTAAATTCTACCCCTGCAATATGCAGTGGATCTAGCGGCGTACTCGGAACGAACACCCCCATCACATTCGCAATATTATTTGCGCCTAAACTGTATGAACCAAACGCCCCCGCAAAAATTAATCCAATGCGAGTCCAATTATCTAGTTGAAATAGTCCTGGCCTGAGTGTGTGCAGCAAAAATGTGACACACTTATACAAGATAATCGCCACCACTGCGGCAAGAATAGGGCACAGAACCCAAGTGGTTAAAATTTTTGTAAGTACGCTTGAGTCTGTTGCCATGTCGCTAAATAAATTCCAACCAATAATGGCGCCAACAATGGCTTGGCTAGTTGATACCGGCAATCCGGATTTTGTCATAAAATACACAGTTGTTGCAGCGGACAGTGCGACAGTAAATGCACCACCCATGGCCGATACTTTGCCTAATGCGCCCAACGTATGAGATGCCCCCGCGCCACTAATGACCGAGCCTAAAATAAGCATAATGGAACAAATAATCGCCGCAGTTGAAAATTTGAGCATTTTGGCCCCAACCGCAGTGCCAAAAACATTGGCAGCATCATTAGCGCCTAATGACCAACCAAGAAACAAGCCACTTGAAAGAAAAATCCAAATTGCAATATCCATGCATCCGTTCCTTATTGCGCACGTTTCAGAGTGAAGATTGCAATACGATCACAGATGTCTTCAGATAAATTGGCAACTTCGTCAATACGGTCAATAAAATATCGTAGCTGAACTTTATTGATGAGGTCTAAGTCAGTGTCAAATAGGTTTATTTTTGTTTTGGTACAGAGCCGGTCGGCTTCGCTTTCAAAAGCGATAACCTTTGTGTGGTATTCCTGTACCCGTTGTAAATCGGTAAAAAAACTGCGAGCGCATAACACGGTGTGATCGATGGTTTCACCTACCGCCTTCAATAACCTGAACAGATCCTCTTCAATTTCTGGCGGAATAATCGGTTGCTCAATTTTTAGGTGTAACCCTATGATGTCTTGCTTATTGATAAGCCGATCGGCAAGGTTTATTAATGAAGCCACATCAGAGCGTAAGTCTGGGATCAGGGTTTTAAGATAGAGAATCTGCTCGATTTCTCTTTTCAATAAATCAGCTTGATGCTCAATTGACTGCAGTTCATTTAGCGTATGCTCAAATTCAGGGCTTCTAGGGCCATATGCGAAGTAACTTTTCCACATTTGCACTGATTTATGATGTGACAATGTGACTTGGTCAAAAAATAAATAGACCTTAGTTTCAGTCGAGCGACTTTGCGAGAGAAGTGTGGTGATTCGAGAAAAACCAAACATTGGCATCTCCTTAACAGTATGGGAAGGAAGCCGAAACGTAGGTCAAATGAACGGATTCGTTATTTGACCTACAGAGGAACGCTATTGATTAAATGCTTCTGTAATGGTGAAAGTAGAGTTAGTTTTAGACCCCTGATGGCTAGAATCAAACCCAACAGATTTAACTTGTTGATTAATATATTGATATGCTTCATCCAGTCGCGCTTTATCACCATCGCTACCTTTAAATGAAAACTCAGCGAAAGTTATCCGAGGTTTACGGTAGTAAGGGGTCCAAATTTGGAACTCCATTTCAATATCGTTAAAACGCTTATCTTTAACAAATCCGTCCCAACCATGAGTTCGCATCACCACGGTTTGAATCAAATCTTGCTTATGTTGATTGTATATATCACTGACAATGTCCCACATCGCTTGATTGCGTTTTATGATGTCAAATACCGTAGCGATATTAACGTGCTGTATGTCGATGTCATTGGGAGAATAGGGCAGATCGTAACTGACGCTATAAGCTGCATTACCCTCGGTATAGTCGACTTCAGCCTTTTTGTAACCACTCAGTTCGCCGAACGCTTGAGGGTTATCGGCACGTAATTTTATGGTGATTTTGCTTTTACGTGGTGTAGTCACATTTTCTCTAACTCGAATATTAATGTGTTTAGCATTAAAATCACGATTAGGCGTATCAATAAATGTGACCAGTTTTATGCTTAATTCCTCTTCGAGAGTGATAAAACTAAATGTATTTGTAAAATCAGGCGTCAGTTGATCTGCAGCATAAGGTAATGTGCTAGCCACTCCAGTATTGACGTGGTATTCCAAAGACGTAAATTGGTTCGGTGAAAGTGCATAAGCACCGCTATGGAGGCATAAACTAACTAAGCCGATAACAAGTAAATGAGTCTTCATTTTCACTATCTCCTAAAAAGCAAACTGCACACGAGCTTGGATGATATTTCCATCTTGGTCGTATCGCGTGACACCATCAATGTCGACATAAGCTTCTTTATAATCTGCTTTGGTATGGACATAGTTAAGTTGAGTTTTTAGGTTATTTTCTAAATACCAATTTACACCCAGGATATAGTCTGTTTTTTTGCCGCCGATAATATCTGAGTCAGTATCATCAAAGTTTGCGTGGTCATACCTAACTGCAAGTTCCCAAGCTCCGTAACCTCCAGCAGAAATGGCACTTGCAGGGCTGATCGCTTTAAAGGTGCCTTTTTTGTTACTGTATTGCCAGCTTTCACCGGTTAAGGTGTACACGGCTTGAGCATAATAGCTATCGACAGTAATTGTTGGGTCATCGACTTGGTCAGCTTTTGCGATCATGTACTCGGCTTGCAATAGTAGATTATTACGTTGATAAGCCGCTTCAATACCATAATGTTGGGTTGAGTCTGCATCAAATTTGCCAGTGTCGATAATTCGACCTGCTGGCTTACTGCTTGGGCGAGCACGGTAACGTGTTTCTAATACTTCATCATTGTTTAAGGTGTAAAGCGCACTTGCGCCTAAATGTAACAGGTGGACATTATTATTGATGGGGGCTGCGGTGAATCTTGCATTGAAAATATCTTGTTGGAAATTTTGGTCGTCATCGTCGAATCCGGCATTCATACCATAACCAATTTTGAAATTATAATAGTTGGCAATATAACCCCACTCAATACCGATGCCTCGCTCTGGAGAGAATGTATCCGTTGATGCTCGCTCTAAAAACGCCAAGTTTTTTGAGCTTCCGGTCGCTTCTAATCCAAAGCCAAATTTTTGAAAGCCAATGGTTAACTCATTATTGTCCCAGCCTCTATAGCTCACATTGGCATCTTTTATTTCAACGTCCGAGTCACCGTCAAAATCAAATTCGAGAGCATATTTCCATACATTTGAAAAATAACCTTCAATACCAAAACGGATACGACGTAAGCTAGCATCGTTAAATTTATCTTCATAAGTGAATTTGTTACCCGTGTACAGTTCATCAGCACTGACATAATCAGCTTGAAAACGACCGGTAAATTCAAGGGTAGAACTGCCATCTTTAGATATTAATTCTGGGGTTGGACTGCTTTTTGAAAACTTAATTCGGTCTACTTTATTTGCCGCATCCTTTGCTTCAATTAACTCTTTTTCAAGGGCATCTAATCGCCGCTCTAGTTCGATGATTTTGTCAGAATCAGCCGCCATTGCATTTGAGGGAAAACACAAAAGCGCAACTGAAATTGCCAGCGCAACACTGGAGATAGAGAATACTGTTTTGGTAGTCATAATAGTCATCCTTTGAATATTTATTATTATTTAACGAAATGTTAAATCCACTCAATCTAGTTGTTTAAGAATATGACTATTACTGTGATCAAAATATGATCGCCATCAACTAATCTTGACTAAATCTTACAATTTTCTTCTTTTTTGTTTGTTTGTCGTTTCTGGTTGGTTAACAAGAATTTTTGTAGAAAAAAGTAGAAATGTAACTTAATGGTATTATCAGTAAAAGATAAGAAGGCTGGAACAATCTGTTTTAATGTAAGTGACTAATTCAATTATTTTTTAATGTCTATTTTATATTGTCGAGTAGATTGTGCTTAAATGTGGTTCTGGTCATATTGTAATCGAATAATTGACACGTTATGTATATCGATAAATTGATGCTTAGTTCATTTTTAAAACAATTTTGACAAAAGTTTGATGGGTTAAGTAATGCTTTTGTTGTACTTTGTGTCTGTTTATATAAGAACTTAATTTTTTAAAGATGGGTTTTAAATAAATGAATGTTGCATTAAAACGGCGAGGTATTATGATTTATCCCATTCATTTTTATGATGAGATAAATTAAAGATGTCATTAACAATCTGTTTTATAGGCTATTGAATCAATGGTGGTATTTTGTTGTTGATGTGACGAGCTAATGCCGTCGTTTGATGTTGTTATCATGATGAGCAAATAGATTGAGGGAAATGAAGCATGCTTTACCTGCGCAGGCTTCAATTTATCAGTTCAAATTATCTGTTCAATTACCAAGAGGTAAAAGGCTGCTTCATTAGCATTGAGTTGTAATAGCGTCTGTCACCCGTTACTTCTTTACCTAACCAGCTGGGCTTGTGTACTTTTTGTGCTTCATCAGTAAGCTCTACCTCTGCAACCACCAAGCCTTGATTTTGCTGGTAAAACTCATCAACTTCGAAAGTGTGATTCTCAAACTCGACTAAGTAGCGTGTTTTATCAATAACACCAGGCTCACAAATTTTGAGTAGATCCTGTGCTTCAGCGACTGAGATTTCACTTTCCCATTCATAGCGGGAAGCTCCAGACTCATTACCAATGCCTTTAATGGTTAAAAAACCTTTATCACCTTTCACTCTAACTCGGACAGTCCGTTCAGGCACACTCGATAAATAGCCTTGAATGATACGGACCGAACCAACGGCCTGCGATTTAAATAAATCGCTTTTGACTAAATATTTACGTTCGATTTCTTGAGCCATGATGCAAATCCTTAATATTTATCCAACCAACTTGAGTTACCGTCGGACTCATTAATGTTAGTTAGCGAGAGGTAAGCTTTTCATCCCAATAACGCGTTTTATCGCTTGTAAGTAATTGATATTTTCAACTCCTGTCAGCTTTAAATCACTTATGGTTTTTTGTATATCTTCTATTTGAGTTGATTCGCTGTTGATACTGACAATTCGCGCGCCATTAACGAGCACGTTCGCTAATTCACAAATTGTATCATTAACCATATAGGCGTAGCGCTGTTTATGAATGTTGACTGCCTGTAAGTCTGGGTGGTTTTCGATAACAACGAGGAAGTCTTCTAAACAATAGCTGTCTTGGGTTAATGCGGGTAAATCAACCATAAACGCGGGGAATATTTCTTCAATCAGTTGTGTTTTACTCAGTGGAAATACCGCTTTAAGTTTAGGGGCCCATTGTTCTAAGCCGTTGACCGTTTGCACATAGGATTTTATATCCATCTTACCGTCGCGAATTTTGGTATTGTTCAAATCATTGGTGCTGGAGATGATATAAATTTCGTCACTTTCTCGGCACCAAAGCTTTTCTGGTACGGGTACCGATAAGCGCGCCATACGATAGGATGCTTCGGTAAAGTGTTGCCCGAAAGTTCGAAATTCAAAACGAGGTTTAGATATTTCACCGATGGTTAATTCAGACATGAGTCAGTCCTTTTATGCTGTCGTAGAGTTCGGATGAAGCTCAACCGTCACAATACTCCCAAGAGATGATAAAGAAACAGATCCAGATCAATGTTGTTATTGATAAGTTTCAATCTAATCTTACATAAGTCGTATTGTGTGATAATGATTTTTGTCATTAACTTATGATTTTAATAGAAATATTTAAATCATAATTTAAGTCGTTCGTTCTATGTGAATATTTAATTAAAACTAGTTTGTACTTTCGTTGATCTAGATCGAATTTCATTGCTACTTTTACGGGTAATGTTTATTCAGCAGTCGCATTGCATCGAAAGGTAAACAAAATGACCAAGGAAACTCCTTCAGCGACAGACCCACTGGATATGAATCAATATCGAATGGAAAAGCTGCCAATTCGAAATAAAAGTACCGTTGAACAATGGTTAGCTCGTATAGGGATTTGGATTGCACTTGCCGTGTTTGTATTTTTACTCACCGCCGACCCTATGCCTTTTTTAGTTAACATTGATAGCACTATGCTAAGCAAAACTGCGGCAGAACATTTTGACCAAGCCGGAGAAGTGTTGTTTAGCTGGCATGGTCAGGCAATGTTTGCGATTTTCTGTGCGGCTATTATTCTCTGGATAACAGAGCCTATACCGAATTATTTAACGTCATTGATGGTGATTATTGCGTTAGTGCTAACGGGAGTATTACCCGAAAAGGTAGCATATGCGCAATTAGGTCATCCGATAATGTGGCTCAATATTTTATCGTTTATCTTGGCTTCTATGTTGGCGACTACAGGCGTAGCTAAGCGCTTTGCGTTATGGTTTATCTGTCGTTTTGGTACTAGTGCAACCCCCATTTTTTACAGCTTTATGTTAATCAATTTGGTTTTGTCGGCCTTTATTTCTGCAACCACAGCAAAAGCCGCCATTCTCATGCCGATTTTTATGGTGATAGCCGCGGTGTATGGTGCTCGAGGTGGTGACAATAAAAATAATTTTGGCCGCAACTTAGTGCTGCAAAACCTACTGCAAATTAACTTATGTGCTGGCGCTTTTGTAACGGGCTCTGGGGCGAATTTATTGGCTGCGAGTTTAATCGCTGGTGCTATTGGTGGTAGTTTCTATTTTGCCGACTGGATGATTATTTCGATGCCTGTGGTAATTTGCATGATTATTATTGGTTGGTTTGTTGCGACAAAGATTTTTTTCCCATTATCTCCCGAAGAACGCTTACCGCAAATTGAGGGCGGAATGGACCGTTTACAGCAAGAACTCAATAAAATGGGCCGAATATCATTTGTCGAAATTAAATCTATTGTGATTTTTGTGACTATTTTGATATTTTGGGCAACCGACAAATATCACGGTGTCAGTGCTACCGCGGTTGCATTTATTGGCGCCATTGTGGCTTTGCTTCCTCGGGTTGGTGTGGTGAACTGGAACCAGGTAGATGTGCCATGGCACTTATTACTTTTTTCTGCGGGGGCGTATACCTTGGGGGCTGGATTCAAACAAACTGATTTACCTAATCTGGCAGTAAATTTTAGCCTAGAGTATTTTGGTTTAGATGAAAATACACCCTTCAGCGTTTTCTATATAATGTTAACTGGTGCAATGTTGTTTAGCTCGGTGATATTTCAATCAAAAACGATGCGAACGATGTTGTTTATCCCCATCGCGATTGGGGTCGCCCAGCGTTTTGATTTTCCTATTATGAGTTTGGCATTACCTGTAGCACTCCAAATAGAGCATGTTTATGTTTTACCTTTTAATAGTAAGCCAGCTTTACTGCTGTATTCCACCGACCATTATAGTTTAAGTGACACGTTTAAATTTGGATTTACCATGCTAGTTATTGCTTGGGTGGTATGCATCGTATTGGGTGAAACGTGGTTTAGATGGTTAGGTTATACCCCAAATGGGGTGTTTTGGTAGCCTTCAAATCGTAAGACAATAGTATTGAGTACTAAATATGAGCGCAAAGAAAAATGAAATCCGAAGTAAATTGGCGCTACTGCAATTAGCAACGGAACTTGGCAGCATAAGCAAAGCATGCGGCATCATGGGTTACAGCCGTGACAGTTATTATCGTTTCAAAAAACAATATGAAACGGCTGGTGAACGTGGTTTAAAGAACTTATCTCGAAGAAAACCAGCATTAAAAAATAGAGTTTCCCAAGCTGTAGAAGACCAAGTTATTGAGATAGCACTTGATTACCCTAATTATGGTCAAGCAAAAGTCGCAGAGTTGCTGACCGCCCGAGGCTGCGCTATTTCTGCCAGTGGCGTTCGCACTATTTGGGTTAGGCATAACTTAGAAACCAAGAAAAATCGATTATTGGCTTTACATAGCAAGCTAAAACAAGACAATAATTTAGCGCCTTCGGATCAAGTGCGCATTGAAAAACTGTATCAACTCGATTCAAATGATCCCATCTTTGAGTGTCTTTACCCAGGTGATATTTGTGTGCAAGACACCTTTGATTTAGGGGTTATAAGCCCATTAGGCCAGTTATATCAACATACGTTTGTTGATGGTTATAGTCAGTTTGCGATAGCGGTGATCATGCCAGAACGTGATTCTGCTTCAGCCGCTGAGTTTCTTGAACAAACTGTTCTACCTTGGTATGCCACTGCCCAAGGGCTCAATATCAATACTATTTTAACCGATCGAGGCAGTGAGTTTTTTGGCAAAAAAAGCCAGCAGTTTAGCGATGTTTTATCTGCTCATAATATTAATCACATTCAAATGAGAGCGTACAATGGCCCTGTTGTAAATGGTCTTGCAGCTCGTTTTCAAGACCTAGCATATCATGAGTTTTATGAGCCATTCTTGAAAGAAAACAAAGCCGGTTCGTTGTTAGAGCTCAATCAACAATTGGCGAATTGGTTGTATGACTATAACCATAATCATGCCATATCTGGGCGTTATACATTAGGTAAAACCGCTGCAGAGGTACTGAAACTCACTAAGCACTTATCAGAAGCATCAAGCCAATGTAATTAACATTGCAGATGGCAGTTTACAAACCTAAAGTAGAACGGTCGTCTAGAGTTGTTTGCTATAACCATAAAAGTGGTACGCGGTTAGTTGTGGGGGATTATCGGTATTACCGCCTTCAAAATGTGTTGATGGGTTTTGCTCAATGCTACGCCAGTAAATAACAGGCATAAAAAAACCGTAAACGCCTATTAAGTGCTTACGGTTTGATAAGTATTAAATACTTATCTCATAGTAACAAACTCTTCTGCACCCGTTGGGTGTATTGCTACTACGGCGTCAAAGTCTGCTTTGGTTGCGCCCATTTTCATTGCTACGCCAAAACCTTGCAGTATTTCATCCATGCCAAAACTAATGCCGTGAATACCGACAACCACTTCATTATCACCAGCACAAACAAGCTTCATTTTGCAGGCTTGGCGATGTGCTGTAACAGCTGAGTACATTGAGGTAAACGTTGAGGCGTAAACCTTAATATTGTCTTGGCCATACTTTTCAGCGGCTTCTGGCTCAGTTAGACCCATGGTGCCGATAGGTGGATGGCTAAATACCACTGTTGGAATTAAGCTGTAATCCATTTTAGCGTCTGGCATGTTGCCAAATAAACGCTCTGACAACAAACGACCCGCTTTAACGGCAACAGGGGTTAATTCAACACCGCCCGCCATAATGTCGCCAACACAATAAATACCTTTCGCGGTGGTATTTTGTTGCTCATCAGTAATGACATAGCCTTTAGCATCTAATTGCACATCGGTGTTTTCTAAGCCGATATTGCCTGTTGATGGTGAACGACCAATGGCCCAAATGAGGCAATCAATCGTTAAGCTTTGGTCATTTTCTAATAGTAATGTCAAACTACCATCGGCATTTTTGGTGACCGATTTAGGTACGCTGTGAGTGTGAAGCGTTGGGCCGTCGGTGGCCATAGCGTCAACTAATGCGTCGGTTAAAATAGGGTCAAAGTTACGCAGTGGCGCATGTTTACGTACTAATAAATGCGTTTCGCTGCCCAGTGCGTGTAATACACCCGCCACTTCAACAGCAATATAACCGGCACCCACAACCGCTACGCGCTTAGGTTGCGCACGTAATGCGAAGAAACCGTCAGAGTCGATACCGTGTTCAGCGCCAGGAATATTAGGAATTGTTGGTGCGCCGCCAGTGGCAACCACAATATGGTCGGCAGTGTAGTGCTCGCCATCAACTTCAATGGTGTTGTTATTGATAAAGCGACCATAGCCATTTAATAAAGTGACTTTATTGCTCGCAAAGCCACGGCCATAAGCATCATGAATACGGCCAATGTAGGCTTCACGATTGTCGACTAGCGTATTCCAATCGAATTTATTGACGGTAACATCAAAGCCATAGTCTTTGGCGTAGAGGTTCAGTGCTTCAGCGACATGAGCGCCATACCACATGACTTTTTTAGGAACACAGCCGACGTTAACGCAAGTGCCGCCAACGTGCTTTGCTTCAATAATTAATACTTTTGCGCCACGCATTGCTGCACGGTTTGCTGAGGCGATACCGCCACTGCCTGCGCCAAGCGCGATATAGTCAAAATGTTGAGCCATGATTATCTCCACTGCGGTTAATGCATCCATTGTAGGGGGGATTGTGTTTGCAATCTAGTCGTTCCCCCAATGCATTGTTAGCGTTTATGTTGGCATTCACCACGGTCAACGTTATTAGGACCGCTGGTTGCGCACTTAAGGCAGGCCCATTCTCTTTCTCTAATATCGATTTCATCTTGATAATGACTAAATTGACTGTTTTGGGTATGGCGTTGCTTCTTTTGTAACTGCTTTATGCGGCTATGCAACCAGCGACAGCTTGGATCGTTAGCGATTGTCGCACTCTTTAAGGTGGTGCGCTTTACAGTTGATGAGCGCGTGTTGTTTTTTTTGATGGGTGATTTTTTGTGTCTCGGTTTAAGGTAAATATCATCGGCTCGATATTCTAAAGCTGAGCTTTGCTCTGTGGGGATAACAATCACATTACCTTGATGATCGGTTGCGTACTGCGACGGGAGTGAGTTGGCATTGTCATTGGTTAACTGGGTGGGTTTATCGGGCTGTTTAATCATCAGTTTGGTGAGCTCGCTGGCAAGTAATGAGGCACTGAATAACATCATCACCGCGGCGAATAAGATAAATAGTATATTGATAAGTCGAGTTAACATAAGCTTCCTTGCTTGAGTCTAGGGGGCGTCCTGTAGCCCCTTTAGTCTAGCCTTGGATTGCTAAAATGCTAGCAAAGCTTAAAAACTCAGTTTGAAATGCACCCCTGCATAGGTTTGATCTAAACTGCCCTGAATATCATCGGCACTGGCTTGTTGCTTAATATCTCCTTGAGCGATGCTGTGGCTAATGTGTGCAGATAATGCCATTGAATCATTCAACTTTTGTTCGGCTTCTAGTCCAAATTGGAAATGGTTAGCGCCGTTGTGTTCTTCACTGCTGTATTGATAATCAAATCCCTGAACAATGTAAGGTGTCAAAGTGAAGTGTTGATTGATTTCCCATGGGCTATGTATGCTCAGTTCAATGAAATAGCCGCCAGCTTCGGTTGCATAAGTGTAGTTAACAGCGGGTACAAACCAAGTTAATCCATTAACCGTTAACGCGCCGAAAAATTCATTATCGGAACAGCGCTCATCGCCATAAAATTCTAAGCGCTGGTAGCCTACTGTGGCATCAATATTATTAGCGAGATGTAAGGTGTATTCTAGCCCTAGGTTCCATTCCACATAATTCACTTGGTCTGCTCGCCCTACAATGGCATAAACAGCTAGGTCGTTTTGTTCAATATTTGCCACTGCCCATGCAATACCGCCATGCTCTAAATTATTACGACCTTGAGTGACATAATTATTTTCCCAAGCAACATCAACCCCTGCAGTCGGCTGGTATTCTGCCGTGGCGAACGCTGACGAGGATGTCATCAAGCACATCATCGTAGCCATTGCACAACAAAAGGCGCGGGCATAATGGTTGCGGTTTGATAGGCAAAAATCGAAGTTCATGTTTATTGAGCTCATATCGAAAAATGGGAAAGTGCTTTTAATCAAGCGAATGGTAGCCCTTTTAGTGGGAAAATAAATGATAATCAGTCTCGTTTGGGATCTGCCTGTCAATATTAGTTGTGTAAATTAAGTGTAAAATTAAATTGGGATCTTAGTCACTCTATTTGTTGATCAAATCAGTTAGGTGACTGAGCTTGTTATACGTTGAATCAACGATAATATGGTCAAACTTAGTGATGATAAGGCCTGTGTATCGCCTCGAAACTAAGGTTATATGTATCGGGATAAATTGTTTCTACGCTTGAAAACGGTAACAATTAGCCCAATATAAGCTAAATACTCACGCGACATATTTCGAGGAATCTTTATGAGCAATCCATTGCTAAGTAGCGCAGAATTACCAGAATTTTCAAAAATTAAACCTGAACACATTCAGCCTGCAGTTGAGCAAGCCATTGCCAAATGTCGTGAGACTATTGAAGTATTATTAGCAAAAAATAGCCAATACACTTGGGACAATCTCATTGAGCCTCTTGAAGACGTTGATGATGAGTTAAGTAAAATGTGGTCGCCTGTGTCGCACATGAACTCGGTGATCAGTAGTGATGAATTACGTGATGCTCACGATGCTTGTTTGCCGTTGTTGTCAGATTACGGCACCTATGTTGGCCAGCATCAAGGTTTGTACGAGGCGTATAAATCGATCCACGAATCGGCAGACTTTGCCCAGTTAACTCAAGCGCAAAAAATGGTCATAGAGCAGAGCTTACGTGACTTTGAATTGTCGGGGATCGGCTTGGATGACAGTCAAAAAGCCCGCTATGGCGAAATGGTTAAACGCTTATCTGAACTCACCAGCAACTTTTCTAATCAACTGTTAGATGCTACTGAAGCGTGGACTAAGCTTATTACCGACGAAGCAGACTTAGCGGGTTTACCTGAGTCAGCCATCGCCGCAGCTAAAGCTATGGCAGACGCCAAAGAGCAAAAAGGTTGGTTATTCACTTTAGACTTTCCGTCTTATTTACCCGTAATGACCTATAGCGAAAACCGTGAGTTACGCGAAGAGTGTTACCGTGCATTTGTGACTCGCGCATCTGACCAAGGCCCTAATGCCGGTGAGTTTGATAACACCAATAACATGAATGAAATTGTGGCATTGCGCCATGAGTTAGCCAATTTACTCGGTTTTGCCAGTTATGCGGATAAATCGTTAGCCACCAAAATGGCAGAAAACCCAGCACAAGTATTAGGCTTTTTAAACGAGTTAGGCGAACGGTCTAAAGACCAAGCGTCAACTGAATTAGCCGAACTACGTGCCTTTGCCAAAGATCATTACAACGTGACCGAAATGGCCTCATGGGATTTGAGTTTTTACGCTGAAAAACTGCAACAACACAAGTACGAAGTATCGCAAGAAATATTGCGTCCGTATTTCCCAGAAGACAAAGTCTTGTCAGGCTTGTTCTATACCGTTAATCGCTTATTTGGTTTAACCATTAGCGAACAAAAAGGCGTAGACACTTGGCATAAAGATGTACGTTTTTTCCATATTCATGATGCCGATAAAGTACACCGTGGCAGCTTCTATCTCGATTTGTATGCTCGTAGCGGTAAGCGTGGCGGCGCATGGATGGACGATTGTCGCGGTCGCCGGGTTACCTCTACTGGTTTGCAAAAGCCGGTGGCCTATTTAACCTGTAACTTTAATGGTCCTGTCGACGGCAAACCGGCATTGTTTACCCATGACGAAGTCACCACAATGTTCCATGAGTTTGGCCACGGCATTCATCACATGTTAACCAAAGTGGATGTGGGCGGAGTGTCTGGTATTAATGGTGTACCTTGGGATGCGGTAGAGCTACCAAGTCAGTTTATGGAAAACTGGTGCTGGCAAGAAGAAGCATTAGCGGAAATTTCTGGTCACTATGAAACGGGCGAACCATTACCAAAAGCATTGTTAGACAAAATGTTAGCGGCGAAAAATTTCCAGTCGGGCATGATGATGGTGCGCCAACTTGAGTTTTCACTGTTCGACTTTAGAATGCACCACGAGTTTGACCCCGCTAAAGGCGTCGATATTCAAGGCATTTTAGACCAAGTGCGTAGCCAAATAGCGGTATTAACCCCACCAAGCTTTAACCGTTTTCAACACGGTTTTGCTCACATTTTTGCGGGTGGTTATGCTGCAGGTTATTACAGCTATAAATGGGCTGAAGTATTATCGGCAGATGCGTTCTCGCGTTTTGAAGCTGAAGGTATTTTTAATGCTGAAACAGGTAAAAGCTTCTTAAACAACATTCTTGAAATGGGTGGCAGTGAAGAGCCAATGGAGCTGTTTAAACGCTTTATGGGCCGTGAACCCAATACAGATGCTTTATTACGTCACAGTGGTATTGCGGTGTAGATTTAACCCTATTCCCCAATGACTTCAGCATAAAAAAGCATAAACCTCGGTTTATGCTTTTTTGTTATTTTTAGGGTTCATATACTCAGATAATTTTGAGAGATATTTGTTGCCTGTTAAGCCTTATTTGTCACAGGTCATGCCTTTCGTTCTTGAAGGACTTCTTTAAACGCGAACATGCCATTTAACGCTGCAGGAAAACCGGCATAAACAGACATTTGTAACAGCACTTCTTTTACTTCTTCTTCACTGCAACCAACATTTAAAGCGGCATTTAAATGGACTTTTAGCTGAGGCCTACAATTGCCCAAAGCGGTGAGTGCCGCAACAGTGGCTATTTCTCGCGACTTTACCTCTAACGCGGGTCGGGTATAGATATCGCCAAACGGATATTCAATGGTAAATCGGGCTAAGTCAGGGCTGATATCTTGTAGGCTTTCGATAACATTATGACCTGCTTCTCCGTCAATTTTTGACAATTGTTCCAGACCTAAAGTGAATCTTGAGTTTGGCATTGATGTACTCCTATCGATAAGTAGAAGTCACACCTTACAAGTTAGAGTTAACTCTAAGTCAACTGACTTTATTGGCTTTATACAAACTAATTTTGTTTTCTAACGCCAGTAAATGATTTTTCTGAAGTTCAATGTGAGCCTGTAACTGGTCTTTGTGACACTCAAGTAGTTGTTGGCGGTCTAACACTGTACCGGGCCCTAATGATCGCAATTGGGCATATTGCTGAATTTTGGTTAAAGCCATCCCAGTGTCTTTCAGGCGTTTGACAAAATTAATCCATTCTAAGTCTTTGGCTGTGTAGACTCGATGGCCACTGCTATTTCGTTGAATGTTGTTGAGTAAACCGACTTTTTCATAATAACGCAGCGTATATGAAGATAATCCGGCTAACGTCGAAAATGCTTTCATATTCATCACTTTACTCCTGAGTTAATGATTTTTGTTTCTGTTAAACCTTTATAATACAATCAGTTATTAACTATGCTCTCATGTGTTATAGATGTAAAACAAAGCTATCGAGTAAAAGTTGTTGAGCATTATCAACAAAATTATGTCATCTATCTCGAGTTGATAGCATAGGCACTTTAATCATTTATTACGATAGCCATGTATTGTGATTCAAGCGGATGATTTTGGATTATCACCAATAGGTATATTAGATTTAACATCTTAATAGTATCGTTTATCGATAACTTATTGCTGATAAAGGGCTTGTGTGTTAACTTTGTTTTAACATTAACCAGCTTAGAATGATCATGGATAGAATTGTCTCGTTAAGTAAATGGATTAAATTGCTGATTGTATTTTTAGCTTTATTACAAGTCACTAGTTATAGCGGAACTATGGTGTTCGGAGAATTCCAAGCGGGTGAATATGTGTTAACCATTGATTGGTGGGGTTGGTTTAGTAGTTATCTAGCTGTCGACTTTGGTACACCTTGGCAAGCTCTCGCTCAAAGCCTTTATGATGCGGGATTTCATCCTGGGATCATTCTGGGCAGTGTTGAAATTCTACCTTACCTGTTTATTTACTCTTTTCTCTACCAACTTTTTGGTCTGTATCAGCAAGGTCATGTGTTTACTCCAAGTAACTTCCGCTGCTTGAGCCGTATTGCCTTGGTATTTTTAGTCTGGATTTTACTCAGCCTTTTTTACCCCATGATCATCGCATTTACATTGCACTTTAGCGGTACATCTAGTGCGGTACCTGTTTATTTTAGTCTTGGCAGTCAAGAGTTAAAGTATGCACTTTTCGGGATGATTTTTTACTGTGTAGCATGGGTCATGAAGCATGCAACGGAGCTTCAAGAAGAGGTGGAGTTGACAATTTAATGGCCATAATTATTGAGCTGGATGTGATGCTGGCAAGGCGGAAAATGAAGTCCACTGAATTGGCAGAATTGATAGGCATAACCCCTCAAAATTTGTCAGTGCTTAGAAGTGGCCGTGCAAAAGCTATTCGATTTTCGACACTAGACGCTATTTGCCAGCATTTACAATGCTCGCCAGGTGACATTTTAGTCCACAAGGACGATGAGTAAATTAAGGAAAATAATATGCAAAATTGGCTTAAACAAATAACCACAGGTGCAATGATAGGAACCACAGTGCTGGTTACTTCAGCATGTACTATGCGCCTAAGTGAAAGCACTTTTATTGCCAGCGATGAAGTCCCCGTAGCGTTTACTGCTGAGTTTACTCAACAATTACAGCAGGCGATGCCTAATCATTTGATTACCCCACTTAGATTAGAGGCAAGTGATCACGTTAAGTTAAATGGTTTTTATATTGATAACCCCAATAGCCTTACAACATTGGTCTTTTATCAAGGCAACGGCATGAAAATCGAACCACATGGCCTGTCTGCCCTTACCACATTATCGACGCTTAATACCGACATTTTAGTGATGGATCGTCGTGGATTAGGGGCAAGTGAAGGCCAACCAAGCATTAACAATATTATTGCAGATGCACAGCAACAACTGGATTATTTACATCAGCAATATCAGCCTGAAAAAGTGATATTGCACGGTTACTCACTAGGCAGTTTTATTGCCGCTGATTTAGCAAAAAATAATAAAATAGATGCGCTGATTTTACACGGTTCAGCAACTAATGCCGACGACTGGGTTGATGAAAAAACACCTTGGTATATGGCACCGTTTATGACTTTGGAAATGCCAGAAGATTTTCGTAAAACAGATAATAAGCAAGTGGTCGCGCAATATTATCAAGGGCCATTATTAGTCATTGCGGCAGAAGATGATGAAGAGGTCCCGCCTGAACTGTCTGAAAAACTGTTTGTAGCTAGCCAGTCAGCCAATAAGCAGTTAATTATGGTGCCCAATGTTGGCCATCAAGGCATGTTGGACGATGCCAATACCATGAGTCAGTATCAAACGTTTATTACTGCATTGTGATTTAGTTTGTCTCCAAGTTAATTTCACATGGATGTGAACAGATTCATTAAGCCACAATAGCCTTTATTGACCTAAAGGCGGCTGCCATAATTCGACTTTGTTTCCTTCTGGATCAATAACCCACGCAAACTTGCCGTATTCAGATTCATCTATTTTATCGAGCACATTACAGCCTTCTGCTTTGAGGGCGGCGACGACAGCGTGAAGGTCTTCAACGCGGTAGTTGATCATAAATGGGGCTTGGCTTGGAGCAAATTGGTCGCTTTTCTCTGAACTTACCGCCCAGATAGTGGTTCCACCAGTTGGCTTGTCATTTGAGTCGGTCCAAGAAAAAGCAGTGCCGCCCCATTCCTGAACGTCAATACCGAGATGACGCTTATACCAAGCCTGCAACGCAGGTGCATCTTTTGCTTTAAAAAATATGCCGCCGATACCTGTGACTCGTTTCATGTAAACCTCCATATATCATGTTTAAAACCATGTTCTGCTATAGGGTTAGCGTCCTAATATTGGTTGCTGGGTAATATGTTAACGTTACAAATATGCTTTTTTTAAAGTGTTATAGCCAATTTTTTATGTGGGTTGAAATGAGTCTATGAGCTGCTAATTTGCATAAAATATTCGTGCAGATCTTCACCGGTAATTTTAAACCCTAACCTTTTGTATAGTTGCAACGCAGGGTTCTGTTTTAATACAGTTAACTCAATCAATTTTGGCTTCGAGTCTGTGATAATTTGTTGTAAGATTTTTTGGCCAAATCCTTGCCTTTGAAACAATGGATGGATTTGGATCTGCATGATTTCGACTGTAGCTTCACTGACTCGATATTTTAACGTCCCGATTAACTCGTTGGCATACATGACCAGATAAGAGCATTCATAAGCATCGTTTAATCTATATTCATGTTGCGCATCAGACAAGAACTGCCCAGACTTTTCTAAATGCTCAACCATGGTTAATTTACGTAAATCGAGTAGGTAGGTTTTGTCTTTTTCGGTCGCGGGAATAAATTCACATCTCATTTATACCTCGTTGCGCATCGGTTATGACGTTTGACTTGTAATATGACATTACTATAAGCCAAATAGAGCTTCATCTATATTTAAGATATTTTTTTATAACTTATTAGATGTAAAAAAAGAAGCGCCATTTAATAATGCGCCTCTTATTTTTATCTGATAGTGCGTCACTCTTGTGACAGCCTATTAATGACTTTATTAATTACGCCAGCTTTAAATCATACTGGTTACGGTACATCACCATATCTTCGATGGTCAGTACAGGCATGTTGTGCTTAAGGCCGAAGGCGATAATTTCTGGTGTTTTGGCCATGCTGCCATCTTCGTTAGCCAGTTCGCATAATACGCCAGCTGGCATTAAACCTGCCATTTGCATTAAGTCGACAGTCCCTTCGGTATGACCTCGGCGAGACATTACTCCTCCAGCGCGAGCACGCAATGGGAATACGTGTCCTGGATGGGCCAAATCTGATGCTTTGGCATCGCGGTTTGCCGCTGTTTTAATGGTGGTCACGCGATCTTGTGCGGAAACGCCAGTGGTAACACCATGCTTTGCTTCAATAGAGATGGTAAACGCAGTTTGGTTGGCGCTGTTGTTATTAATAACCATTGGCGGCAATTGTAACTTGTTGGCGTGTTCGTCGGTTAAGCATAAACACACAATGCCGCTGCATTCGCGGATCATTAATGCCATTTGGGCTGTGGTTAAGTGCTCGACAGAATAAATAATGTCGCCTTCATTTTCACGATCTTCATCATCGAGTAGTAATACGCCTCGGCCTTCTCTAAGCGCTGCTAATGCGTTTTCTACACGGGTGATTGGTTCGCCAAATTCGGCAAGTAGTGATAACTGATTCATGGTTGTACTCCTAAAATGACCAGAATCAGGGCTTGTAAAGAGGGATATAAATCCAAAACAAATTGCATCAACAAGCCGAGGCTAATTGATGTATCTCTATTCTCTCTCATCCGGACTGTAACCGTCGGCTCTGGACTGTTAGGCATTACTCATGAGTAAAACCTAAGTCACCAGATCTGCTGACCTCGACGAATCGAGCGCTCGCGGGCTCACTTTTTCAAGTTTACCGCCGGTGGGGAATTGCGCCCCGCCCTGAGAATTATAAACAATGTTGTTTGCGCTGATTTGGCTGTAATCGACTCAACGACTACGGCGTTATTGTTAGTAAGCTACGTGAAACTCAGTTAACTCACTGCCAATTTAATCAAAACGCCTCGCTATGTTAATCAGTTAAGCCGCAGATGAAAAGGGGGATAAGTCTCAAAAAGAGTAACAAATAAAGTGTAATGCCAATTTTGTGCTACCAAATGATGTTAAAGCCGCTTGCTCGCTGGTATGACCTTTGTTAGCCTGTCGCGCTTACATTAGGAGTAACCGTGCATGAATCTGTATTTTCGTATTATTTTGTTATTTTTATGGCGAATAGGTCATTGTAAAAGTATTGGTTTTTTAGGCACTAGCCGAATTGATTACCGTGCTTTACCGTTAGATTGCGATATCAATATGCATTTAACTAACTCACGTTATCCTGCTTTTATGGATTTAGCGCGCACCTATTTGATTGCCGAAATGGGTTTGATGAAACAGTTTCTAAAAAATAAATGGTTACCGATAGTGAATGCGGCAGAGTTTACTTATATCCGCGATATTAAGCCGTTTGAGAAGTTTACCATTGAAACAAAAATCGTTGGTTGGGATGAAAAATACTTTTATATTGAGCATCGTATGCTTACCTCTCGTGGTTTACATTGCATCGCGCATGTCCGTGGTGTGTTTGTATGTCGAGGTAAACAAGTGCCTATTGAAACCTTAATTGCTGCTGCCGGTTACACAGGTGACACACCTGAAATACCTGCTGAAGTGGTTAAATGGAAACAATTTTTACAACTAAAAAAAGAACGTAATATATAACGTTAGTTGTTTTTGGTATCGATGGTAATTTTTAAAGATCAACAAGCCTTAATCTGTCGTATTGGCAGGTTATTGGTTGGGTTAAAGGAGCTACGCGGTGGCATTAGAAAAGTTCAGTGATATTTGGGCGCGAGCTTGTGAGCGTAAAGGCGGATCAGCGGCAGTTAAGTCATTGCTGCCTGACAGTCTCGATGCCGATGAAATCAGCGAATATACTGATGCGCAGTTATTGTCTGTTATGAGTAAACGCGTGTTTCAAAGCGGCTTTGTGTGGCGAGTGGTTGACAATAAATGGCCTGCTTATGAAAAAGCCTTTTTTGACTTTGAGCCAATGAAAGTGCTGATGCTGTCACCCGATCAAATTCAACAACGGGCAACCGACCCAGCACTTATTCGGCATCAAAAGAAAACCCAAGCAATTGTTGATAATGCTTATATGATCCAGCAGATTAATGTTGAACACGGCAGTTTTGCAGAATTTATTGCGAATTGGCCAAGTGATGATATTACTGGTTTGTGGCAAATGCTTAAAAAGCGCGGCACTCGTTTAGGTGGCAATACCGGGCCTTATTTTTTACGTGCGATAGGTAAAGACACGTTTTTGCTAAGCCAAGATGTGCAGTCATATTTAACTGCTTATAACGTCGTTGATGCTGGCTTTACATCGCAAACCGCTTTACGCCAAACCCAAGCTGCTTTTAATCATTGGCAACAAGAATCTGGCATGAGTTTAGCGCATATCAGCCGTATTATTTCGTTCGGGGTGGGTGATAACCGAGTATAGAGTAGCCAACAATGTGCTTATGCCTGATATCGGCATAAAAACATGGTTACTATGCTGGCGGCAATGTCATCTTTTTGTTGATCGTTTAATGGCTCTTCGACTTGAAATATTAATGGCCAAAAACATTGGCCTTTAATCAAGCTTTGTACTTCTGCCTGGGCCTGTTCAACATTCGTCACTGTTAAGCGTCCGTCCAGTGTTGCTGCTTTTATCCAGCGTAAAATAGCCGTTTCTTCTTTAATAACCTTTTGCAATTCTTCCTGCATTTCAGTGGTATAAAACAGATGGCCAATCACCATTCGTGAAACTTCAATGTGCTCTTCTGATTGAATGTAATCCATATCAAAACGCACCAACTGCTGCAGCTGTTCTGCCAAAGGTTGATGTGAGCTATATACCACAGAGGGTTGAGATAATGCTTGTTGCCATAAATCAGTCATCAAGGTCATCACCAAGGCTTCTTTGGTGGCAAAGTGGTTATACACTGTTCGCTTAGACACTCCAGCTACTTCGGCTAATTTATCCATACTGGTTGCCGCAACCCCTAATTCTTTATAGGTTGTTCTGGCTGCTTCAATAATCGCGGCACGTTTAATCTGGCTGCGTGTTTGCTTTTCTGTATTCATTGGTTTCATCTAAGCGATCTTATTATAATATTTTACACTGAGTAGTTTACTTTTCAACAAAGGATTATTAAACTACACCGTGTAGTTTACTTTTGGAAGCAATAGATGAAAATATTAATGAGTCTTTTAGTCGTGCTTGGTGCACTGATTGTCATTATTTTGATCAGTAAATATTGGTTTGCATCGCGTGGACATAAAGCACAAATATTCAGCAATACCGAAAAAGTCTATCAAGCCGGTATTAGCAGCTTATGGCCAATTGCCAAAGCTTATGGGTCGACAAAGCGTCAAGCACCCATTCCCCAAGGTGTGATTCCATTAGAAGTATTGACCCCAGAGATATTGGCTCAATCAACGGAAGACACCGTTTATCGTTTAGGCCATTCAACGTTATTGATGCGTCTTGATGGCGAATATTTATTGATTGATCCGGTATTTAGCGAGCGAGCATCACCAGTGCAATGGGCTGGGCCAAAACGTTTTCATCAATCGCCAATCAGTATTGCTGATTTACCGGCAATAAAAGCGGTGATTATTAGCCATGATCATTACGATCACCTTGATAGAGCTGCCATAGAGCAATTGGCTGCCAAGGTGCAACATTTTGTGACCCCACTTAAAGTGGGTGAGTACTTAACCACTTGGGGCGTAGATGCCATTCAAGTGACTGAACTGGAATGGTGGCAGTCTGTTGAATTAAATGGCTTGAGCATTACCGCTACGCCAGCACAACATTTTTCTGGCCGGGGCTTGCTTGATCGTAACCAAACCTTATGGGCTAGTTGGGTGATTCAAGGCTTACAACATAAGGTGTTTTTTAGCGGAGACAGTGGCTATTTTAATGGCTTTAAAGAAATTGGTGAGCGTTATGGACCATTTGATCTCAGCATGATTGAAACTGGCGCCTATAATGAATTGTGGAGTGATATCCATATGTTGCCAGAGCAAAGTCTACAGGCGCATATTGATGTTCAAGCAAAGGCAATGATGCCAGTACACAATGGCACCTTTGATTTAGCATTGCATGATTGGTTTGAGCCTTTTGAACGTATTAACCAGTTAGCAAAACAGCAAAATGTCACCTTGCTTACGCCAAAGTTTGGTCAAGCGGTGATGTTAGCCAATCCACAAGCTAGCGAGTTATGGTGGCGTGCCATTATGCTTGAACCACAAAATACAGATGAATTAAATCAAGTTGTCATCAACAGCAATTAAGTTAATGTATTAACAGTGAACATAGACATGGATAGTTTAAGCATTAATTGACTTTACCAACATGTTACCAAATAGTGTATTTAATGCCTTAAAAGGTAATCTTTGTTTGATTACCCGTGTAACGATTACAGTTTGATAACATATTCAATATATATAACTGAAACTTATTATTTATTTACAATTTATTCGCATTAGGTTTGTTGTTTGAATTTTATACCTATGCGATAAAGTACACAGAAAATTTAACAGGTTAATTTTAGCTATTTTCAAATGAAATTCCTCAAGACCGAGGTGTCATATTGAAAATAAATTGGAGTAGGAGCACTCATGCACAAAGCATTGAAAGTCGCCGCAGTTATTTCTGCTGCATTATGGATTACCGCTTGTGGTCAAGGGGATGAAAATGCCCAGTCACAGCAACCGCGACCACCTACACCCGTTGGCGTGATGACAGTTGAAGCTATTTCGCAAGCGATTAAGGTTGAATTACCTGGTCGCAGTCGTGCCTTTTTAGAAGCCGAAGTGCGTCCACAAGTGTCAGGTATTATCACTAAGCGTGCCTTTACCGAAGGCACCGAAGTTAAACAAGGTCAATCTCTATATCAAATTGATGCAGCCACTTATAAAGCGGCATTAGTGAGTGCAGAAGCCGATCTTGCTAGCGCAAATGCTGGTTTAGCCTCAGCAAAAGCCAAGGCGGCGCGTTATGCCAAATTAGTCAAAACCAATGCAGTTAGTAAGCAAGATTTTGACGAGACGGAAGCGTTATTTAAAGAAGCGCAAGCTTCAGTAACGGTAGCAAAAGCCGCCATTAATACTGCGACCATCAACACCGAATATACTGAAGTTAAAGCACCGATTTCTGGTCGTATTGGTAAGTCATCTGTTACTGCTGGCGCGTTAGTTACCGCTAATCAAAGTAATACCTTAGCGACAATTCAACAGCTCGATCCAATTAATATCGACATCGTTCAGTCAAGTGCACAATTATTGCGTTTAAAAGCCAATTTACGTTCAGGCCAGTTACTGAAAAGTGACAATGCTAAAGTGACCTTATTGCTTGAAGACGGCAGCACATATGATCAGCAAGGTACATTACAATTTGCTGAAGTTAATGTAGATGAAACTACTGGTTCCGTGACGTTACGTGCCGAGTTCCCTAATCCTGACGGTATATTATTACCTGGTATGTATGTGCGTGCGCTATTAAATGCTGGCCAAGACCCACAGGCTATTTTAGTGCCTCAACGTGCTATTACCCGTAATAGCAAAGGCCAAGCGGTTGCAATGATAGTAAACCAAGACAGTAATGTTGAAATGCGCGTGGTACAAACCGCTGAAGTGATTGGTCATCAATGGCGCATTGTCGATGGTTTGTCTGTTGGCGATAAATTAATTGTCGAAGGATTACAAAAAATCCGCCCTGGTGCACCAGTATCTGCACAGGTGTTAACGGCTGATCAACCACAAAAGTAGGGAATAATTATGGCTCGCTTTTTTATTGATCGCCCTATTTTTGCGTGGGTGATTGCATTATTAATTATGCTTGCTGGTGTGTTAGCCATTAAAGGCTTACCCATTGCGCAGTATCCAAGTATTGCCCCGCCAACCGTAGTGATCAGTGCTTTCTATCCTGGTGCTTCTGCCAAAACCATGGAAGACACAGTCACTCAGGTGATTGAGCAGCGCATGACTGGGCTTGATCACTTACGCTATATTTCATCGACCAGTGACAGTTTTGGTAATGCCACTATCACCTTAACATTCAATGCTGAGGCTGATCCTGATATTGCTCAAGTGCAAGTTCAGAATAAGCTGCAAGCGGCTACGCCATTATTACCTTCTGAGGTTCAGCAGCAAGGTGTCAAAGTTAACAAATCTAGCTCTGGATTTTTAATGGTGCTTGGCTTTGTGTCTGCAGATGGTTCAATGGGCAAAAGCGATATATCTGATTATGTTGCTGCCAACGTTCAAGACCCAATGAGCCGTGTACCTGGTGTGGGTGAGATCACGTTATTTGGTGCGCAGTATGCAATGCGCATTTGGTTAGACCCGTTTAAGTTAACTCAATACAAATTAACCAGTATTGATATCGTTGCGGCAATACGTGAGCAAAATGCCCAAATATCAGCAGGGCAATTAGGTGGTGCTCCGTCGGTTGCTGGTCAAGAACTTAACGCGACCGTATCAGCACAGAGCCGCTTGCAAACCCCAGAGCAATTTAAGCAAATTATTGTTAAATCTGACTCATCAGGTGCTAACGTTTATTTAGGCGATGTTGCTAGAGTTGAGTTAGGTGCAGAAAGCTACGCGGTTGACTCATATTACAATGGTAAGCCAGCGTCGGGCCTTGCATTCAAGCTGGCTACAGGCGCGAATGCGTTAGATACGGCAGAAGGCATTAAAGCCAAAGTTAATGAGATGAAGGAGTTTTTCCCTCAGGGACTTGAAGTCGTTTATCCCTATGATACAACGCCATTCGTAGAGCAATCGATTGAAGGTGTTGTGCACACATTGATTGAAGCCATTGTATTGGTCTTCTTGATTATGTATCTGTTCCTTCAAAACTTCAGAGCAACGCTTATTCCTACCATTGCGGTACCAGTAGTATTGCTAGGTACGTTTGCGGTGCTATCCGCTGCTGGTTTCACCATCAACACTTTAACCATGTTTGCCATGGTATTGGCCATTGGTTTGCTGGTGGACGATGCAATTGTGGTGGTGGAAAACGTCGAACGCGTGATGTCGGAAGAAGGCTTAAGTCCGCTGGAAGCGACCCGTAAATCGATGGATCAAATTACCAGTGCCTTAGTGGGTATTGGTTTGACCCTGTCAGCTGTATTTGTACCAATGGCATTTATGTCTGGGTCGACTGGTGTTATTTATCGTCAGTTCTCGATCACCATTGTATCGGCGATGGCCTTGTCGGTGTTTGTGGCAATTGTACTTACGCCAGCATTATGCGCCACCATGCTAAAGCCAGTTAAAAAAGGTCATACTCACGCTGATACTGGTTTCTTCGGGTGGTTTAACCGCAAGTTTGATGCAATGACCTCTCGTTATGAATCAAGTGTGGGAAGTATTTTAAAGCGCTCATTCCGCGTCATGTTGATCTACGTTGGCTTGGTTATCGCAGTGGCTTGGATTTTCTTACGCATGCCAACCGCATTTTTACCCGACGAAGACCAAGGTATCTTGTTCACTCAAGCTATTTTGCCAACCAACTCAACCCAAGAAAGCACGGTTAAGGTATTAAAAGATGTATCCGACTATTACCTTACCGAAGAAAAAGACCTGGTAAATTCAGTGTTTACTGTTGCGGGCTTTAGTTTTGCGGGTTCTGGTCAAAACATGGGTATTGCGTTTGTGAGCCTAAAAGATTGGTCCACACGTGAAGCGCCTGGTGAAGATGTTAAGTCGTTAGCGGGTCGAGCCATGGGCCGTTTTATGCAAATTAAAGAAGCGTTAGTGTTTGCTTTTGTGCCGCCATCAGTGATTGAACTGGGTACCGCAAATGGTTTTGACGTCTACTTAAAAGACTTAAATGGTCAAGGACATGGCAAGTTAATTGAGGCGCGTAATCAATTATTAGGTATGGCTGCACAAAACCCTAACCTTGTTGGGGTGCGTCCAAATGGCCAAGAAGATGCGCCCATCTATAAAATTAATGTTAATCACGCCAAATTACGTGCATTAGACATTGATATTAATAGTGTGAACAGTGTCTTGGGTACCGCGTGGGGTGGGTCGTATGTGAATGACTTTATCGACCGTGGGCGAGTGAAAAAGGTTTATATCCAGGGTGAGGCTAAATATCGTATGCAACCTGGCGACTTAGACTCTTGGTATGTGCGCAACAATAATGGTGAAATGGTGCCATTTTCGGCATTCGCATCAGGTTCCTGGGAGTTTGGTTCTCCTCAGTTACAACGTTTTAACGGTGTGCCTGCGGTTAATATTCAAGGTGCTACCGCCCCGGGCTACAGTACCGGTGCTGCGATGGATGCACTTGAAAAAATGGCTGAGAAGCTTCCACCTGGCTATGGCTTAGAGTGGAATGGTTTGTCGTACGAAGAGCGTTTATCGGGTAACCAAGCGCCTAGCTTATATGCCTTATCTATTTTAATCGTATTTTTAGTGTTAGCTGCATTGTATGAAAGCTGGTCGGTACCATTATCGGTCATTTTAGTTGTTCCACTCGGGATTATTGGTGCCTTGCTGGCAATGAGTGCTCGTGGTCTGCCTAATGACGTATTTTTCCAAGTAGGCTTGCTAACCACGGTGGGCTTGGCGACTAAAAATGCCATTCTAATTGTCGAGTTTGCTAAGGAATACTACGAGAAAGGTTCTGGCTTAATTGAGGCAACCTTGCATGCTGTTAGAGTACGTTTACGCCCAATTCTAATGACCTCTTTAGCATTTGGTCTAGGTGTTGTGCCATTAGCGATTAGCTCAGGAGTAGGCTCTGGTAGCCAAAATGCCATCGGTACTGCGGTATTGGGCGGTATGATGACCTCCACCTTCTTAGGTATCTTCTTTGTGCCGTTATTCTTTGTGGTGGTTGAACGCATTTTCAGTAAGCGTGAAAAACCCACTGAAGAGGAAAATGAAAAAGTTGATAATGATAGAAAAGATATTTAATTTTTTACATTATTGATTGTTAAAAGCCCAGTTTTACTGGGCTTTTTTGTGACTATTGTTTCTCTATTGATGCAGCTGCTAATAAATAGCGTTAATGGTGTTAAGTCAGCATTATTAAACGATATTTTGATTATTTGAGCAGAGAAAACTTTAAATGTGTTTAAAAAACACTCTTGTGAAAATGATTTTAGGTAGTTGATAAAGTTAAAGATTAAAATTTAAACTGTACAGTATTCAACCGTGCTAGTACTGTTGTTTGTGTTATAGTTAAGATCTGAATCAAAACAGCTTATTAACATCTATTGGTGTTTGGCTTACTCTTTTGTGGTTTCTTTTTAGCAAAGGTATCGCCGATAAAGATGAACTTTTGATTAAATAATGATTATGATAGTGAATAACAATAATAAAGGATGTCACCATGCAGGTGCTTTTTATAAGCTTCACTTTAGCCGCTATTCTGGCTTATCTTTGGTATGCCAGTTTACTCAAAAAACGCACTTCAGCCATTGAAGCGCTAAAAGTGATCGACTCAAAAATTGATAAAAGACTGACATTGTTTACCGAGCTATGTCAGGAAAAACCATCTTATCCACGCCCTTTAACAGATGACCAACAAGCCCAGTTGGAGCTACTAAAACAGTTACAGCCCGAACACGATTGGGAGCAACCGATTGAAGAGTCAAATATGGCTGGTGGCTCGTTGTCTGTATCGATAGCCGCTTGGCAACAGATTGATCAAGGTTTAGAAGCATTATTAGCTACGGTGAATAAAGACAAACTGTGTGCCGATCAGCTCGCCGAATATATACAGCTAGAGCTCGACTTTGTCCACGCGGAAGACTTTTACCGTAAAGCTGTAGATGAGTTAAACAGTGGTGTTAAAATTTTTCCCGGTTCGGCAGTAGCAAAGTTCGCCCGTATCGCGCCGATGCCGATATTCGATCAAGTGCAGGAATAGTCAAATGACATGGCGTAATCGGCAGACGCTATTAGGTATCGCTACGTTGTTGGCTTGTATTTGTGTCCCTATACAAGCCAAGCAAGTGGTTTATCCTGCCGTGGAAGACGTTGAAAAGCCACAAATTAAAGCTAAGTATATTCCTCAGCAAGCCGCAGCAAAAAAGCAGTTATCGTTACAGCAATCTCAAACTACCACCGCTGAAAATCACCTAGCGCCAACGATAGAAACATATAACGTGTTGAGTCGCCGCAACACTAAGCCTGCCGATGAGCAATCAATTAATGATCAGCTGTCGTTGAATGCTGGCTATGTGGGCGATAAACAAAAACCGCGTACGTTAACCAATAATTATTCGTTAACAAAAACGGGCTCAGTATCGAGTAAGCCTCGCGTTAAGGCCAGTTACTCCGAAAATGGTATTGTCAGTGATTTAGGCGTGGAAAAGCGTAAAGTGTTTCAATACAAGCAAACCAATGGGGTGATGGTGTTTAGCGATCAACAACCGCTGGATGCAGACTACCAAGTATTATTGTATGAATGTTTTGCATGCCGGGTCGATTCGGTTATCGATTGGTATAAAATCCCATTATTTACCTCACATTTTGCAACCGATGTGGCTTTAGCCGCGCGGCAGTATCAGCTTGATCCTGCACTTATTCGAGCAGTGATCCATGCCGAGTCAGCGTTTAAAATTGGCGCGTTATCCAAAGCCGGTGCCAAAGGCTTAATGCAATTAATGCCAGGTACCGCTAGCGATATGGACGTTGATGATCCTTTTAATGCTCAACAGAATATTCGTGGTGGCAGTCGTTATCTTGCGCAATTATTAAGCAAATTTGACGGCGACATTGACCTTGCTTGTGCGGCATACAATGCTGGTCCAACAACGGTGATGCAATACCGCGGTATACCGCCCTATCCTGAAACACAAGCTTATGTGAAGCGCGTAAAAATATTATTAAAACGCTACCAAAAAGCATTAGCCAGTTAACTTAAGGTATTTATTAATGAACCATTTAATTCATAAAGTACAACCTAAGCGGGTCAAACTCAGTCGTAACAACGGTTATTGTTTAGCGGGCATGGCTGGGTTGTTGATATTGGGTGCTGTAACCGTGCCTGCATTTGCTGCCGACAAATCATCGTTTGTAGCCCCATCACAAGAAGATGTGCGTTTATACGACATCGCTACCGCACCACAAGCTAAGCGTATTGAACAAGATCTTCGCACCTTAGTCGGTTTTGGTACTCGGCACACTTTGTCTGATACCACATCTGACACTCAAGGTATCGGTGCTGCTAGACGTTGGATTGAGGCTGAGTTTAATCGTATATCAAAAGAATGTGGTGGCTGTTTAGAAGTGGTGACAGTGGGCGACACTGTTCAAGGTAAACGAATCGAAAATCCAACCGAAGTAGTTAACGTTATCGCGATTCAGCGCGGTAAAACGGATCCTAAGCGTGTAGTGATGATGAGCGGCGACATTGATTCACGTGTTAGTGATGTGTTGGATGCTACCTCAATTTCTCCTGGTGCTAACGACAATGCATCCGGTGTGGCAGGGGCGTTAGAAGCAGCGCGAGTATTATCAAAATACCAATTTAACGGCACTATTGTTTATGCTGCATTGTCGGGCGAAGAACAAGGTTTGTATGGCGGCAATATTTTAGCCGATTACGCTAAAGCACAAGGGTGGCAAGTACAAGCTGTATTGAATAACGACATGATAGGCAATATTGCTGGTATCAATGGGGTGGTCAATAACAGTAGTGTGCGGGTGTTTTCTGAAGGCGTACGTTTTGCCGAAACCGCAGATGAAGCCAAAGAACGCTATTTTAGTGGCGGCGAAAATGATTCTGCTTCACGCAATTTAGCCCGTAAAATTAAATCACTAGCCGACCAGTACATGACTAATTTAGAGGTGATGCTGGTGTATCGACTCGATCGTTTTGGTCGTGGTGGGCATCATTTACCGTTTAATCAGGCTGGTTTGCCTGCCGTGCGGATTATGGAAACCAACGAGAACTATAATCGCCAACATCAAGATATTCGCGTTGAAAACGGCATTGCGTATGGCGATGTGATTGAAGGAGTGGATTTTGATTTTACCGCCAAACTGACTGCGCTTAATGCGTTAAGTTTAGCGTCACAAGCATGGGCCCCAGCGCCACCAACTAAGGTGACCATTGCAGGGCAAGTCTCACCAAGTACCACATTAAGTTGGGCCAGTAGTGACGACAACACGGTTGTCGGTTATCGCGTATATTGGCGCTCAACAACGGTAGCTGAATGGACTCATAGCCGCTATGTCGGCAAGGTTAATCAGTTCACGTTAGATAATATGGTTATCGACAATTATTTGTTTGGTGTCGCGAGTGTTGCCGCGAATGGTAATGTTAGCCCTGTGGTATTCCCTGGTGCGGCAGGCGCGTTTTTTAAGTAATGCTCAGTCATACGTCAATAAATAACATCAAGGTCGTGGCGCTTCGCCCACACCCGACCAAGAGGGGAAAACTGCTTCCCCTCTTGGATCTCCCCCGCAGCTCCGACAAAGTGTTGATCCTCATAGCATAATAAAAATCGCCTAACGGCTCAGATGGTACATCCATGCACCCCTGAGCCTGTGCCATCATCCATGATGTCACTACGGCATTTTCATCACGCTATTTCGGACACTTCGGACGGAGAACCATTGAGCCTGCAGGTTAATTCCATTTGAAATTTGTGTGTTATTTCAATAAAGATAGTTAGGATCTGATACGACAATAAACTCACATCTTTTGCGGGTAGAAAGTCTTACTCGCCTACTTCCCACTTTACGCTAATGCTTCCGTCGGCACCGCCTAGTAAAGGCGCTAAGTAATCTAATGCTTCTTTAGCCAATACATCCATTTGCCAAGGAGGGTTAATTACCCATAAACCCGCAGCTGTCATACCAAACTCGTCACTGTCGGCGCTAATGCCTTGCTCAATACGCAGTTGTTTCTTAATGCCACTATTTTTGAGCAGCGTTAGCATAGCTTCTGTTTGCTCACGTTTAACCACCGGATACCATAAAAGAAATGTCCCGGTAGCAAAGCGTTTGTGGGCTTTAATGATGGCTTGAGCAACATCTTGATAGTCAGTTTTCATTTCATAGCTTGGGTCAATTAATATCACCCCACGACGTTCTAATGGCGGTACAGCGGCAATTAATCCCTGTAAACCATCACCTTTAATGACTTTGACTTGTCTGTCTTCCACAAAATAATCTGCTAATAACTCATGGTCAGTACCATGCAGTTCGTGTAACACCATACGATCTTGCGGACGAAGCTCAACATCTACAATAGCCGGTGAGCCAGGGTACACGGTTAACTCGCCATCAAACTCAGCGTTAAAGTGCTGCACAGTTTCAACATAGTTGGCCAATGCAGTGGGTAAATTAGCGTGGTCCCATAGTTTGGCAACACCCTCTAAATACTCGCCGGTTTTTTGGGCGAACTCATCGGTTAATGAGTAGGCACCTGCACCTGCATGAGTATCGATATACACATAAGGTTTATCTTTTTTCTGCATCGCTTTTAATACTTGAATAAGCATTGAGTGCTTAAGTACATCGGCATAATTGCCTGCATGATAACCGTGGCGATAACTGAGCATGGGCATTTCCATTTACTAAATGAGACAGCAAAAACTGTGTAATAGCGACATTATAAGTTTTCTAGCGCGCGAGGTATAGGTGTTCACTGGTGATGGCTTTTGGCATAATGGCGTAGTTTCTTACATTGGCATGGTAATCATCTTGTTGCAGACCCCGATCTTCTTTAATCAGCAGTATCCTTCATTAGTCGATATAGCCCAGCGCTGGCAGTTGGTGTGGGACAAAGACGCCGCTTTTGAATTGCGTTTCGATCAAAACTGTTTGAGTTTGCATAAGCGTGATGAACCTAAACTCGACGGCATTAGCGTTGACTTTGTGTCTGGTGCTGTAGCGCATCGCCGTAAGTTTGGTGGTGGCCGAGGTCAGTCTATTGCCAAAGCTGTCGGACTAAAGCAAGGGGTAACACCCACCGTAGTAGATGGCACCGCAGGGCTTGGCCGAGATGCTTTTGTACTGGCTAGCCTTGGCTGTAAAGTGATTATGGTTGAGCGTCATCCTGTAGTTGCAGCATTACTTGAAGATGGTTTACGCCGCGCTTATGAAGACGCCGAAATAGGCGAGTGGATGCGCGATTTGATGAGCTTATTTCACGGTTCAAGTATCAGCGCGTTAGCCGACGCAGCTCAATCATCGGGCACTGAAATTGATGTGGTGTATTTAGACCCAATGTACCCACACCGCGAAAAATCAGCTCTGGTTAAAAAAGAAATGCGCGTGTTCCAAACTTTGGTTGGCGCAGACTTAGATGCCGATGGACTGTTAGCACCCGCAATGGCACTCGCCACTAAGCGCGTGGTAGTAAAACGCCCTGATTACGCAGAGGACTTGGATGGTGTTAAACCGAGTATGGTTATCGCCACCAAGAAAAACCGCTTTGATGTCTATGTAAAATCCGCGATGAAATAACGGTGGGTTTGATGTCTTATATTCGCGATAATAAGTATACGTTTTATGGCGTTATTGCCATTTTGCTGTGGAGTACCGTCACGGCATTAATCCGCGATTTATCCGAATTATTTAGCCCCATTGCTGGCGCTGCAATGATGTATACCGTCAGTGCGCTATTTTTAATGTCGGTTATGGGAATACCCAAAATAAAAGATTACCCTAAGCGATATTTATTTATCGGCGGTGGGTTATTTGTTACTTATGAAATCTGCCTCGCATTATCTTTAGGCATGGCTAATAGCCGACTGCAAGCAATGGAAATGTCGATTATTAACTACTTATGGCCTGCGCTGACGATATTATTAAGTGTCATGATGAGTCGTAACAAAGTGAATATTTTGGTTTACCCAAGTATTTTATTGGCATTTACAGGTGTTGCTTGGTGTATTGCTGGCGACCAGGGTATTTCACCTAGTCTGTTGTTAAGTAATATTTCGGACAACCCATTAACCTATTCTATGGCCTTTTCTGCGGCATTTATTTGGGCAATTTATTGCGTAGTCACTCAAAAAATCAGTAACGGAAAAAATGCGATTGCACTGTTTTTTAGCACGACTGCGGTAACGTTGTGGATACAATATTTTTTGAGTAATGAACCCAGCTTACACTTCACCTTACCATCAACGTTTACATTATTGTTTGCTGGCATGGTAATCGGCACCGGTTATGCTTTGTGGAACCAGGCCATTATTGGTGGAAATATTATATTGTTAGGCACCTTGTCATATTTTACCCCTGTGTTTTCGACCATGTTTGCTTCTGTTTATTTGTCTATTTCACTTACGGGATCATTTTGGCAGGGTGTAGCATTGGTCACGTTAGGTTCCCTCATTTGTTTTTTAGTCACTAGAACCAAAAAACCGTCTTTACCTCATTAATATTCACATCATTAGATCATCACTAGATCACTAAAGTAGCATTACCTTATTTCCAAAAGGATTTTGGTTGGGTGTAATTGCAATTGTGTTTCTTTAGCGCTAATTTGCTGTTTACGAATGACATCGTCAATAATGTATTAGGCTATATACTCGGATTAACATAATGAGATTCTATTTTACTCGCATGCGATCAAAGGACATTTGTCCTCCTAGGCAACCGCTAAAGAAAATTGTTTGGTCATGGATTGGCGCATTTTGTGGTATTTACTTAGTTGCTGGTTTAGCGTTTTATACGGCCGCTAATCCTATGGGCAGTATGTTTGTAATAGGGTCTTTTGGTGCGTCAGCTGTGTTGGTTTACGGTGCTCCGTTAGCGGAGTTTTCTCAGCCCCGTAATTTAATTGGTGGCAGCGTAATATCAGCGTTAATAGGTGTTGCGGTTTATCAAGTTTTTACTGATTATATAGTGCTAGCCTGCGCTTTGGCTGTATCGCTATCTATTGCGTTAATGTACCTAACCAGAACCCTACATCCGCCCGGTGGTGCTACAGCGTTGATTGCCGTGATTGGTGGTGAAAACGTTCATCAGCTCGGTTTTCTCTATGCCTTAATGCCCGTGTTTTTAGGTACGGTATTACTCTTGATCGTTGCGTTGGTAGTGAATAATCTTTCCACAGATCCTAAGCGTCACTATCCTGTTTATTGGGTGTAAGCATCCGGTGTGATAGGTATTATGTCGTGACCGCAACTCGTTTATTTCAATGACTTATTTTTAAGTGGCCTACATCTTTACGGCTTGATTTAATGTTGCTCAATATCGTTTTCTCAAATGAAGTTTGCTTCATTTAGATGGTGATATTAAATGCATAACTCAGTCATCAGGCCGTGTATGTTTAGTTAACCGATTTATGTAACGTGGTATTTCTGCCACCGCCTAAACCGCATAATGCACATAACAATGCTGTAATAACGCATAACCATAATGGTCCAGTCCAACTGCTTGTTGTAGTGTGTATTGCTCCGGCCAACATAGGGCCCACTGCCGCTAATAAATAGCCCACACATTGTGACATACCAGAAAGCGATGCGGCTTGGTGCTGGTCGTCAGTGCGTAAACTAATAAACGATAGCCCTAAAATAAAACAAGCCCCAGAGCAAAACCCCAACATTATTGTCCATGCAAATGCAAAGTGTGGCACATAGAGTAGCCCTAAGGCACTGATTGCGCTGAGTACTCCAAGTAAAAAGCTCAATGCACTTTGATCTTTTAATTTAGCCAATAATGGAATTAACACTAAACCTGGCAGCGCTGTCGCAATTTGAAATGCGCCATGATAAGCACCCGCTTGTGTGGCCGAGTGACCCGTGTCAGTCAATATGTTGGGCAGCCAAGTAATAATGATATAAGTTAAAAAAGAGTTTAAGCCCAGTAATAAGGTTATTTGCCATGCAAGTGCATAACGCCACACACTTTTTGACGAAGAAGATAATGGTGCAATACGAGCCGGCTTAGTGTGCTTTCCTAATTGCGCCATCCACACAATTATCCCTGCGACCGTTAACATAGCCGCCGAACCAAGCGCTAATTGCCAGCCTAAACCATTGAATTGGCTTAACGGAAATACCAACGCCGAGAACCCGCCAGAAGCCACTCCCATTGTTAGCACGTAAGCCGAGGTCATTAAGGCTACTTTGGTGGCAAAATCACGTTTTATTAGGCTGGGTAATAACACGTTTGCAATCGCAATGCCGATGCCAATAATTGCCGTACCAATAAAAAGCATGGTGGATGAGTCGATAAATCGGGTTCCGATACCCAATAATATTAAAATGAGTGCTGCAAATAGTGTGTGTTCTAACCCTTGTTTGCGGGCAAATGTCGCCGCCATGGGGGAAACAATCGCAAAGGCGATAAGCGGTAATGTTGTTATAAACCCAGCCTGTGAGCCGCTTAGTCCAAAGTGATTAATAATTTGGTCCAGTACAGGAGCAATGCCGGTAAAAGGCGCGCGTAAATTAGCCGCAATAAGCAAAATGCCTATTACGAGTAATGCACCAGAAAATCGAGACTGCGGTTTAGTATTGTCGGTTTTTAACGTCATTAGCTGCTTTAGATTTCGCTTAATAATGGTTGCTAGTATAAAGATTTGCCGAACGATATAATTTAGAGATAGTGACAATAAATAACTGAAAACTGACAAAGCTATGTTTGATGCAATTGGTTGGAATGAAATCAAAGATTTTGAGTATATGGAGCAATTCATTATTGCCAAAATAGAGCATGCCTGTGCCAGCCACGAAATTCCGCTGCATACTCACCCAAAAGGTCAGTTAATCTTAGCTTTGCATGGTTATGTGACTTGTGAGGTATCGGCAAAAATGTGGATGGTACCAACCCATAGCGCTATTTGGATCCCTGCGCACAAAGTTCACAGTAACCGCGCATCAGATAACGCCAAGTTGTGCCATTTATTTATCGACAGCAACATGGACGGTATGCCACAAAATACTTGTACATTAGCGATTTCGCCATTAGTGAAAGAGCTGATGTGTGAACTTGCGAGTCGCGATCAACATTATCGCGCAAACAGTAAAACGGCACGATTAGCTCAGGTATTACACGACCAATTAATTGATATGCCGATCCAACATTTAGATTTTGTTTTGTCTAAAAATATGGTTATTCAAGCGATGAGCCAGCAATTGATCAGTCAGCCTCACAATAGAAAAACACTGCCGCAATGGGCAGAACAATTTGCCTTAACAGAGCGCACATTAGCGCGGTTGATTAAGAAAGAAACCGGAATGACTTTTGGCAAATGGCGTACACAGCTGCATATTATTACTTCACTGCAAGCACTGTCAGATAAGCAAAGTGTGCAACAGGTGTCCGAGTTATTAGGCTATGAGTCGGTGAGTGCATTTATTACCATGTTTAAAAAAGTCATGAAAACATCACCGATGAAATACATGAACGAGTTAAATGCTTACTGATAATAAGTTTGCACAAGTTAACTAAGTGATTGATATTTTTGTTTAGCTATGTCGGTGTTTAGCTACAATTACTTCTTTAATTACTTCTTAACCAACGATGTTGTTATACGGTAACTTCAGGCAATTTTTTGAGCAAGGTGACTCGTTTGTAGTTGTTCAGATGCAATAAGTGTCTTTTTTAGCGTGTTTTGCGTGATCTAGGTGTCAATTTTGTCATTTAGAAATACCTGCTAACGATAGTCATATATTCTTGCCTATCTTTGGCCGAATGACGCGTTCTTTTATATTACATTCACCATATTAAGATTGGCTTATATTAAGATTCGCTTAATAAGATAGGATTTCAACATACTCGGTAATCACCGATCACTTTTTATTGGAGACTGCATCGTGAAAGATGTCGCATTTCGTTGGATTGATAAGTATTTAATTAGCGTAAAATTACAGGAAAATTTTCTTGTTCTTTTCTTCTCTGCATTGCTTGCCGTTGTTGTCATTGGTTTTAGTTTCGCTGACGCAGCATCGTCGCAGCGTACTGTAGAAGCACAAAAACAAGTGGATGTTATTGCCCAATTGGCATCTGCTACTCAGTTATCTGCATCGGATTTAGCGCCATTACTGCAAAATACAGCGATTAAAATTGGTCGTAATACTGATATTTCGGCGCAGGTTTCAGGGCAAGATTATTCATTAAGCTATGTTGATGACACTAATTTTCTGACTGGACTAGGTTTATGGCACATCACTGCAATTAGCCTCAGTTTACTGTTGATGATTGTTTGCTCTCACTACATTATGACATTCATTGGTGGCGGCCTATTCCATATTTATGAAGCATTGAGAAAGCTAGCCGAAGGGGATCTTGCATCTCGTATTGGTTATGCTCCTGCGCGCAATGAATTTAATTTGATTGCCAGAACCGTTGATAGAGTTTCAGAACGTGAACATCTGTTGGTGAAAACCACCCAAGAAGCGGTTGCTTTGATCCAACAAATTAGTGCTCAGTTACGTGTGCGTAGCGATGAAAATACTCAACTGGCCAGCGTGCAGCAAGACCGCATTGATTCGTTAGCCAGCGCAACGGAAGAGATGGCGGTGTCGATTCGAGAAGTCGCTAGCCATGCTCAAGAATCATCTACGCAAATATCGCGCGCAACGGAGAAAACCACACAAGGCCAAGCTCAGATCAAAAAAACCTTGGTTGAGATTAATCAATTAGCAGGGGAAGTACGTGGTACCTCAGTTGCTGTTGCAGAACTTGATTCTAGCGCGACAGAAATTGGTGAGGTTATTGCAACGATTAATGCCATTTCTGACCAAACCAACTTACTCGCCCTTAATGCTGCTATTGAAGCGGCAAGAGCAGGCGAACAGGGACGTGGATTCTCAGTGGTTGCAGATGAAGTAAGAACCTTAGCGGGTAGAACTCAAGCTGCTACGGTTGAGATTCAAAAAATTATTGAAACGCTGCAAACCAATAGCCGTGGTGTGATGAGCGTGATGGCGAAAACGGTAAAAGAAGCTGAATCAAGCGAACAGTTAATGACAAGTGCAAGTCAAAATATTAGTGAAATCGCAGAGCAAAACCAGCATATTTCAGATAGAAGTTTGGAAATTGCAGCCGCTGCCGAGGAACAAGGCGCTGTGGCTGATAATATTGCCAGTGATGTTGATTCTGTCAGGAGTAGCTCTATTCAAGTGATGAACTTAGTGAATATGACAGCAAAAGAAATCGAGAGCTTGAGCTGTCAGGCAGATGTGCTGGAAGAGTTGATGAAGGATTTGATTATTTAAGGTTATTTAGATTGGCAACATGTTTGTGTTGCTGATCGTAGGGCCACCTAACTCTTTTCGGTGGCCACTCTGTTTCTATTTATCATTGATGAAATAGCAGGATGCCCTCGTTTCGATAACCATTAAGATCATCAATACGGCAATCAATACGATAACTAATACAATAAAGCCTCAGCATTAATGCTGAGGCTTTATTGTTTACAACATGTTGATTATTATTCAGTTAAAACTGAAAACATCTATCTTAGAAACAATACCGATTAGAAGGTGTAACCGACATCTAAGCTCAGTGAGCGGCCTGATGCTGGTACGCGTCCTGCTGGAGACACATCTAAGCCTCTAAAGTAGTACTCGTTATCAAATAGATTGTTGACCGACAATCCCACCTTTAAGCCATGATTATCTTGTTTGAAAAACTCAGTCGCAATATTGAAATTAACCACGGTATACGCAGGCACTTCGCCCGATGTGCCTGATACATCTTCTTCAACACTATTGGCAAGGTCAGCGAATGACTTGCTGTAATAGAACGCCATTAATCCTAAATCGACATCTTTAATGCTATATAAAGCACTGGCAGAAAGTTGATGCTTAGACACATAAGCCAATTCGTTGCCTGCAAACTCGCCATCAAGTTGTTCGGTATCTAAATAGTTGTAGGCGCCGGTTAGAACCAGATCTGGCAGCGACATCGGTGAATAAGTGCCTTCTAACTCAATGCCTTGGTTACGAGTTTGGCCAATATTGACGAACATACTGACGTTTCTGTCGTACTCAACTTTATTTTCAAAATCAATACGATAAGCGGCAATGCTCAAGTTACTGCGTTCTGTTGGGGTAAAGCGGACGCCTGCTTCATAGTTCCAAGATAGCTCTGATTCAAGGGTTTGATCTTTAGGCCATAATTGCGAAATTTGTGGTGTTCTCAATGAACGTTGAGCATTGGTATACCCAAACCAGCTTGAACTGAACTCGTAACCCAAGGTGATGCCGGGAAGCCACTCGGTCACGTGATTATCTTGGCTATAGTCTTGTCCAACATTGGTGAAGGTCATGCGGACATCTTCATATCTTATGCCAGGAGTAACCGACAATGTGTCGTCAAAAAATCCCACTTTATTACTCACATAATAGGCCATGGCATTGGTATCCATTTGCCAGTCACGCGGACGAGTTGCCGTTTGAGTCGACTTGTCTATGTGGTTGAGTTGGTAGCTAATGTCTTCATTAATATAACGAGCGCCGGCGATAATGTGCTGGCTAATATCGCCATCAATAAGCAGGCTTGCCGTTGGCTCAATGCCAAACACGGTAAAGTCTCGCGGAGAGTTACGCAGATGAGTAGCATCCTGGGTGGTATCGCTCCAGCTTGTGCCTAAATTGCCATCGGTGTCTTTGCTTGAATCATAAAAATCCCACTGAAAATTACGTGAACTTTTATTACCAAATACTCTGAGATCAATCTCACCATAATCGATAATTTTAGAGTCGTCGAGAACATGGCTATATTTCAATGACACTCGTTTAGTATCGGCATTAAACTCATCATTAGGGCGTAGGGATTGCTCGCGATCGGCTTCATAAGCGGGAGTATTTAATGCACCCGGTAGCTCAGAAAAAGCATCGTAATATTGCAGTGTGGCATCTAAGCTATTTTGCTCATCGATATTCCACAGGGTCTTTAACATTAGGTTTTTAATGTCAGTGTCGGAGTGTTCACGAAACGATTCCCCTTTGGTGATGTTGCCATCAAAACGCATTGAAAAATCTTCATTAACCGCGCCACCAGTGCTGATGTTGGTATCAAATAATGTATTACTGTCGCCAAAGAAGGTCATGCGTTCATTAACGCTGGTTTCCCAGTCGGTTGGAATTGGTTTTGAAATGAGGTTGATTACGCCGCCAACGTTGTTAGGGCCATACTGAATCGATGCTCCGCCACGTGCTACATCGATTCTATCTATCATGAATAACGTGGCAGGGAATAATGACTGGCCAGTGTGCCCATATGGCGCAAGCGTCATTGGGATCCCATCGAGTAAGACTTGGGCGTAACCACTGCGGCTGCTGTCTAAGCCTCGTACTGATATGTTAGGTAAAACCCCAGTTCCAGTTTCGTCTTTAATTTTAATCCCAGGAACTTGTTGTAATGCAGTGTCGATTGATCTGGCTGCAGTACGCTCTATTTGATCTGAAGTAATGATTGAGCGGTTACCGGTATACGTTTTTAAATCAGCAACTTCAGAATTGCCTAATAAGCTCCCCGTCACCACAATGATTTCAGGTTTGGCTTCTGTCTGACTTTTGTCGTCAGCAATTGCCGCCGAGCTAGCAAAACTTGCTGCAATGGCCATTGTTATGGTGGTTAAAGTGAATCTGGATTTTTCAGGTAACATGCATATTCCCTATGTTTCGTTTGGTCTGTTCTAAAGTGATAAGTTGACGATAAACGTTTCAAAGACCATTCCTCGATCTTCAGCAATCTCAATTATCAGTAATCAAGGATGCTTTGGCGTAAATAAGTGTGTTGTTTACGCGTGTTATCGATGGCGCAATTTGGAGTATTTATTGATGGGAGGAGAAAGGGCTGAGTTTACGATTCCGAAACTAGCCTGTTGGGGACTTGATTCTAAGTTCAATGAGCGAGAGGTAAACATAATGATCAAAGCATATTTTGGTATCGATTTTGATAATTATTCTCATTTGTGAGGTAGCCGTCAAGGTACGTACTAGTGCTTATGGTGTTGTTACTGTAAAGCTCTCTGCTCTAATAAAATTTTTAAGATATTTTTCTTAATTTAATCAATGTGATGAGGTGTTTTTGATTCATTACTTTTATGAATGTAAACTTTCAGTAAATAGCCAGTAAGTGCGAGCTTGCTGTACTAAATGTCATTGATAAGTGGGTAATTCACTCTGACTCGTTTCCATTAAAATAGAGGATGTTCTTATCGACCTGTTTTCTAGTAAATATCTGTATTTAAAGATTATTAAATATTGAGACTACCGTTGTTCTATTTGCTGTGCTCGAAATCAACAGCCTTTAAATGTAATGAATAACAACACGGTCGTTTTTCATTCTCCTTGTGTGCTATTTGGATATATCAATAGATTAAAATGTTATAGGTGCTGGTGGATTTTATTGATGAATACTTGTGCAAAATTTTGGCGTTCTGATATCGTTCGCGAAATAGAGCATAGGGTTGTGTACCAAGACATTTTGCCGCAATAACCGCTCTGAAACTCGCATATTAACGCTGTATTTTTTAGGTAGCCTATTATGGTTAGCTTACTGAGTTGCCGTACTTCGGCCTCATCTCACACTGTAAAAAAAGCGCTAACGCGTTTGTCGTTAGCCATGGCCGCAGGGCTTTGTTTTAATCTTGCAGCACAAGAACCCACACCACCCATTATTACCCCCACATCGCCTAGCGTAACCATACCGCTGCAAACTTATGCAGATGAACAAGCGATAGTGAAATCAGCTAATAACCTGAACACAGAAACCAAAGTGCGTTTTGCTAAAACGGCTAACTTTGACTCTGATACAGTGGTTAAAATTGCGCGTAAATTAGCGCAAAAACCGTATGTAGAACTTAAAGACCCATTACCCCCAGGGTTGGCTAAAATATCTTACGATGAATACCGCGATATTCGCTTTAAGCCAGAAGCTTCTATTTGGAAAGCCGAAGGTTTGCCATATCAAATGCAGCTCTTTCATCGGGGTTTTTATTTCCAAGACTTGATTGAAATTGCCTTAGTTGAAGGTAAACAAGCCAGCCATTTAGCCTACAACTCAGAGTTCTTTACTGCTGGTGATGTGTTGAGTCAGCGTTTGCCGACCCAAGATATTGGCTATTCTGGTCTACGCATCCATTATCCACTCAATAACCCTGCATATTTTGACGAGCTTATGGTATTCCAAGGGGCGAGTTATTTCCGCGCTTTGGGTAAAGGCAGCGATTACGGCTTGTCTTCAAGGGGATTAGCATTAAATACCGCAGAACCAGAAGGCGAAGAGTTTCCAATATTTAGGGCTTTTTGGGTAGAACGGCCAAACACCGACAGTAACTTAATTGTGGTGCATGCCTTGCTAGACAGCCCAAGTGTGGCAGGGGCATATCGATTTTCTGTAAGACCTGGCGAAAACACCCATATCGATGTGGAAGCGACGCTATTTCCACGCGTGGATTTAGTTAAAGTCGGTTTAGCACCTAGTACCAGTATGTTTTTACATTCAATGAATGGTCGCCAAAACACCGATGACTTTAGACCAGAAGTACATGATTCTGACGCGCTATTGATCTTAAATGGTCGCGGTGAGCGTTTATGGCGTCCGCTGGCTAATCCAAAGCAATTGCAAGTCAGTGCCTTTATGGACAACTCGCCACAAGGGTTTGGCTTAATTCAACGTGAACGTAGTTTTGATGCGTATCAAGATCTCGAAGCCCATTATGAGCGTCGCCCAAGTTTATGGGTTGAACCGGTCGGAAATTGGGGCGCGGGTGAGGTTGTGTTAACCGAAATTCCAACAGACTCTGAAATTCATGACAACATAGTTAGTTACTGGAAGCCTAAACAACCTATCGCAGCCGGTAGCGAGTTTCATTTTACTTATCGGTTAATTTGGGGCAGCGAGCCCGAAGTTGATGATGGCACTGTGATTGTGGCCCGTACCGCTAGTGGCCGCGCTGAAATCGCTAAAGCCACACCGAGACGTTTGTTTGTTATCGACTATCAAGTTAAAGAAGGCAATAACGATGAAATTCCGGTCGCCAAAGTGCAGAGTTCTGCGGGCGTCGTGACTAATGTGGTGGTGTCTCGTCAGCCTAAAACCAATGGTTATCGTTTGGCGTTTGAAATGGATCCACAAGATGCTGAATTGATCGAGCTTCGTGCTGAGCTTAAGTTTACTGGCCCACGCGATGTCGAAACCTGGCTTTATCGTTGGACGCTTTAAGCATGAACATGATGCAGCCAGATGCTGACATTAGCACTGTCGACCCTACGTTGGTCGGTGGTGCAGCCATGCCGCTAGAACGACCAAGCCCAATGGAAGCGCAAAGTTTACGTGCGTTGTCCGAAGGCATGCCACGTAAAAGTATTATTGCCAATGGCGTAAAGTCAGACGGATTACGCCGTCTGTTAGTGGTTGGCAGCGCGTTTATCATGTCGGTTATGGCTATTTACGAGATGGTGTCGGTATTTAATGTCGGCGGCGTAACGCCACTTGAATACATCGTTTTAGTGTTGTTTGCGGTTAACTTTTGTTGGATTGCATTGGCATTTAGCGGCGGCATAGCCGGCTTTATTATGCTACTCAAAAAGCCTGCGATAGAAACGGCCGAACGTATAAAATTGCATACCCGCACTGCGATATTAATGCCGACATATAACGAATCACCCGATCGCGTTTTTGCTGCAGTTGAAGTGATGGCGATGGCATTGGTTGCATCCGGCGAAAGCCATGCGTTTGACTGGTTTATATTAAGCGACACTACTGACCCCGATATTGCGTTGGCAGAAGAACAGGCATTTTTAATATTGCGCCATCAAGTGAGCAAAGATGCGCGGGTGTATTACCGCCGTCGACGTAAAAATGATGCCCGTAAAGCCGGTAATGTGGCTGACTTTTGTAAACGCTGGGGCGCCCGATACGATCACTTATTGGTGCTAGACGCCGACAGCTTAATGGAAACCCATACTATCGTCAGTTTGGCGAGACGGATGCAGGCAGACCCTGACGCTGGGCTTATCCAAACCATTCCGTATTTAATTAATGGCAATACCTTAATGGCGCGACTACAGCAATTTGCTGCGCGAATTTATGGTCCGGTAATTGGTACAGGTTTATCTTGGTGGACCCACAAAGAAGGTAACTTTTGGGGTCACAATGCCATTATCCGCACCCAAGCTTTTATGAGCGCCGCAGGGTTACCCAACCTTGCAGGTAAACCGCCATTTGGTGGCCATATAATGAGCCACGACTTTGTCGAAGCAGCCTTGATTCGACGTGCTGGTTGGAGCGTGGTCATTGCCGCAGACCTTCCAGGGTCTTATGAAGAATGCCCACCGTCTATTGTCGATTTAGCGGTGCGCGATCGTCGTTGGTGCCAAGGTAATTTGCAACATTCACGGGTATTGTTTAGTAAAGGATTACATTGGGTTAGCCGCTTACACTTACTTACGGGGATAATGGCTTATTTGTCATCGCCTTTTTGGTTAATGTTAATTTTGTCGGGTTTAATGCTGGCATTACAAGCGCACTTTATTCGCCCTGAGTATTTTACTGATCAATTCTCTTTGTTTCCCACCTGGCCAGTTATGGACTCAGACCGTGCACTACGGTTGTTTTATATCACCATGGGCATATTGTTTGGTCCTAAAATCCTTGGGATCATATTGTTACTGAAAAATAGCATCATGAGCAAGCAATTAGGTGGCAGAGGAAAAGCCATGATTAGCGTGGTGATTGAAGTGATATTGTCGGCACTGATTGCGCCGATAATGATGCTTATCCACTGCGGTGCGGTGATGTCTATTTTAGCCGGACGCGACAGCGGTTGGGCGCCACAACGCCGTGATGACGGCAGCTTACCTTGGCTAACACTGATTTATCGTCATCGTTGGCACATGTTAATTGGTGCGTTATTAGGTTACGCCGCAGTGCTTGATTCGCTTACCTTATTGGCGTGGATGAGCCCCGCGTTAATTGGTTTATGGCTTGCTGTACCGCTTTCTGCCATGACAGGCTCAGAGCGATTTGGCTTATGGGTCAAGCGCCTGAAAATATTGGCAACACCGGAAGAGGTATGTGCGCCGAAGCTTAGCCTAGATTCACAACAACGCCGCAGCGAATACGTTAACGCTATTGCACAACCGTGGACCTTATCAAGGCTACTGCAAGACCCAGAGTTAATGGATTTACATTTAGCCATTATTGACAAAAAGCCGCATCGCTTGCCTGGTTCAGCGGTTGAATCACTCGAAGCCATCACCCGAGTTAAAGTGCAAGAAGCGCAGTGCCAGCACAACATTGTAAAGCTGTTTACCCGTCAAGAATTGGCATATTTACTGGGTAATCCTTTATTACTAAAACAGTTACAAAAACTGCCAGAGCAATATGTCACCGAAGGCATCGTGTCCTTCTGTTAGGTGGTTGTAGAGTTCTGAATTTGAGCTGATTATTGTTGATATTTGATATTTGATATTTGATATTACATTATGATTTCTTCTTCATTTAAATTAAAGTTCAATGAGTTTTAAATTAAGAATATATTTTTATTTTTCTGATTTTTCTATGCTAGAATATTTTTAACGTACGGCATATTACAAGGAATCGTTATGCAATCATCTTATGTGAGTCAACAATACAAACAAAGCCCGCTTAAATTCTTAGTTAAATTAATGGATTTAGGTCGTTTCACTGCAGAGCTAGAGCGTCTCGATAGCGCAATGTATATTTTGACAGGAATAGTGACCTATAGATGTTTACACCATCATGAGCAACAAAGAATTAACGGTGCAATATTAGCTCTTCGTAGTTATGATGGTCCCTTATTTGGACATTTATTTGGAATGGTAGGTCAGATGAGTGCAAATCCTTATTGGTATTGCTGGAGTTTATCGAATGAAGAATTAAGAAATTTCTTTGTTGTTAATGATAACGCAAAATCTGCCTTAAGTTATATTGGAGTTGATTTATCTGGGCTTATTTCTGCTTCTACTATTGCTGGTGCACTCTTAGGTATTTATAAGAGTGGTATTAAAGATGGTTTGAAGAATGTTGCTGCACAATCAACAAATTATTCAGTAACAAAGGATGTTGCTAATGCTGGTAAATTACAGGGAAACATACCTAAGGGGGCTGCAATAGCAGCTGCTTGTATTACTGTTTTTGCATCAGTTTTGTTAGCCATGTCATCCACAAATGTAAAGAGTGCAAAACAGGAACTAATGTTGCGTGGACTACTAACTATGGATGAGTTTTAATGTTTGGTTATATTTTTTGGTCTATTGCTGCACTTATTGGTGCAGTATATGCTGTTGTTTTTTTAATAAAAAAACCATCAAGTAAATTTTCAGTAATATCTTACTGTATTGCACATGCTGTTTTGTTATCTGGTGCTTGTATTATGGCTCTGGGTTTATTCGATATTGCGTTGAGTTGGGCTGGGAAGTTTATTATTGTAAGTATAATATTCTTTCATAATATTTTTGGGGTATGGAAACTTAATAAAAATGAAATTTAGTTTTTATTTATTTATTTTATACTTTCCTTTTAATGCTTTTGCCGTTGACTGGGAAAATATTGGTTTTCGGTCTGGTGTATTAACGATGTGCTCTCAATTACCTTATGAATTTTCAACAGAACAGCAATCTAAATTAATAAGTCTATCCGATGCATTATTTTTTGCTAGTGAAAAGAACGTCAATAGTAAACAATATTTTATTGAAGGTACTATGAATTTTTTTGGCAGTTTAGAGCGCTCTGAAAAAGCAATATTTAAAGATAGTATGGATGCCGTTATGGTCACAATAACTAAAAAAGTTTGCTTAGATTCAATTGTTTCAGCTGACTCTCTTTTATTGTTAATTGATAATAAGTAGTAAAGAAGTGTTACATTTTGGGGGCTTAAATAAATATTATTTTCAATGTAACTTTAAAATAATCGGTAGGTTAATTTATTTATAGTGGTGTATGTTCTTATTCTCTTTTTACCCGTCAAGAATTGGCGTATTTACTGGGTAACCCTTTATTGCTAAAACAGTTACAAAAACTGCCAGAACAATATGTTACCGAAGGTATCGTGTCCTTCTGTTAGGTGGGTTTAATTTGTTGTAGATGTGCAAAAGCCCTGTCGGTTTATATTGACAGGGCTTTTGTGTTTAAGGAGTTTATACCAGCACAGTGCGCACTTATGCTTACAACCACAATAGCGGATTATGTGATCGTCATAGATTGTTAGCTGGGCACTTATCAGCCATAATTTTAAACACTGACGTTAATTTGAAACGTCAATTTGTGGCGTTAATCCGTGACGTAAACCCATAACCCTAATCAGTTACTTAGCAATGGCGTGCATTCATACATCTTATGGCTTTAGAACCTTCATCGAGCAGCAATAATCCTTGTTCGCGCAGTCGTGACAGACTGTCGTGGCTTCGATGTACCCTACGCCGTAGCCAACAAGAGGCGGTTGCATCGTCAACCATGACCGCCACCAGTGATAACTTTTTTAATGCTTATGCCATATTCTTAGGGGCTAGTTTAGGCCAAATGGGCTGGGTAACTGGCTTACCCCAGTTGTTTGGCTCACTGGCGCAACTGTTGTCAGTATGGCTGGCGAGTCATTTCAGTCGTCGGCAATTTATAGTGGCATGTGCAGTGTTACAAGCCGTAGTTGTGTTAGGTATGGGCGCGTTAGCGGCATTTAGACCTGATAATGCAGTGTGGTTATTTATTGGCTTAGCGGTGTTGTATCAAGGTTTTATCAATCTTATTCAGCCGCATTGGCGTGCCTGGATGGGCATGATTGTACCGCAGCGCCGCCGAGGAGCCTTTTTTGCTTCACGTACTCGATTAACCATGATGGCCTCGCTGAGTGTGTTTTTTGTCGGCGGCGGTATTTTAACCTTAACCGACTCAATAGAAATGGCATGGTTGGGTTTTAGTTTACTGTTTTCGATTGCGGCAATGGGCCGGTTTACTTCAGCCTGGTTGTTACTGCAAATGCACGACCCCGAGCCTAGAATTGCCAAAGCGTCTGGGGTGTTTAAACAAACATTTGGTAATTTTCGTGAAGCCTGGAAAGACAAAACCTTCCGCCATTACAGTTTATTTGTTGCGGGTATGCAGTGCATGGTTGCCATTTCGGCACCTTTTTTTGCAGTATACATGCTGGAAGAACTGCATTTTACCTATTTTGAATTTGTGCTTTCTAGTGTGGCCTCTATTTTTACGCAGTTTATTACCTTGCGATTTTGGGGCCGATTTAGCGATCTGTACGGCAATAGATTAGTGATGATCATCACCAGCTGCTTAATTCCCAGCTTGCCTTTATTGTGGCTTTTTTCCGACAACTATCTTTATATATTGGCGATTCAAGCCTTTTCCGGTTTAGCCTGGAGTGGCTTTACCTTAAGTACTGCCAATTACCTTTACGATATTCGACCTTTTCGCAGTGACTTTGCTATTTATGCCGCATTACAGGCGGCATTGAGCGCGGGTTTTGTGTTTGTTGGCGCGATGGTGGGAGGCGTGATTGCCTCTTATGCAGCAGAGTTTCTAATCTGGACAGGTTTAAACGCTTGGTTAACCAACCCAATATTTTTGGTGTTTATGGTATCGACCACCATGCGATCGCTGGTGGCATTGTGGTTTATTCCGCGCTCAGTTGAACCCAAAGCTCGCCCAAGACCGCAATTACTGACGCTTATTTTCCGCATCCGTGGTTTTAATGCCATATCGGGTGTCAGTTTAGATTGGTTAACCGTTGCTAAGAAAAAGCGTTCTAAAAATAAAGACTAAGAAAGGATAACTAACAATACTAATCTAGGCGGTAATCAAAAAACTTACGTTTATCTGGGCCAGAGGCATTAGCGCTAATTTTATTTGGGTGTTTATATTCATCCCAGCTGGCCACATTGCGGCCCATGTTTAATTGTGGAAAGTTTAACGGTGGAAAGTCCAGTTGCGGGAGTTCAGCCGTATTAGGCTTTGCTAAACCGATAAACTGCAACAGCGTAGCAAGGCTACCATCGACACTGATATCAATAGAGATAAAGTCATTTCGCCCTGCAAAATAGCTCAACACTTGCTGCTGGTGGCGTTGGTAACAGGCCGTTAAATGCGCTTCATCAAACACATCTTCAACTTGCAATATATCAAAGCAATGATTAAAGCTGCGTTTCATTATTGGATGAAAGCGACCATTGTCTTTATCTAAATGTACCAACATTCTGCTCAATAGCATTTGCATCGACGGTAACCACTTATCTAGCGGCCTATCTAAATAGACAAATTTAGCGTTGGGAAATAGCGTATCTAATTGTTGATAATCACTGAAACACGGCGCATCAGACACCGCATCGGCCAACATAAACGCCTGCTTAGTAAAGGCTTGGTGGGCAACCGTTAACCCTTGCTCAAGCAACGCCACGCTCACACTGGTTGTGCCCGTACGTGGCAGGCCAATAATAAACACTTTATTTGCCTGTTCATTTGCCACAGTGGGTTTAGGTAAAGTGGGTTTAGGCTTAGCGGCTTGTGGTGATGTTGATACTTCAGTTAGCTTAGGTGTCATTAATTACAGTCGCATTGAGTGATAAAAATTTAAAGGTTATAGAATCAGTAAATGATTATACCGAAATGCCAGCCAAGGTGTTATTGCGCTTGCTAGTCGGATCCATGAGGCAATTAACCATCCTATTCGCCTCATATGGTGAGGCGAATAAATTGCTATTTTCACAAATTGAATGCTTAAATTAAACTGGAGTTGCGGGCTTGGCAGCAAGAACTCTTTTAAGCCGGTCATAAGCATATGCATGCTTATCTGGAGACATCTTAGTTAAATTTTGCTGCTTCCAAAGTATGGCGGGTAATTGTTCAACACCGGAAAGTCCAAGCAATGACCAGTTGGGTGATCGGTTTTTGAATGACAATAAAAATGTTCGTTCTTCTCGTGTTAGCGAGATGTTTATTATTTTCACTAATTGTTCCCGTGCTGCCTCAAGCTCTGTCTGTGGGATATCGTATTCAGCCATGTTAATAAATTCACCTCGATACACATCTGAGATGTTTTTAAAATGAGGATTTAGTAGTTCGGCGATTGGACGAGGGTGACTGATAATATATACCAGTAGTGCTTTACGTAGTTCATCGGTAAGTCCTTCGTTATCAAGTAATTGCTTTATGTCGAAAAGATCTCTTGGATGTTGGCGATCGAGCGCTGCACAAATCTTACCCGCATACAGATCGGCAAAACTCACAACTACCATTTCAGCAAAACCAAATTCATCTTCAACAGCTTCATTTACAGAAATGAGTTTTGACTCGTAAACCGTCCCACGTAGAACTGGAGAAAGCTCTATTTTAATTTGAACACCATTTCGTTCTACTAATAGACGTAGCGCATCAATTTTATCTTGGTATGAACGAACAACGCGGGTGTTATCGATGCTGTTTATGATGGATGAAGCCAATGTATCTAAGTTCTCTTTAATTGTCAGTAAGGCTTGTTGCCTTGCCATCATGGGCAGGAATACCAGATCAATATCAACGGAAAGCCTTGGAAAGTCACGAACAAACAAATTGATTGCCGTCCCTCCTTTAAGAGCAAAACAGTCGTGCTGGGCAACAAAGGGAATAACTTGAAGTAACAGTTGGACCTGTCGATAATAATGGCTTTTTCTATCCATCGTGGTTACATCTCCTTGGGTATAGTGATTTGCCAAGTTGGCTCTAGTTTGCCGTTTTGTGCGATAAGTCGCTTGCCTGTGCCTAGGTCATATTGTTCAGGTGTCAGATACTTAAGCCAGGCATGTTGTTGTCTATTTGCCAGCCAAAGAAACAGCCGTTTAATTTTGATACTGCAGCAGGCTTTAAGTAAGACATCCAACTTACGTGGTGAAAGATTGCTCAACCCCTGCATAATTTGATCCGCGTGTTCAAAGCTAGTGTGTTGGGGCACTGTTGTTAAGAGCTCAAGAATCGCTTTTTCTGGACAAGAATAAAAAAGCGGAGGGAGTGATTCTCTCCACGTGTTTTGTCGTAGATATTGACTATTGTGCATCAGTGTTTCTGGCCATATACGTTTTGTGCCATGCCATTCAAACTCTGCTGAAATATCGATTCTGTCCAGCCAGCGAGGTAATGCGGAATTAGAATAAAGCTGTATTTTAGGTTTATCGCCGATAGACACATAATGCCCCAAACCCTCAAGCTCTAACGCTGTTAAGCCTCCCACATGAATAGGACTATCTGACATACGTTGTACAGAAGCAACAAGGCCTTTCCAGGAGAGATTTGCCTCCAGTCTTACATAAACCCCAGCGGTGAGGGGAATTAAAGTTCGGCTACGTACAGCATTGTCTAGAAAGTGCAGGCTAAGCCCTTGTGCTTCAAGCCATGGTTTTGTGGCTACCATATCCAAAGGCAATGCATTCTGTAGTTGTGTTCTGGCTTTAGTGTTCAGCATGTTCGACTATCGCATCTGGTTTGATTAGGCTTAAATATACGTTGATTATTGACGTATTTTGTTCATTATTCAAACTTTATTATCTATAAAAGTTTAAACTTTGTCATTTACACGTTAATCATTGCCGTAAAAGTTTAGTTTTTCAAACTAAGTTTTTTTACTTTTCAACGTTAGTTTAGAGCTAGCAAGATGTGGTGATACAGATAAATCAGTCAGCTTAGATGTCATTAACTTGCTATTCGCCTCATGCTATTAATAACATTGAACTAACCATCGCGAAAACCCAATTCTGGCTTCGTGTCGATCGACGCTTACTCACCTCAGCGTTAACCACAGAACAAGTTAAGGTACTTAACCGGCTGCTTGATGGTGATTTTAGTGATGGGATCAGCAGTAGCCAATATCAAAAAGTCGCTAAAGTCAGCCGCGCAACCGCAACCCGCCATTTAGCTCAACTAGTTGAACAACAATGTTTGGTCAAAACCGGCGCGGGCGGTAGAAGCACAAGGTATGTGTTGCTTAATTAATCAAATTCCTTTGTCAGTTCAATGGCGGGTCTCAGGAGTTTTGCCACAGCTCTAAATACAGGCACAACCACTGAATTACCAAATTGTTTATACGCACTAGCATTAGCACAAACTATTTTAAAGTCATGATCATATCTTGTTCGATCAAATTCAGGCTTTTCAAATCCCATCAGTCTTGCACATTCGTTTGGTGTGAGGCTTCTTGGTGTTTTATATAAAGGATTAAATTCTTCAGCGTAGCGACCAAACTTTTCATCGTAAATTTTTTCTCCATCCTTTATCAGTTCCTTAGATTGCTCTGATTGTTCTATGTCACCTAGAGATTTTAATGCATGGGAAGTTGCAAACTCTTCTCTTTCTTGGTTCTTGAAAATACCATATTTCTTTTTTGCTTCTAGGTATTCATTTTCAAGCCCTTGATGATTTACAAGAATTTCTGAGCCATCTTTGTAATAGCGAGCAGAAAGGGTACGAGTTGTAACATGTTGATCTCTAGGATTAACAAGACCAAAACCAAAGCCGTTACCTTTGGTTTTATGTTTTAAAGCATAATGATAAAGATAATTCCAAAGGTTTGGGGTTAACGTATACCTTTTAACTTCAGCCTCTGTTAAATCTGATAAGATTTCATCAAGAGTATAACGACTTTCAGGTTTTTCTATTTGAGACAAAGATAGATTTTTTAAATCAGGAAATTTCTGTATAAGATCATTTCTGATTCCTACCAGAACCACTCGTTCTCGATGCTGGGGTGTGAAATGAATACCATCAATAATGGTTGGTTCTATTTTTCTTTTTCTAACATTTATTATTGCATCTTCAATATCTTTACCAGCATTAGTGATATCAAGCAGCCAGTATCCTAATTTGTCTAACGTTCTGATAATTGTTGCGAATGTATTACCTTTGTCGTGGCTTTTGAGATTTTTGACATTCTCAAGTACAAAAAATTTTGGTTTTCTTGCTTCAATTATTTTTTCTACGTCAAAGAATAAAGTACCTTGAGTGTCGCACTCAAAGCCGTGTGCTCTGCCAAGGGATATTTTCTTTGAAACACCAGCAATAGAAAAAGGTTGGCAAGGAAAACCTGCTAAAAGTACATCATGTTGTGGAACATGTTGAAGTATATGTAACGCCTTTTCTGATTCGGACATAATTTGGCAATTGCTGCATGTGACCTTTGTTATATCCATAAAAGAAGTATTTGCCCTGGAATTATCTTCTTCTTTGTCAAGGAAGTACGGTAACTCATCTTTATCGACATAGTAGTTAGCAAGATATGTTTTTCTAGCTTTTTGATCTAATTCATTTGTAAATACACATTTACCACCTAAATCTTCAAATCCTTTCCTAATACCACCGATTCCGGCAAAAAGATCTATGAATGTGAATGTTGGATTATCCCAATGTTCTGGTTTCTTGGGCAACAAATGACTTTCGATAAATAGCCTAGTTTTTTTGTCTAAGTTTATACATGCAGAATTAGAGTTTTTAGACCATTTGTTTAGGTTTTCACGGCTTACGCCAATACCAATCTCACTTAATTTTATAGCTAGATTTTTTTGATCATATATTTCAATTAGTAACTTGAATAATGAGTGTGTGGCAATTTCGTCATCTTTATGGAGGAGCTCATTGAGTTCATCTCCAAGAGTTATAATATCTTTAACCATGACTTTAGTTTTAAGGGGGATTTGTGTGAGATTCTATCACACAAGAATCCCAGATTGTTGAGGCTTTTGATATCTATAATCTTTGGTTGAATCAGCTGACTAACGAGATGTTATGAGGTACATTGATTTAGGTTTTAAATTTTTTATAACTACGAGGTATAAAGTGGTATTTTCTGATTGGTTATCAAGCATTTCTTCTACTGGTTATTCTCTTTACATAAAAAGATTATCTGCTAATGATACTGGCGCTAGTGGCGGTCATCAAGTCGGAGTTTATGTTCCGAAAAATGTGATGGATAATCTTTTTCCTTCATTGAATGTCATAGATAGGTTAAACCCTGACCTGTATTTTAAAGCCGTAACTTTGTCACATGATTTTGATGATAAACAAGTAAGAGCTATTTATTACAATAATCGATTTTTCGGTAAAACCAGAAATGAAAAACGTATCACTGGTTGGGGAGGAAAGAAATCACCATTACAAAATCCCGATAATACAGGTGCCTTAGCTTTATTTGCATTTGTTCGGGGTAATAAATCTGATTGTGCAACTGTTCAGGTATGGGTATGTAGTACTATTGAAGATGAAGATTTCCTTGAGCAATCGATAGGTGAAGTTTTACCCGGTGAATGCTTATTTGGTCCATCAAGCAATCTGTTAAGTGGTTTTAAGCGCACAAACCCAAAAGAGTCGAACCTGTACAAAATACCAGATGCTTGGAGACTTAAATTTCCTTCTGGTGAAGAATTGATTAAGTATTTGGCTGAAGTTTATACATTTAAAGCCGCAGAACCAGATGACTTACTTATTGAACGCAGGGATGTTGAGTATACTGCATTTAAGAAAATTGAAGAGTTTCATGTGCTTGATAAAATCAGGGATGGTTTTGATACCGTTGATGACTTTGTTAATCTTGCAAATTCAGTAAGCAACCGACGTAAATCTAGATCTGGAAAGTCACTGGAATTACATTTAGAACATATATTTCAAGAGAATGGTATTACAAACTTTACTTCACAATGTGTAACTGAAGCCAACAAAAAACCTGATTTCATTTTCCCTTCTTGTGACTCATATCATAACAAACTATTTCCTAGACAAAATTTGCGAATGTTGGCAGTAAAAACTACATGTAAAGATAGATGGCGACAGATTATTAATGAGGCTGATGATATCAAAATAAAGCATTTATTTACCCTACAAGAAGGGGTTTCAATTAATCAATATGCTGAGATGAAATTAGCTGGAGTTAAACTAGTTGTGCCGAAATCTTTGCACCGCTGTTATCCGGAACAAATTAGGGGTGATATATTATCGCTTATTGAATTTATGACCGATGTTAGAGTGAACTGTTTTGATTTGAATTAATGTTGTCAAATATATCTTCGAAAGCATTATCTATAGAGAAAACCAACCCAGTATCTAACTCTTCATTATTTTTCGAAACCGACCAAATATAGCCGCCGCGATATTGGTCAGGATTGGGTTCTATATAGATATCAAAACCATCAATAGTATCTTCAACTACTTCGGTATATGAATTATCACACATGGTGTTATCTCCAATGAATTACATGCGGTATTGTCAGTATTATTCAATAAGGAGTCCACGGACTATGAGTCACATTGGCTTCTTTTAAACACCGAAAGTGATGATTTATTGAGTGGATTAATTCATATGATCTTGCCAAAGCCTGCTATATCGGCATATGCAACTGTTGAAAACAGGATGTTTTCGTCAAGCCCCCATGGATGGGTTTACGGCGTGTTGCATAGGACGATGTGGTGGGCGAATTTACTTGGAGGATATTAGATTAAGATGAGCGATAAGATGTTCGCTTGTTTCGCACTCAAAAATGTTAATTGCGTCAGCACCTGCATAGATTTCGGGTGCTTCATCCGTCCCCTCATTCGTTGCGGACTCAATAGTGTACCGTGCACCATTTTCTTCACGGTCATCGGCCATTTCATGATCAACCCACAATTTTCTGTATTGATCGCCTTGTTTAAAATAGAAGCTTACACAAGTGTCGTTACCGTAACTGTTATCGATTAAAAATGGATAATCATTAGGGTTAAATCCCAAATTAAACTGAGTTCCAAAAGCTTGTAAATATGGCTGCATAATCATATTTCTTATATTTTTTAAGGTACATTTATTATAGTTTAAATCGTTATTTTTATAGGGTTACGAGTTACCTTTTTAGTAAAAATAGAGTTCGCTATACAAGATTTTTAACTCTATATTTTGTATTGATTATCAAAATTTTAACTTCATACTTTGGTACTATCTACTAGTGGTTGGAGTTGCCTAGCATTCAAGTTCTCACCTAGTAATAAACATAAAAATGGCAGCCAGTTTGGCTGCCATTTTTGTTGATGCTAGCGACTTGTTTTTGTAAATTCACTAGCGATTTATCACTTTAGTTCTTAGCTTAAAGCTCAAAGCCAAATTACAAGCTAGGGCTAGTTAATCGCCATTGATATAAAGTAACCCACAAATGTGGCGGTTACTACGCCAATAAAGCCTGGAATAATAAAGCTGTGGTTGAGTACGTATTTACCAATGTGGGTGGTGCCGGTTCTATCAAAACTAATTGCGGCTAAATCGCTTGGGTAGAATGGGAAGAAGAAGTAGGCATAACACGCTGGTAGTACACCAATTAATACTGGTGCTGGGATGCCGAGTGAATACCCCAATGGCAGCATTATAGTTAATACCGCTGCTTGGCTTTTTAAGAAGATAGAAGACACAAACATCGCGATAGCAAATGTCCATGGATACACGCTGACAATGTCGCTTACCGCACTCACTAAATAGGTTTTATGGTGCTCAATAATGGTGTCACTCATCCATGCAATACCAAAAATGATAATGACCGCAGTCATACCGGCGGTAAACACGTTACTGGTGACAATTTTTTTCGGTGAGATATTGGTGGCGAGTAATATTACTCCACCGACTGATAGCATCATAAATTGAATCGCTACCGACATGCTGACGCCAGCTGGCAGTATTTGCTTACTAAACATCGCCACCATGATAACGGCAAATATACCCAGTAAAAATACTGTTAAGCCTTTCTTTGCTGTCGATTCGGCCTGGGGTGTTTGCACCTCATCTGCTTTGGGGTCGGTTAATGCTTCACGAAACTCATCATCTGTTAAACGTGCCTGAAACTCTTCATCTTTATCTAAATCTTTACCGCGCTTTAAGCTCCAAGTACACGCTACTAGTAAGCCTGTTAGTGTGGCGGGAATGGTCACCATGAGTACATCAAGTAAGTTAATATCTAGATTATTATCAACGGCAGTGGCAAGCACTACTGCTGCTGCAGCGGCAATTGGGCTGGCTGTAATGCCCATTTGTGATGCTACAGTTGCCATGGCTAATGGACGTTCTGGGCGGATGCCTTTTTTGTACGCCACATCGTAAATTACAGGAAGAAGGGGATAAACAGAATGACCAGTACCAACCAGAACGGTTAATGAATAGGTACATAGTGGGCCTAAAAAGACGATGTGCTCTGGATGTTTACGTAATAGTTTTTCAGCAAACTTTACCAACAGCTTTAAACCGCCTGTGGCCTCTAACGTCGCCGAAGCCGCCACTACGGCTAGAATAATTAACATTACACTAATAGGTGGCGCACCTGGTGCAACGCCAAATACAAATGCGAGTACCGATACACCCAACCCGCCCAATAAACCAAAGGCGATACCGCCATGGCGAATACCAACAAATATCACCGCTAATAACAGCAGCATGTGTATATAAAACATCGTGTTTTCTCCCCGCGTAAGTTTTTATGTAGGTTGTTATTATTTTTAGCCTTTTGAAGGTATCCCACTACATCTTTGGGGTTAGTGACGTAACTCAAGCTATTGAATTGGGTGTGGTAATAAATGTTTAAAACGTGAACAACATTACATACCGCTGCATATATTGTGTTGCGTCACTTTTGTAGGGGAGGGGGAACTGTATTCGAAGTACAGAGTATGCAGTTAACTACCCTGTTGACTTGCTTTGAGTAACATTTTAGCAATCGTTTTATCGTTACATTGTATTAGTTGCCAACGCTGGCAGTTGTTGAATGTGCAGTAGTGATCAATGGCCTCGATTAACGCAGAAACAAAATGTGTTTTGTCATTTAATTCATCATGTTGGTTCGTCAATGTGCTCGTTTCAATGTGCAGGTTTTGCAGTAACAAACATTGGTTTTTACGGTCGGCTTTTACATCCACGCGGCCAACAAAACCGTCACGCCATAGAATGGGCAGTGAATAATAGCCGAATTGGCGTTTAGCCTCAGGCACATACACTTCTATTTGATAATCAAACCCAAACCATTGCCTAAGCTTTTGGCGTTGAATGACTAAATTATCAAACGGATTAAGTAGCCAGACTTTATTGGGAATAGCAGTGGGTAAGGTGAGCGTAGGTTGGTAGAAGTAAACGTGTTGTGTATTGGCGCTGGAGTCGGTAAAGCTGGCGATATCACCTTGTTCGCACAGTTGCGCTAATGTTTTGCTGAGTAGAGGTTTGAGGCCTTTGCGTAAATATTGTATTTGCTGCAAATTACCAAAACCATGCGCCGATAAATAACGCTGAATCAAGTGTTGGGCAAATTCTGTATCGCTAGGCACTGTGGTGTCGATGTGCTCTGGGAGTACTCGCTCTGTTAAGTCGTACACCTTTTGAAACTTGTCGCGCCTAGCAACCATTAACTCGCCTTGCATAAACAACTGCTCAAGCGCTTTTTTAGCTGGTTTCCAATCCCACCAAGTGCCATTTTTAGTGTCTGACTCATGGGTGAACTGACTGGCTTTTAATGGACCTTCGGCGCTAATACGGGCTTTAACTTCACGCATGACTTTATGTTCTGGTTCAAACCAATGCTTACCACCTTGTTGTAATTGCTGTTTGCGATACAGGCTAAAACGGTAGTCTTCAATAGGCAGATAAGCAGCCGCATGGGACCAATATTCAAACACCGTTTTATCGCTCATTGCTGCGTCCAACATGGTGGCAGAATATTCGGGCTGGCGACTGTGTAATACATGATGATGCGCGCGTTCAACCACATTAATCGAGTCAATTTGTACATAACTTAATTGCTGGACAAGCTTTGGCAATGACTCCAAAGGCTGTAATAAACCTTGCTGCTGCATATTGAGTTGGAGCCACTGTTTAGCTGAGTAGGGATTGGTCATTAAAGGCCTTTGCTGTAAGTGCTAATGCGTATAGATGCACAAGTGATGCATGGCATTGTAGACTGAAATTTACCTCAGAGTACACAAGCAGTTGGTGATAAGGCTGGTTGATGCTGGCGCGGATAGATAAAAATTTTTTTAGTCTGTTTTAGCATTTTCAAACGGCTTAATTTGGTATTCCCTGTCTTTAATCATTTCCCCGCAGTTGGCTGCATATCGGTGTACCGATATGCAGCCCAAATAGGTTAAGTTTGTTTCTGTACTTGTTTCGTCCTTAATGCCTTTAGTACATCGTTCTGGGTTGTGTGTAGTGGCAACGTGATTGTGAATAATACGAGGATCTATTGAGGCGATACAGAATACCGGCCTAAATACCCACTTCAGTATCAAACCCAGTTACGATTAATACGAAGGTTCCAGTTTTGCGAATAAACGCGCTTGTCTCCTTCATAAGCGTCTAGCTCTGCATCCAGATAAAAATAAAACTCATCGCAGTGCAGTAAGGTTCGAGTGACGGTCTCTACAGCCCAGTCACCTCGCTTAAACCCCCATCGCCAGAGAGTTTTACCCTGTGCCGATTGAAAGTCATCACGCTGATAGGAGTACCACTCATTCGCTTCGCGATTCACAATCAAGTCGATATCATCGAGGAGGTAAGTACCGTTGTCGTTAATGACTTCTAAAGTAGACAAATCCTTGTCCAGTTCGCGGATTACTCGCCAGTTATGATGTCCTTCTATAAGTTGCTGCTTGGCACCACTGACGGAAGCCTCAGGATCAAGGAAAGTTATCGTTTCTTCACGTGGGATTCGACTCGGCAATATCACCCGACTGCAACCAGTGTAAATCTTGAGTTGTGTCGACTCTGCTGGAGGCCAAGCTAGCGGAAAATAAGAGGAAGAAATTGCAATTCGGATCCGGTGGCCCTTAGGGAAGGTCTGCGCGATACCGTTAAGCTGAAGCTTTACCCAATAGCGCTTATTTGGTTGCAGTGGAGTCGGATTTTCATGGCTATCTCTATGGGTCAGATTCAGCAGGCCGTATGTTACTCTCGAGCTTTTGTTGTCTGGATGCACATCCGATAGACGAACAGCGATCATTGCCATTGGCTTACTGGCCGATATTTCTAGCTCGATTACCACCGCGCCCATGATCTCAAGCGTGGTGTCCAGAGCTTCACTTGTGAAAACTAACGCGCCGCCTTCTTCTTCACGCTGATCATGGGGAAGATCTGGTGTTGTGCTATATGAACACCATTTACCCGCAAACAGACCGTTACTTAATGGCGACTGCAAGCACAGTTCTTCCTCCGCAACTTCTGCAAATTCATCTACCAATCGATATTTATCAAGCTTGAAGGCAAGTGTACCAATATTGGATGACGGCCAAGATGGTTCGCTGACCCAGCGGCCAAAGCGTTGATGGTAAGACGTTGACGGAGGCATACTGTCCAGCATCCATGCCCGCAGCATGGGTTCGTCCATAATGCCGGTCTCAATACCTTTCAACCATTTATCCCACCACCGCAGACATTCCTGCAAAAAACCAATTGCAGGGCCGGGCACGCCAATATGCGGGTATTTATGGCTCCAGGGGCCAATTAATCCTTGTCTCGGACCAGGCAAGTTGGTGAGCAGCCGAAAAACTGCATTACTGTAGCCATCGGCCCAGCCGCTGACAGCCATGACTGGGATCTGTACTTTAGAAAAATCTTCGCAAATTGAGCCATGTTGCCAATATTCGTCACGGTGTTGATGATTAAGCCAAGTATCGAGCCATAAGCCACTGCCTTTAAGGCGTTCAAACCACATGTCGCGCCACTTGTTACCGACAATTTGTGGATCCGGAGGTAAAGAGTTGTAAGCAAACATCGTCGAGGCCCAAGAAAGATTATCACCGAGCAGGCAGCCTCCCATATAGTGCACATCATCGGCGTAGCGATCATCAGTAGAGCAAACGCTGACGATAGCTTTAAGTTGCGGTGGTTGCATTGCCGCAATTTGCAAGCCATTGAATCCCCCCCATGAGATCCCATACATGCCAATATTGCCGTCGCACCATGGTTGCTTCTCAAGCCACTCAATAACAGTGATACCATCGTCGAGTTCCTGCTGCAGATATTCGTCCGTCAGCACACCTTCAGAGTCGCCGCTTCCACGGATATCCACACGGATACAGGCATAGCCGTGTCCGGCAAAATATGGATGCATGGTTTCGTCGCGTAGTCTGACGCCATCACGTTTACGATAAGGAATAAACTCGAAAATAGCCGGTACAGGCTTAGCTTCAGCATTTTCTGGCATCCAGATGCGGGCTGAAAGACGAATGCCGTCGGCCATCGGGATCCAGCAATGTTCGATATGGCGGATTTTGTATGCGCAGTGCTTGGCAGCCGTCATATTTCCTCCTTATGGTTATCGCGCAGGTCATTTAAAGCAGTGGTACAAGTTCCAGCGGTAATGCCTGTTGTACATCATGATATTTCTGCAACAGTTCCTGTTCGCTATCACCACCGATAAATACAGTTGCGATCTCGTAGCTGTAACTGTCTTGATAATTAAGATCACACAGGCGCATTCTCTCACGGACATGCAGCTGAATATCAGTGCCCGCGATACGCTGGGTAATGGCCTGTATTTCTTGCTCTGTGGGTATCCGTTTTACCAGTGCATCTGTATGTGTGCGCCACATAAACTTGGCCGAATATTTATATAAACCTTTACGATGGGGAAATACTGGTTGTTTACCTAAGGCCAAATCCAGCATTACCTGGTGATGTGACTTGCCATCGACGTTGCGAAATAATGGAGAATGGGACTTGGAAATACGAGTATTGATCTCTAGCAACCAGATATGGTCACTATCCTTGTCCCAGTAATATTCGATATTGAATGGACCATTATCAAAATCGATAGCGGTAAGGAAGCGCTCGGTGACGGCGATCATTTTGTCCTGAACAGGCTGTGGGATTGATGATGGATATTGATAGCGAGAAAAGCTGGAACCATGCTCACCTTCACGTATTGAGTCAACAGCTCCATAGACGCACAGTTTGCCATCAAAAACATAGCCTTCAAGCGTACATTGCTGGCCATGGGAGATTATTCCTTCGGCGATGCAGTGATAGCCATCAACAGCGGCAATTTCATCTGGCAAGTCGGCAAATTGGAGTAAGTAATTGAACGGTTTGGCAAAACAGTAGATTTTTTTGCGTGTCTCCATAATCGCCATTTCGAGTTCACTATCATTACGCACCATAAACCCAAGGTGTGATAAAACCGCTTTTACCGGCTTAAGCCAGAAAGGATAATCGAGGGTGATTTGCTGCTTATAATCATCTTTAAAAGGATCAACCGAGCAAAAGTTTGGGATGTATTCTGGGATGACTCGGCGCTGTTCCAACCTGCTCCAGTATTTATGCTCGCATTTGAGTACTGCTTCAAAGCTGGGAGAGGGTAAGCCTAAAGATTGGCACAATAGAGGGAGCATGGTGCTAACGGGGAAATCCAAATAGCCAACAATGGCATCTACGGAGCCAGGATAGCTATTCAATCGCGCTAAAGCGCCTTCATACAAGGTTTCGACCGGAAATTCTTTTCCTGTCTTTACCTCTGAATATTGATAAAGCTCATGAAAACAATATTCATGGGCAGAATCGAGCGAACGCATTAGGGAAAGGTTGAATTCGTCCGCACCAAAAACAAAAATATTTTTCATTTTTCGGCCCCCTGCTTTGTTATTCCTTCATTGCCATTAATAACTGTTCTTAACGAGATACTGTTTATTTTAACGGCATATATGAGGGTAGTTGATGGCGATCTGCTTGTCTATTAAATGGGGCGAAATTGGCCTAACTTAATAGCTCAATACCTTATGTGCTTTGGGCTCTAGCACATTGATGCATAATTGACATTGATATGTATTAGCTTAAGTTCAAATGAATAACTAGATTTTTTAACCGATATGACGAATCAAATTAGTCACCATTTTAGTCCTACTTTTTCACTCAATAGGAAACCGTCACACAAAGCGCTAAAAACAAAAAATCCGTAATAACATTTGTCATTACGGATTTTTTAGCATTTGAGAGCAAGGAGAAACGTTACTCTACGTTTTGGATCTGAATGTATTTAAAAAATATAAGTACAATTATAACAGTTAGTTATAGGCATTCTTTAAGGTAATGCTCATTTGTACCCACCGATGTACCCACCATTTCCTGGTAGCAGACGCTATTTAAGTAAATGTAAATATGTGTCGTTAATTAACGAGTTTAATAGATCTTTTTCTGATAGTTTTTTCTTCTTTGCTATTTCAGAAAGCATCCGTACTTGTTCAGCACCAAGCCAAAAATTAGCCCCTTTAAGATTTTTGGGCTTTCCATTAAATTTTTTACCATGTGCCGCCGTATATGCTTTATCTAAGGCAATAGTTTTTTCTGCATCTGGAATAAACCAACTATCAATTAAAGCTAACGTTAATGACTTTTTTTCCTTAAAGGTATTAAAGAATAAATGAACTTTAGGGAAACTTTGGTACCTACAAGAAAGGTAAGAAATGAGCCAAGTACTCGTTTCATCATTACCTTTCTCGATAAATTTAAGCATTTTGTGCTTAAACGCCACGTTTTGCTGCCAATGTCTCTCTAATTCGGCTATTTTTTGAAGTTTATAATCTAAATTTAAACTCCAAATATACATAAAGTTAAGGGCAAGATTATAACATTTAGAAGCGGTTGAAGGCTCTAATGTCATAAGGTGATCTTCATAATCACTTATATACTTGAACAGACCACCTATGGATGGGGTAAAAATATTACGAATGACTATCCAGACAAAAATACACTGCCTATAGTTACTTGGATCAATCCAATCTAAATTTTCTTTGGGTATTTTTGAGCTAACTCGCTGGATTAGTATTTCATCAACTGAGACTTCAAAATTTAACCGTTTACGATGAGCATAATTTTGGTGATTTAAAATTCTACTAATCTTTTCTTCGTTTGACGTAATACTGGTTTGATTTTCCCGCAAAACAAGCCAATGGTATTGGAGTAGTCTCGTGTATAAAAAATGCAAATCGAGATCATTCAAATCTTCTAATTTCTTTTTAAACTCAAAATTGTCTATAGACATTTAAATTGTAACCATAAGCGAAAGGTACCTTAATTATAGATTTATTTTATAAGTTTTAAAGTAAATTTTAACTATATTTTCGATGAGTTTTTAATGGTTTTTAATTTGATTTTTATTGGGTTTTTATTGGGTTTTCATTGGATTTTTAGGTTGTATTATTATGGTTTAAGCTAGTGTTTATGGGAGTTTAAGTCTTCTTGATGGTAATGGGGTAGGTGGTGGGTGCTAAGTTTTTTTAATTTATAATATTGTGTTGTTAGTTCCACATCAATTATTTTTTGAATTATGCTAGATGCGAATTCGTTTCAATAAAGTAACTTGAGATCTGATATTTCATTTTCTAATTCGAGTAAAAGTACCCGTGTCGACTAGATATCGTATAATTCTTTCTTAGTTTAATTGTCGAGTAACGTAACCCCATAGATCCCTTGTCTTGAATGCTCAAATGTCAAAGCATGCCTTGTGTTTCAGGGACTAGGTTTGTCGGTTTGTTAATACTATTGTCTTATCTAGTTAGATAGTGTTCTAGACCGTACGTTCTGAAGAATATGTAAAGAGGCCGAGCAAGTTGAAAAATACTCGAACCATATAAGTTATGAATCAATAACCTATATGGAGTTTCAACATGCAAACACGTCATACCGCTAACACTAACCTTACTATCATCAACAATGGTCAATACCAAGGTTTAGATGTTATTTCTAGACCATTAAGCTGTGAGTACTTAAACGCAACGTTACAGACGTTACAGAACGCCTTGAGTGATAATCCTAGAACTTTCATGATAAGGTTTGATTTGCACTTGCCACAATTGATGGGGTTGTGTGATTCACCATTTGTCTATAACACCAATGTCATCACCCGCTTCTTTAAGTCTCTCGGTTCCAGAATTGAAAATGATAGAGCTCGTAAGCTGCGTGAACGTAAGCGGGTGCATCCTTGTACTCTGCGTCATATTTGGGCAAGGGAGCGAGCTGATGCTGATACGGACCATTACCATGTGGCTATCTTGCTTAATAACGATGCTTATAATCATCTAGGTGATTTCAATCGTAGTGGGCAAAACTTGAGTACCAAGATAGTTGAAGCCTGGGCCAGTGCGTTAGGCCTAGATGCATACAGTACCGGAGATTTAGTACACTTCCCCAGGGATAAGCCCGTTTACTATATTAATAAGAATGCACTGGATTACCCGCTGATATTTAATGCCGCCTTTTATCGATTGAGTTATTTTGCCAAGTTAGAGACTAAGCATTATGGTGATAGGACTCGTTCATTTGGTTATAGTCGTATATAAGGCATTGGTAACTGAGTACAGAGCTCAATATTTCAAGTTATTGAGTCAGAAGTAAAAGAAACCAAATAGAGAGAAAGTGGCCTTATATCCACTTTCTCTCTTAATGTTATATAGACATTAATCCCATAACCAATGCCAGGCATCTGATACTAATTCGACACCAGCTTTAGCTCCTGTCACAGTGACGACAACAGGGGTAAATATCAACGCTGTGGTACCCGTTTCTATCGCACCAGTTACTAGTTTAATACCTGCGTTCGACAGCTCACCTTTAGCTAGACAATCATAACTATCTTCTAGTGTTCGAGTTGTACCAGTGAATAAACATTCCAATGGCTTACCCACAAGGTCACCAGGCATACCCAATACCGTATTGACGTTATCGGGTAGACCTAAGTATTCACCGGTTATCTTAGCTGCAGTAGAGGCTAATGCGACGTTTGCTATCGTACCTGTAGCCACCTTTGATGCTGCTCTGCCTAGTAATCCTGACCTTGCAGCAGTTTGAATGGCAAGATGCGAGACGTTACTTACTTGATTGGATGTTCTTTGTTCATCCAAGCATTCATTGACGAATTGTTCACAATTATTAGTGACTAAATTATATGAAGTACACCCTAATTTACTAAGCGCATATTCGATTGCTAAATCTGGAAAATAAGTCGATTTCTTCACCCAGATAGAGTTGCCATTAGAGAAGGATCCAATGTCTATCTCTTCTATGGTGCCGCTCTTGGCTAGGTGGATAATTCTATGGTTACCAATATAGAGACCATGGTGCTTTGTTAACCCAAGGGTATCGAGATTAGTGACAAGGTGATCGCCAGGTTGAAATGAGTTCATATGCTTTCCTTAATCAAAAGCTTAATGAGCTAATAGCAATAACCGCATGTAGTACAAGTGAAGTTATTAATCAGTTTTAGAGGGGAGATTTCAAGCTTCAGTCACATGAGGCAGAGCTATTAGCTGTAAGGTTTTTGTCAGTGATGTGAGTTAATGGTTAGTGTGGTTGTAATAACAAATATTTAAATTTCCAGTTCAACAAAATCCTTATCAACATCATCCTGAGTAATGCCGATATACCGCAGTGTTACTCCCTCAGAGCTATGTCTTAGCATCTTCATTACACGACCAATATCTTTAGTGTTTTGGTAAAGATGGTAGCCTCTGGTCTTTCTCATTGAGTGTGTGCCAAGCGCTAGCTTTAGTTCTTCACCTACTAACGCAAATGCTTTGGTAACAGCACGTCGAGTGAGTGGCCTAGGTTTAATATTTTTAGACTGTTGATTACGGAAGGACTGAAAGAGGTAGATATGTTGTGGGTTTTCAGCCCTGACATCTTGAATATGCATTAACACCTTGTGGTTGAGCTTGATGTTAGCTTGCTTGCCTGTCTTCATTTCTTTGACAATGAGGCGTTCTCCTTGGATATCATCAAATTGGATAGCCAATAAATCAGAAATCCGTAGCGCAAGATTAAGGCCGATATTCCAAATATCGGCCATTTGCTTACTACAGCGCATTTCCAATAAATGGCCAATGAGTTGAATGGTTTCATGCTTTTTGATTGCTTGTACTTCCGCCATGTTCAAGTTCCTTATTTGGGCTATAAAGACGATTTGAGTACTTCAAAAGGTAATATTGCTTACACCCCTTGATATTGCTGGGTTCCCAAGTTCCCGTTTTACCAATATGGGAACTTGGATTTGAATCTGATATTTAACCCAATGCGACTTGAACTTGGTAAACATCCATATGGTGATAACTGATGAAATTGTCGCTAAATAGCTCAATGAGCTCTTCACCCTCATCATGGTTTATCCACCCACCAAGTGAGCTATAGACCTGCTTGCTGTTAAAGCAGATATCAATGTCCTTAATTAATTCATAACCGTGAAAGGCAAAATCAGTCACATAGACTAAACGCCAATGATCAAATTGCTTTTCAAGCCTTACCTCAACAGGATGAAATCCACCTCGTTCAGGTGAGTAGTCTGGATCACGAAAATATAAGGTGATTGCATTGGCATCTTTTGGACTGGTGTTCAGCAGTTCTTGCGTCAGTAATTGATAGAAAGGTATCGGCATTGCTGGTCTTTGATTGGTATCAATTGAAATAGTCATATGAGTTCCTTAAATAACACACACAGCACAACAAAGGATTAAGGGCATGCGCTCTTAATCCTTTGTTTGCTGGTGGCGGGTAAGTTGTGGGAGTAGAAAAGAAATAGATGTGTTAGCAAATGATGTGTTATCAGCGGTCGTTAGCACAGGGGTGCAAGGCAATGGCTATATTAATCCTCGCTCGGCAAAAGACACTGGTGTCGTGCCCACTACGATGTGATCCAATACCCTGACATCGATAAGCGCTAAAGCATCAGTTAGCTTCTTTGTTATCTGTTTGTCTGCCTGTGAGGGTTCTGGCTCACCTGAGGGATGATTATGAGCAAAGATAACTGCAGCAGCATTAACTTCAAGTACAGCCTTCACCACTTCCCTAGGGTATACGCTAGCAGCATCAATCGTGCCGAAAAACAGTTCACGAAATTCAATTAACTGGTGCTGTGCATTCAGCATCATTACGCCAAAGACCTCTCTTTCATAACCGCCTAGCTTATATGTCAGAAAGTCTTTTGTTGTCTGTGGATTGGTGTATGCGTCTTGATAGTTGAGCTTTTCTGCAATGATATTTGCAGCACTCTGAAGTATCTCTAGAGAGGTTATTGGCCAAGCTTCACTCGAGTTTGTATTTGATTTTTTGTGCATAACGAGATTCCTTTGATGAGTTAGTTTGCTTATGCACATAGGTGATATATACCTGAAATCCGTTCGAGAACGATGATCTGCAAAGTTAAAATTTACCAGAGTTCCCCATGTTGTGAATCAAATATGAGGAATTCACAATGAGACTAATTAAACTGAAAGAAGTGATGGATTGCACTGGGCTAGGGCGTTCGACTATTTATAACTACATCGCAGATAAGACCTTTCCAAAACCTGTAAGCCTTGGTTTGAGAGCGGTAGCCTGGGTAGATAGTGAAGTGCAAGATTGGATATTGGAAAGGGTAGAAGAGCGGGATTTGTTGGAGTAAATTAATTTCGAGTTAGATCTAATTTGTTGCTCCTTATCAATTTCGTCAAGTTCACATTGCAAATTACTGTAACCACATGATATATGTCATTATTAGCCCTACCACTTATAAATGGTAGGACAATTGTAGATTTGCTGACTGTTAGATGAATCTATGTGAATGACGCTAGTAGTGATCACTATGGATAGATACGAATTGGGCTTAGGGATGAACAAAAAAAGATTACTGGTAAGTTGGATTGGTGGAAATGACCTAAATATGCTTGAAGGGCAAATGACTGGTCCCATTTGGACAACGATCCAAGCCGCTAAATTTGATGTTATTGAACTTATCTATAATTATAGTGATGATGAAGTAAGGCCGTATGTATCACTCCTGTCAGAGCGGGTGAAGAGTAAGGTTAATGCACGCAAAGCCAACCTTTTATCTCCAATCGATTATGAAGACATTTATATTGCAGCAGAGCAATTATTGACAGAAGTTATGCAGTCCGATTCTGACTTAAGTATTTTACTCAGCCCCGGTACCCCAGCTATGCAGGCTATTTGGGTTTTGCTGGGTAAAACACGCTTCCCTTGCACTTTTTATCAAGCTTCTAAAGAGCAGGGAGTACAAGTCATTAATATACCTTTTAAATTATCTGCCCAATATATTCCTGCTGTTACTAAATTAAACCAATCCGAATTAAATAATCTCGCCAGATTAGAAGCGCCTATAGATTCTGCTTTTGATGACATCCTTACAATTGAGCCTAATTTGCAAATCTTGAAGTCCCAGGCACAAATATTGGCGCAACAGGATGTACCAGTACTTATTTATGGCGAGAGCGGTACTGGTAAGGAGATGTTTGCTAGAGCTATTCACAATGCCAGCTCCCGTAAAGACAAGGCCTTTATTGCTGTTAACTGCGGAGCTTTCCCAACAGAGCTTATTGATTCAATACTTTTTGGTCATAAGCGGGGGGCTTTTACTGGAGCCGTTTCAGACAAATCAGGTGTATTTGAGCAGGCTCATAACGGAACTTTATTTCTAGATGAGTTTGGGGAATTGGATGCAGCTGTTCAAGTAAGGTTGCTTAGAGTTCTGCAAGATGGAAAGTATACCCGCCTAGGAGATTCTGATGAGAAAAGTAGCGATTTTCGATTAATCACGGCAACCAATAAAAATTTGATTAATGAAGTTGCCCATGGTCGGTTTCGTGAAGACTTGTTTTATCGAGTCGCAATAGGCGTCTTGCAATTACCGCCATTAAGAATGCGGCAAGGTGATTTAGATTTTTTGGTGGACTCACTAATGCAGATCTTGGCTAAAGAGCATTCTGTACTACAAGGTAAAAATATTTCCTATCTTGCAAAAAAAGTTATCAAAGAACACAAATGGCCTGGCAACATTCGGGAATTGAAGGCGACTTTACTGCGAGCTGCATTGTGGTCAGGTTCAGACTGCATCGATGAAGCAGAAATACGACAAGCCTTATTTATTATGGACGGTAAACAAGAGTCTCTTTTAGAACGGGATATCCATCAAGGCTTTGATATAAGTGACATATTATCGGAAGTTGAGAGCCATTATATTGTCAAAGCGCTAGAGCTGCATGATGGGAATAAAAGTAAAGTAGCAAAGTTACTGGGTTACAACAATCATCAAACATTGAGTAATAGAGTTAAAAAACTAGGGATATAAGTAGTGCGCTATACATTGGCATGAATCTAGCTATTACAGCTTCATCCCGGAACTTGTATCGGACAGCCACTTAAAATAAGGATGTAAACTTTGAAAAATCAAACACCAAGAAGCCTACTTTCACGCAAAGAGAAAATAGCCAGTTTAATTAATGAAATGAACAACGGGCTGCTTGAGCGTAATGAGCAAGTAAAGCTAATGTTATTAGCAGCATTAGCTGGTGAACATGTGCTGTTAATCGGGCCACCTGGCACAGCAAAAAGTGAGCTGGCTAAGCGTTTGAAAAGTGTTTTTGTTGAGGCTAGCTACTTTGAGCGTTTGTTGACGCGATTTTCTGTACCAGAGGAACTATTTGGTCCCTTGTCTATTAAAGCGCTGGAAGAAGACAGGTACAAGCGATTAACCAGTGGTTACCTACCAGAGGCTTCGGTTGCTTTTATTGATGAAATATTTAAAGCCAATAGTGCCATTTTAAATAGTTTACTAACATTGCTGAACGAACGAGAGTTTGACAATGGTAATCGCAGATACAAAGTGCCTCTAATTTCCGTTGTAGCGGCTAGTAATGAGTTACCTGAAGGAGAAGAACTTTCAGCGCTCTATGACAGATTTATGCTGCGAAGTTTTGTTGCACCAGTATCGAACGAGAGTTTTCAAAGCTTGCTGATGCTATCGGGTTCAGCTTTTGACCCTGAGTTAGAGGTGCGCCTAAGGTTAGAAGATCTCATCGAAGTCCAGCAGCTGTCTGAAAAGGTGTTAGTAACACCTTCAGTCATTGAGCTATGTAAGGCGTTTAGAGAGCATTTACAGCGAGAGGATATTTATGTTTCAGACCGTCGCTGGCGAAAAGTTATTAAATTAATGAAAGTGTCAGCATTTACTGCTGGGATGAATGAAGTCAGTAATTATGATGCATGGATTTTGCCTCATTGCCTCTGGAATAAACCGGAAGAACTTCAAGGGCTAAAAAATGTTTACGAAAACGCTGTTGCTATAAACGGTGAGTTTTCTCATAAAAATTTGACTAGTTTAATATCTGTCTGGGATCATAAATTGAAGTTTGATCAAACGCAGCAAAGACAAAAGAATAATGCTAAGGGGCAACCTTTATTTATTAATGCTAAAGGGAATGAAACGATTAAGTCTTCAGGAGAAGTGCAGAAGACTGATAAAGAAGGGAAATTGCTTTATTGGGATAAAGAGGAAAATGAGGAAAGTACTAGAGCATTACAACGGTACAGAAGCAATATAGACAATACTCCTATCATGATTGAAAAGGACTACTTACCAGCAATGGAAGCTGTTACTTACTCTGAATTTCATATTCAAGGTCAATTGCAACAAGTACGTGACTTAAAAAATTCTGCTCAATCACATATTGAAGCTTTAAATACACAACTAGAGTCAGCTACATCAATATTCAATGACCACATTTGGTTAGACAAGGCATTACTCCCTCAGGTCACGGCCAGCCTTGAAAATGCACGTTCACATACTCAACATCAATTGTCGCAGTTATTAAAGTTAGAGGCTGGATTTGCCAAGTTACCGATAGAAGATGAGTCTAAATACATGGTTTCGGATGTATCTGAAGATGAGGCTTTAGAAGGTGAACTGTGTGAGTGAATCTAATCCAACGATGACGAAGCATTCGGTCGGATTGTTGGCGCAGTTAGACCATCAGTTTGCTGTCATTGAGTTATTACCGAATGAGTTGTTACCTGCGGTGGTTACTTTATCGGGTGGCGACTTAACAACTCGCTGCCAGTCAATAGCACTGTTACGTTCACAACTGTTGGCTGCAGAAGAGATATCTTTACCTTGCCCATGGCTCCCTGAGGTTATACAACAAGAAATCGCGACTTCAATAAAGGCATCTGGTGTGGCGCGCTATTGTAAAGATAACCCAGAGGTAACCGATGCTTTGCTTCGTGACCTATTAGTTAAGCTAGAGAGCTTACAGCGACAGACATCAACATTATCACGACAGTTGGCGATCATTGCAGAAAAGGAAGCTCTGGAGCAATTACGACTAGAATTGGAAGCAATTCAACAGCAACGCCGTTCTTCAAAAAAACAAAAGCATTTAGCACTTAATGATGCTCAACGCTTAGATATTAAAATACAAGCTGAGCTCAATGCTTGGATTCAGCTAGTAAACAGTGCTGGTGGACAATTATTTAAGCTTCCTAGTATCTGGTCTGAAAGGCTAGAAATATGGCAAGAGTTAGAGGGGGTTTTTACTGATTTGGGATTAGTGACCGGTCTTGGTTGGGATCTATCTCAAGGAGTGTTTCAAAGTCATGGCTGGATGAATCTAGTTAGGCTGCAAAAGATTGTAAAGCAGATCCCACAACTGCGTGAAGTAATTGAAACCTTGGGAAGAATGAAAGATTCAGAGGGAGAGCCAATCATTGAAGAAATTATTTCACGTATGAGCATGACTTTTCGCCATGATGTCGAAATTACCACTCCCTTAGTGCCGATGGAAACCAAAGGTATTACTCGTTCAGACTCTATTAGTCGAATGCTGCCACAAGAAGCTGCTTTTTTCGGCCACCCAGTACTTAAAAAATTATGGCATGCTCGCAGAGCTGAACATGCTCTGTTGAGTTATGCCGTTGAAGGTACTGAGATGGTGACCCAGCTAACGGAGCAAGAACAAGATGTCAAAGAAAGCCATTCTGGAAATAAGCTAAATCGCAATCGTGGTCCTATGATTGTGTGTTTAGATACTTCAGGTTCTATGACTGGAACCCCAGAGAATATTGCTAAGGCGCTTGTTCTACAGTGCATTAGTGTCGCCCAAAAAGAGAAACGAGCATGCTTTGTCTATTTGTTCGGCAGTAAAGGGGAAGTTAAAGAAATTGAGCTGACACCCAATATGGCAGGATTGGAGCGGATGATTCTCTTTTTATCTATGTCGTTTGGTGGTGGTACAGATGCAGAAGGACCACTCAATTTAGCTCTTGAGCGAAGTGATGAGCTGCAATGGCAACAGGCTGACATTCTATTGGTTAGTGATGGTGAGTTTTCTGTGTCGTCAAGTCTATCCCGTAAAATAAACAATCGTAAGGACAGCCAAGCCTTGGCCGTGCATGGTGTAGTCATAGGAGATAGTTTGTCGCCGATGGACAAAATCTGTGACCCATTGCATCAGTTTTCAAGCTGGTTAGATCTTCAGAATAATAAACATTAAAGGTAAAGGAGTACTTATGTCTAAAGCGAGAGAACATTTTGAGAATGCAATTCAAGACGCCGAAAGAATTTTGCAGGCCTACGATCACTTAAACCAGATTGAGGGCAGAGAAAGAGAGCCTGAAGAGCTTAAACGAGCCGCATTAATCATGACGTTAACCGCATGGGAAACCTATGTAGAAGATGTCATTGAAGAAAGGTTAACCGCTGATTTACGGACTCTGGAAGGCTCGAAAGTCGCAAATTTTATTAAATCTACTTTAGAAAATGAGTTGAAGTGGTTTAATACTCCAAATTCGAAAAATACTAAGGGAATGTTTGAGCGTTTTCTACATCAAGATGTGACAGAAAAATGGACTTGGATTGATGGTGATGCTGATCAAGCTAGATCTAAATTGAACCAATGGATTAAGAAAAGAGGCGAAGCTGTACACCGCTCAATCAATGACACGCAAGCCACTCATCTAGTCAGCCGTCCGGACATGAAAAAGTGCCTGACATTTTTTAAAAAGTTAGTTGAAACCACGGATCTTGCGATAGACCAAGCTTAGCATAAATGAATATCCATAGATTCTGATGCAGCAGTTGCATAAAGCTACCAGTCGCTTACTCTTGCTGTTAACTTAATTCTGAGCAAGTAGTATGAGTTGTTTAAGAAAGTTTGGTAAAGGTGTTTACACGCTAACATTGATGCTTTGTAATACTGGACTCGCTAAGGAGTGTTTATGGATGAAAAAATAATTGAGTTACTCATTAAGTTTTTTCCAGAAGAGTATGATTTTATTCAGGATAATAACGGCGAGCTAAAGGGCCGTCGTACAGTTATAAACCCTATGCCTTATTAACACCAAGATGAGGTAGGTATTGTTGGTATCTATGACAGATGAAGAAATAATAGCTAAAGCAATCGCATATGCGAAAAGTGTAAAAAAGTCATTAGCTAAGGCTATGATTGATCATTTACCTGAGGAAGAAAGTGCCGTTTCTGTTTTTATGGCTGGTTCTCCTGGTGCAGGTAAAACAGAAACTGCAAAGATTATCATTTCTCAATTTATGCAAGAGCATAAAGTTGAGGTTGTTCATATTGAAAATGATGAGCTAAGGAAACAGTTTGCAGATTATAAAGGTTCAAACTCTCCTCTTTTTCAGCGACCTGCTACGCTTTTAGTTGAGGCCATACATGATAGGGCCCTCAAACAGAAAGTAAGCTTTTTGTTAGACTCTACGCTATCTAATTTTGAGAAGGCAAAATCTAACATTGAACGGTCTTTAAAAAAAGGCCGGTATGTTTTAATTATTTTTGTATATCAAGAGCCTGAACAGGCTTGGTGCTTAGTTAAGGCGAGAGAAAAAGTTGAAGGAAGGCGAGTGCCACCAGAGGTTTTTGTTGAACAATTCTTAGAATCGCAACAAGTGGTAAGTAGATTAAAAAAAATGTTCACTAATCAGATAGATATTATTTTTATGGAAAAAAATCTTGATGGTACAAGAGAAAAACCTCATTTTAATATTGTAGATATTGACTCATTATTGGGCAAAAAGTATAATCGCACTTCACTTGAAGTCATTGCCGGTATAGCAAAAAAATAGGAGTACGACATGTTTAAATCACGCGAAAAAGTTAAGTCTACGCCTTTTTCTGATTTTGTTCGTAATGGTTCATCTAAAGAGAAACGTAAGTTTTTTGATAAAGTGATTAAAGAAACTATCGAAGTGCAGCGTGCCATGATTGAAGAATCTAAAACCTGCCGCTAACAGTTTTATTTACGACTAAAGCCGCTACATAAAGCGGCTTTTTTGATCTGCCCTAGTACATTCAACTAAAACACATCGTTATTTTTTATCCTGACACATTGAAAATATCAAAACTTTTTACTATTGAATCAGTTGATTATTGTGATTCATTATTTCGTCCATCTTCGTTTTTCTCCCCACTGGCAGGATGTGACTATGCTGGTGAATTCGATTTGTGCATGATTATCTAATTGTTGCTGATAATTCAGAGGCGATCCAGTGTTAATGTCTTCTGTGACATATTGTAATAGATCACCGTAAGTTTAATCGTAATCAGTAAGATTTGTGACTCATAGTCTGTTGAGTTTTTAGTTTGAGAAGTTGATTCTAGGGGTAATTGAATACATTGATGGAACGAGAATGATTTTAAGGCAGGTAACCGCATCAACATTGAAAAGCTTACGTCTTGAAGCTGGTTTGAGCCAAGAGCAATTGGCAAGAAAGTCAGGGATAGATAGAACTTACATCTCCGGAGTAGAGCGTGGTGTTCGAAATATTACTTTGGACTCATTAGAGACTATCGTTTTGGCTTTAGGTGTCAGTCAATCAGAATTTGTTGTAACACTCCATAATCACCTAAAAATGGTTAAGGCTGTCGATTAGCTAATTAACTTTTCGATAGCCTTATAAGCTGCTTCAAGGGCCTGCTGAGCTTCAAAGTCTAACCCACAATCATGCTCTTCATCATCTCTACTTACCGACCAGTAAAAGCCTTCTCGATACTGATCCTGATTAGGCTCAATACAAATATCAAATCCAAGATAAGTTTCTTCATGTGGAAGATTTATTACAGATATTTTGCTCATTAGCGCTTCCGGTGATGTTGTTTGTGCTGATTATCATACGTTCAATTTCTTAGGTCTACGGACTATAAGTCACATTTTGAGCTATTAGATTCTATTGAAGCATTTGTTGAGTTCTGCGATAAAATTTCAATGTGGTGGAGTATTCCTTGCCATAGATCACATCACTTATAGCATTGTGGGCTTTAAAATAGTGTAATTACCTCAGCTATTTTTTAAAATTATATTGCTACGTGTAAGTAATTGAAGTATCAATAGATTAGTATGGAATGAAGTTTTTTGAAATAATTAATACTTCGGGAATTGAGTAAACTTGTCTATTTAGATGCAAAAGGATTAGCGGTGAAGTCTAGCATGGAGTCCACTTTGAAAGTTAAGAGCAAGTTTGGACACTTAATGAAGTTGGCCATTTTATCTGGTTCAGCAATAGCAGTAAGAGCTCATTTGAAAGTTGCTCGTTCTGCTAATATCAAAGATAAAAATGGTGTAACCCCCTTAATGCTTGCCGCAAGTAAGGGACATCATGATATTTGCCTGCTACTTTTACAGACTGGTGCAGATACAGAAGTTGAAGATAGTAAAGGCAAGAAAGCTAAAGATTATGCCAAAGAAAGTATGCATTATGATATCCATGATGTCTTGGTGGGTCATGTCGAAACGGTTAAGAATATAGATGTAATATATCCAAAAAAAGTAGCTGAAATTTACAACGTTTCTGAAATGGCTCTGATAAATTCTGAAACAGAATACCAAGGATATGATGATTTATCCCAAACTTTAGAAATTCCTTCCGGCGAAGAAAGTCTTAAAAATACTACCTCTAATGATTTAGATAGTTCTTCTATAAATTCAGTTGAATATAACTTTATTCAGCCAAGAGATTCCTCTTCAACAACGATCATTAGTCTTGATGAAGTCGATGAACATGAGGCTATCGATGGATGGGTTATTCTCGAAGATATTGATAAACCAGAGGAGAATGTTGAGAGTAAGGCATCAGCTGAGGTAGCTCAAAACCACATAAGCAATCACTTTCTTGTCGATAGTAGAGAAGATTGGTCAGACATTATTATTGAACTGCCTGACATCGAGGGCTCTGATACTGAGCTTTTCAGAAGCAAATCGATTCATGATAGTTTCAGAGAATTATTTTCTTTAGCAATTGATGCTGGGTTTATTTGTGAAGGACAACTTATTAGCTATGTTTCTAGTATCTATGGGGCGAAACTGTTCCGAGAAATACTTAACCTAAAAGGAATAAAAAACAGCGATAATTTTAAAATTTGTCAGGATGATACGATTCTCCAACAATATGATGAAAAATTATCTCATAAGATCTTATATTGTAAGAAAATCCTTCAGATATCCGGTGTTACTATATTGGATGACTTTACTGAAATACTCCCCAAAAGTGACCACCTCTCATTTGATGAAGAGCTTTCTACTAATGAAGCTGTTGAATTATTAGAACATACTTTTTTTAGTCGCGATGACCCTACAACATATTATTTGGCTAGTTTACCGAAAAGAGCTGTGTTGACGAGAGATCAAGAAGCTGAAATTGGTCGACTCAGAGAGTCTGGTTTGAAGCTAATCATGCAAGCTTTAGCTAATGCACCAACCACTCATAAGTATATTCTTTACATTTATGATGAAGTTGTTAATGCAGATGACCCCGCTGCTCTGCTAAAAAAATATATCACAGGATTGAATGATACTTTTTTTAATGAAGATGAGTTTCTTAATGAAAATGATTTTGATGACGAGCCATTAGACCATTCTTACCCATTAGAGAGGATTACTCAGCATATAGAATCTCTTAAAATGGAGGCATCAACATTCAACCTCCTCGATGCTAATGTCGTAAGCACCAATTTTATAAGTTCTTTTGAAAATTTAATTCTGACAGAAAGTGTCTTGGCCGATTTAACCTCAAAATGCCTAAACGGAATTGAGAATTCAGAGCTAGATGATCCTTTTGATAGGGCATTTAAAAATAAAGTACTGACAGACATTTATAGTGGGCAAAAAGTTAGAGCAGAAGCAAAGGAAGATATGATATTAGCCAATCTAAAATTGGTTATAAATATTGCTAATAAATACCAAGGAAGAGGGATCGACCTTTTGGATTTAATTCAAGAGGGGAACATAGGGCTAATGAAAGCCGTAGATAAGTTTAACTATAAGCTCGGTTACAAGTTTTCTACTTATGCAACTTGGTGGATTAGGCAATCAATAACTAGATATATTGCTGATCAAGCTAAGACTATACGAATACCTGTCCATATGATTGAGCGAATAAATAAGTACAACTCAGCATCCCAATCATTATTTTCACTTTATGGCCGCGAGCCTACTTTTGATGAGTTAGCTTGTGCTCTTGAGATCTCCGGTGAGCAGCTAGAGCGATTGCAGAAATCTCAATATTTAGAGCCTGAGAGTGACGGTAATCAACAAGTTGAAAAATATTTAATTGATGATTCTGAGACTCCTGAAGAAATATTGATTTCACAGGATAGAGATATGCATATACAGAAACTACTTGAAGAATTAAAAGATAAAGAAAAAGACATCTTAAAACTGAGGTTTGGTATTGATAACGAAGATAGTTTTACTCTTGAGGAGGTTGGTACTAAGTATGGTGTTACTCGAGAACGAATCCGGCAAATTGAAGCAAAGACATTGAAGAAGTTAGCTCATATTTCTCGTTCTAACCACCTCAGAGACTTTTTAGGACTGGAAGCTATTGATGAATACCTTGGCATGGATGACAAATATATATGAAAGGTTCAAGAGATGCTCCACCTAGAGCAGGTGCAATGGTAGAAGCTTTAAGAGGATTGGGTTATACAACAGCATCAGCATTGGCTGATATTATTGATAATAGTATTTCTGCCAAAGCGAGCAAAGTCGAAATTAACTTTATTTGGGCAGCTAACCAAAGTCGAATTGAAATCATTGATAACGGATTAGGAATGGATGCTGAAGGCCTTGATACGGCCATGCGGCTTGGTGTTTTAAACCCTCTTGATGACCGTAATTGTAATGATTTAGGACGATTTGGATTAGGGCTAAAAACAGCATCATTTTCTCAATGCAGGAGCCTCACAGTAGCAACTAGTTGTAATGGACAATTTAATTCACTCCGCTGGGACTTAGACATACTTGCAAGTAGTGACAGATGGCAGCTTTTAGAGGGGCCAGCGAAAGGCAGTGAAGTGTTTATTAAAGAGCAAGAAAATAAAAAAAAAGGTACTTTAGTCTTATGGGAGAAATTGGATCGAATAGTTTCTAAGGGATTCACTTCACAACATTTTTTAGATTTAATTGATAAAGTAGAGCGGCATCTAGCAATGACTTTTCATCGATATTTAGATGATAAATCGAACAAGTTTGAACTTTATATCAATGGTATCAAAGTGCGTTCCTGGGACCCTTTTCTTCTCGGGCATCCAGCTAAGGCATGGAATTCTCCTTTAGCTTATTTTAGCCCAACCAAACGAGACGTTAGCGTAGAGTGTCATGTTTTACCGCATCAAGATAGGCTCAGTGATAAGGAGTTTGAATCAGCTGGTGGACCAGATGGTTGGACTGCACAGCAAGGTTTTTATGTTTATAGAAATAAACGATTATTATTGGCGGGAAGCTGGCTCGGACTAGGTAAAGGTCGAGCTTGGACAAAAGAAGAGGCCCATAGGCTGGCTAGAATACAACTTGATATTCCCAATACTGAGGATTCAGAGTGGGAAATTGATATTCGAAAGGCTTCAGCAACTCCCCCCGTCGCTGTTAAAAAGTGGTTAATGCATTTAGCTGAAGATACTCGTTCGCGCGCACGAAAAGCCTTTGCTGCCAGAGGGAAACCTAATCTAATCGGTCATGCTCAACTTGTAATTCAAGCATGGAAAACTGAACATAAAGCAGACGGTGTTCGATATCGTATTGATGAGAATCATCCGGCAGTGAGAGCTGTGTTAGATGATTCTGGAGCAATGCTTCCTCAAGTTAAGGTTATGCTAAGGGTGCTCGAAGAGACTATTCCTGTTCAGCGTATATGGCTTGATACGGCAGATAATAAAGAAACCCCTAGAACAAAATTTGAGGGTGAAGCCTCACAGGAAGTTATTAGTATACTTCAAATAATGTACAGCAATTTAACACAGAAAAAAGGGTACAGCGCTGAAGCTGCCAAGGAGAAGTTACTTACAACAGAACCTTTTCATGATTACCCAGAACTTATTTTATCTTTAAAAAAAGAGCTATGATTGCTCAAGGAAAATTTAATGACATTGAATACAGTTGATCTCAAAGTTTTGGCCTTTGTACAAAATCTACTTGAAGATGAAGTGGACATCACACCTTCTATGATTGAGGATAAAATTAACTTATCTATTTCAATAAAAAAAGAATGGTCTGAAGGTTTAAATCGTGATGCTGTGGTCGCTGAGCTTATAAGAAGGGCTAGTACTTGGGTCGGTGATGATGCAACTCTAGTTAACAACGAAGGGCATATACCTTGGTTGAATCAGGATCGAAAACAGAATTGGCGTTATTGGCAGAGGTACAGGGAGTTTCAGGAAAAGAAGTTGTCATGGAACATCGTAGAAGGCCTTAATAAATCAACAGATCAAATATTGTCTAATTTAGAGGACCCCAACAGGGATGGACCTTGGGATAGGAGAGGGTTAGTTGTTGGGCATGTGCAGTCTGGAAAAACCGGTAATTATACTGGACTAATTTGTAAAGCTGCCGACGCTGGTTATAAAATTATTATTGTTCTGGCGGGTATGCATAACAACCTTCGCTCGCAGACTCAAATTCGCTTAGATGAAGGTTTTCTTGGTTATACAACAAGCCTTATCGAAGATGAAATACATGCTGTCGGAGTTGGGCTTATTGATAGGGATCCTTTTATCAGGCCCAATTTTGCAACTAATCGCTCTGAAAAAGGTGATTTTAATACTAAAGCAGCTAAACATCTTGGTATTTCACCGGAACAGCGACCGTGGTTATTTGTGGTCAAAAAAAATAAATCAGTATTGGAAAGGCTACTTAAATGGATTGAGAATCATGTAGCAAATACAAGAGATAAGGATACTAATCGAAAAATTGTCACTCATCTACCGTTACTAGTTATAGATGACGAAGCTGATAATGCTTCCGTAGATACCGGTGAGCAGCAATTTGATGAGAGTGGTTTGCCTGATTTGGAGCATCAACCGAAGGCAATAAATAGATTAACCCGACAAATATTACATACTTTTACAAGAAGTGCTTATGTAGGGTACACCGCAACACCATTTGCTAATATTTTTATTCACGAACGAGGTGAAACACTTAAAGAGGGGCCAGATCTATTCCCTACCGCCTTCATTTCAAACCTTTCAGCATCTTCTAATTATGTTGGACCCGCAAAGATTTTTGGGATTAACTCTGAAAACGGAAGAGAGGGGGGATTACCCTTAACCCGGCAAGTAAAAGATCATTGCTCTTTAGATGAGAAAACTGGTTGGATGCCAACTAAGCATAAGAATGGTTATATTCCTGCTTGTGAAGAAGAACATGGGATACCAACCTCCCTTAAACAAGCTATTGAATCTTTTGTTTTGACGTGTTGCATAAGGCGTTTAAGAGGACAAAAAGACGATCATTGTTCCATGCTCGTACATGTGACAAGGTTCACTTCGGTCCAAGGCGTCGTTAAAGAGCAGGTTGAAGGTTATGTTGAATGGCTGAAGCAACGATTAGTCCGTAAGATAGACTACTCAGCAGTAATAGAAAATTTTAAATCTTTATGGGAAGAAGACTTCGTACCTACTTCTGAGAAAATATATAACGTCAATTCTGAATTAGCGGGTAAAAACCTAATTACTTGGGCACAAATAGAAGATGATTTATCTTCTGCAATTTCAGAAATTGAAGTTAGAGCTATTAATGGTTTTGCCAAAGAAGCGCTTGATTATGCCGATTGTGCTGTTGGGCTAAAAGTTATAGCTATCGGTGGAGATAAGCTTGCAAGGGGATTGACCTTAGAAGGTCTTTGTACAAGTTATTTTCTCAGAGCTTCTCGTATGTACGATACACTTATGCAGATGGGCCGCTGGTTCGGTTATCGTCCCGATTATTTAGATCTTTGTCGTTTATATACGACAGATGAGTTGGTTGAGTGGTTCGAGCACATCGCGGATGCTTCAGAAGAACTTAGAGAAGAGTTCGATTTAATGAAGGCCTCTGGAGCAACTCCTCGCGAATATGGCCTCAAGGTGATGTCTCATCCAGTATTGATGGTTACATCTAGGCTGAAAATGCGAAGTTCCAAGAGCCTTTATCTTTCATTTAGTGGTCAATCGGTCGAAACAGTTTCATTACTTAAAGATCAAGCTTCATTAAGATCAAATTTGAATGTATTTGAACAACTTGCTCTTGGTATGGGCAATTCAGAAGCTGTTCCCGAACGAGACCGAAAAGGATCGCCTGGCCGGCAGTGGTTAAATGTTCCGGCAGACTTGATTATTCAATTTCTTGTTGATTATAAAACTCATCCAGCAGCCATGAAAGTTAATAGTAAAGTGTTATCAGATTTCATACAAAGTTTGACTATGCAAGGAGAACTCACTTCTTGGACTGTAGCTATTATGACCAAGAAGCAAAATAAGGATAAGTCAGTCCCATGTTTTCTTCTCGAAAACAAATATGAGATTCCATTAGTTACAAGAAAACATAAAGGTAACTCTGACGATCGATATTCAATAGGCCGTTTACTATCTCCAATTGATGAGGGTGTTGACTTAGATGATAAAGCTTGGTTGGAAGCACTAAAGCTAACCCGCACAGTTTGGGGGAATGATCCGGGACGAACAAGTAATGAGCCTGAAAGCAAAGAACCAGCTAATCCGAGTGGCCCAGCAATCAGAAAGATCAGAGGCTTTGGGGCAGTTGGTGTTCCTAAAAATCCTCAGCGCGGGTTATTGTTAATCTATCTTCTAGATCCATCAGAAATTAAAGATCACTCCGATATTTCTATTCCTGTGGTTTCTTTTGGGATTAGTTTTCCGGGAAGTGATAGTGGAACAAAAGTTAAATACGAAGTGAATAATGTACTGTGGGAACTAGAATATGGCTCAGAATATTGAAGATGAAATAAAGGCTGCATGGAGTGCTTTAGCCGGGGTAAATCAATCTTCAGGTTGGCAAGCTGTTTTCGTCACAGCTTCTAGTGGCTGCAAGATAATGGCTGGGCGACATTATCCAGAAAATGAGGAAGCATTGATAATAGGTTTTAAATTAGAGTCTTCTCCAAACTCAAAGCAGTTACCACAAGGGAAAGGATTCCATGTAGAAAGTATCTCAGATACTAGCTTAGATTCCAATTATAAATGGATTGGGCTCATTAGGACATCTTCTGGAAGTCTAGAGATATTTTTTGGAATGATTAGAGATATCATGAGTATCCTCATAAAAAAGTCCGGACTATCTCAGAGTAATATTTTTAGTCTTTTTATTGGAAGGATAAGAGCTTGGCAAGAATTTATGAGTCGATCTCAAAAAGTATTAAGCTCTGAGGCTGAGATTGGTCTTTATGGTGAACTAGTTTTTTTAAAGTATCTACTCTTGAATGGTGTCGAGCCATTAAGCGCCTTACAAGCATGGTTTGGCCCAAGCGGTGGACTGCAAGACTTTATCTTTGATTGTGGGGCAATCGAAGTTAAATCAACTCTTGCAGAAAAGGGCTTCCCTGCAAAAATTCTTTCATTAGAACAGCTGGATGATTCAACTATAAATCCTCTTTACTTCGGTGCAGTTCGACTAAAGATTCAGACAGGCGGTGTTAGCCTACCTAAGTTGGTTGAAATAATAAGTGAAATTTTATTCTCACAACCATCACTCCAAGAGGAGCTTTTGAGTCGTTTGTTGATTGCGGGCTATCATGAGAGTCATCAGGAAAGCTACACAAGATGTTTTGTGGTGAAAGAAATACGGATTGTGCTAGTGGATTCTAATTTCCCTCGTTTAATTCCAGCAAATGTACCTACAGGGGTTAAATTCGCCAAATATGAAATTGATATAGATGATTTGGTATGTGCTGATGTGCCATTGAATATAGTTTTAAATAAATTAGATGTGAGTCAAATATGGAATTAATTGATTTTCTTAGACAAACCAATGCGGAAGTTCGAGAGTTATTGAATGAAAGACTTGCAATACCAGGAGAGCCGTACCCATATCCTGAATCTGTCTTTACAGAAGTAATAATGCAACATATGTATGATGTCGGTATGACATTTGAGCCTGTTGTTTGTCATTTTGATGCAAAAGTGGGTAATACAAATGTTCGTATGAGTGGCTATGCTATGTCTGATGAACTCGACCAGTTAGATCTTTTTGTAAGTCTTTACTCTGATGTAGATGAAATCGTTACAGTGACAACATCTGAAGCTGCCAAGGTGGCTGACTATTGCCTTCGTTTTGTATCTAAATGTGCTGAGAAAAAGCTAGCGAAGCAAATGGATGATTCCAGTGAAGCTTTCCTATTAGCGCAAGCAATTGAAGAGAACTATTCTAATCTAGAGCAAATTCGAGTTTATGTCTTAACTGACAGAGTTCTGAATGCCAAATCAAAGCAGTTTCAATCGAGAGAAATACAAGGTAAAACAATCAAGCTTGAAGTGATGGATGTTGAGCGATTGTACAGGCATCTTTCTGAAGGGAAGCCCCGAGATGAGCTCACCGTTAATTTCGAAGAGGTTGCTGGTGGCCCTCTACCATGTGTGTGGGTTCCTGGTCAAATGAGTGAGTATGATTACGCGATGACAGTAATCCCAGGTGAGGCGCTCCGGTTTATTTATGATAAGTATGGCTCTAGAATTCTTGAAGCAAATGTTCGTTCTTTCCTGAGTGTTACCGGAAAGGTAAATAAAGGAATTAGGGATACTCTTAGGAATGAACCAGAACGTTTTATGGCTTATAACAACGGTTTAGTGATCGTTGCAGATGAAGTTCATTTAGGTAGAGCTGCTGATGGGAGTCCAGGTATTACTTGGTTGAAAGGTATGCAGATTGTAAATGGTGGCCAAACATCAGCCTCTTTATACTTTACACAAAAGAAATATAATGATGTCGATTTGTCTAGAGTTAGAATTCCTGCCAAATTGATAGTCTTGAGAGCTAGCAAATCACAAAATGAAGAAAAATTGATCGCGGATATTTCCCGTTATGCAAATAGCCAAAATGCTGTTAAACAGTCTGATTTTGCTGCTAATCACCCATTACATGTGACTTTAGAGAATCATGCACAATCAACTTATTGCCCTGATGGCGTAGGACGTTGGTTCTATGAGCGTGCAGCAGGAAGTTACAAGGTCATGATTGAGCGCGAAGGTACAACACCTGCTAAGCAAAAAAACCTTAAAGCTTCGATGCCACCAGCAAGAAAAATAACCAAACCAGATATGGCAAAATATTTAAATATATATGCCTTAAAGCCACATCTAGTATCTCTGGGGGCTCAAAATAATTTTCAAAAGTTCATGGAATCAGTATCTGCGTATAGATGGCCATCAGGGGAGGAACTTCCTACGTTAAGTGATTATAAAAGTCTCGTTGCACAAGCAATACTCTTTAATACAACGCAGAAAATCATACGGACAAAATATAAAGCTTTTCAAGCCAACATAACGGTTTATACGCTTGCTATTATATTCTTGAAGTTAGGTTCAAAAATGAATTTCAACTCAATATGGGAAAACCAAAGTATATCTCATTCGTTCCAGCAATTGATAACAAGCTTATCTGAAGAAGTTCATTCGGCACTTCATAAATCAGCAAATGAAAGAATGGTTTCTGAGTGGGCAAAAAAAGAAGAATGTTGGAAAATTATGCAAGAGGTTAACTATTCATCAGCTCTTTTTGTGATTACAGCACCAGAAGTTAAAAACATCAAAGATTAGTTTTGAAGCAAGAACATGAAATAGGCAATAAAAAATTGCCTATTTCATGTTCTTTATTATGCCCTTCATTCTGAAATGTAGAAAGGCATAGATAAGAGCGCAATACCCATCTTCCGTAATTTTTTACAGAAAATAAATAAACATATTTATTTAAATTAATCTATTGCTCGATAGTTTCAGCCTGGTATGATTGCCTGGAAATTTTATTGATAGTAGTAGTTAAATGAAAACTGGTGAAGTTCTTGTAATCGATCTTTTTGCTGGGCCTGGCGGGCTTGGGGAAGGTGTGTCTTCTGTAACAGATGAAGATGGTAACAAACCATTCAATATTGGTGTATCGGTCGAGAAAGAGCCTTCGGCACATAAAACATTAACAACGCGAGCCTTCTACAGAAAAATTAAAGAACTAGATGGCGGATTAGAAGACTACTTCAATTATGTTCGTGGGAAGTTAACTCGGAATGAGATTTTCGAGTTATACCCTCAACAAGCTCAAGAGGCAATATACGAAACGTTAGAAGAACCAAGGGCTCTTGGTGAAGATAACGAGCTAATTCATACTCGCATTCGTGAACTAGTTGCAGCTCATAAAGGCCCCAAAATAGTCATTGGCGGGCCGCCCTGCCAGGCATACTCTTTAGCTGGACGTTCTCGCAATGCGGGAATCAAAGACTATAAGGCTGAAGATGACCACAGAAACTTCTTATACAAGGAATACCTTAAAGTATTATCTATAGCACAACCTGATGTATTTGTTATGGAAAATGTACGAGGTATTCTATCTGCCAAAATCGATGGCAACGTTATGTTTCCCCAAATATTGGAAGACTTGAGAGACCCGGGCCTGGTAACTGGAGTTAGTGGTGTTGCTAAATATAGAGTTTTTTCACTTGTTGTAGAGGCAAGCGATCCAAACGATCCTCAATACCTAGACTCCTCAGACTTTCTTATTCGTTCTGAAAATTATGGCGTCCCTCAAGCACGGCATCGTGTAATTTTGTTGGGAGTACGACAAGATATAGCCCATGTACCTAGTACCCTTCACCCGATGGAGCAAGCTGTAACTGTTGAACAAGTGCTGTCTGACTTACCTCCATTAAGAAGTGGCTTGTCTAAACAGAAAGATATTCAAAAAGATTGGGAAAACCAAGTACAAATAAATGCTAAGAAGTTAAAACGTATATTGAAAATGCGATTCGAGAGTGGTGCTGTTGATAAATTAAATCTTGAACCGATACTAGGGTTAGATCGTCAAAGTTCTCTATTGTCAGAACTTGAGCGAATTATACCTGTGCATCTTGAAGACTGGTATTTGGATGGCCATCCTGGTTGTGTGTTAAATCATGCGACTCGCGGGCACATGACTTCAGATTTACTTCGTTATGCTTTCAGCGCTGCATTTACCAAGTTAAGTGGTGGTACATCACCTAAAGCAAGAGATTACCCATTAGAGTTAGCTCCTGATCATGAAAACTGGGATTCTGGAGTTCATGCCGATCGCTTCAGAACTCAAGCTGCAAATAAGTGCGCTACGACTGTGACTAGCCACATATCTAAGGACGGTCATTACTTTATACACTACGACCCACAGCAGTGTAGGAGCCTAACTGTGCGAGAAGCTGCGAGATTACAGACATTTCCTGATAACTATTTATTTGAAGGGAATAGGACACAGCAGTATGTGCAGGTAGGAAATGCTGTGCCACCATATTTGGCACAGCAGATTGGTAGAGTTGTGATGGGCCTATTAGGTCAAGCTTAATGTACTTGGGATGGGAATAGCCTAGTGTGCCTATTCGGCTGAAATGAGATCTATGTGCTCTAAATAAATTGGTTACAGTTATATATCAGTTATTTAATCTTTTCCTGTGAAGTAAAAATGGGCCCGATAAATCCTATTTCGATGGCGTGTAAAGTGATGCAGGTTAGTTCGTCAGCGTATTACGTTTGGCTTAAAAAACCTGGTGAACTTATCACTGCTGACACTCTAGAGCTATTTCGTCGAGCTAAAGCATTATTCAAAGCCAGTCGAAACAGTCTAGGTAGTAGAGAGTTAGCTAAAGCGCTACGCAAAGAAGGGTTTAGCATTACTCGTTATCGCACTATTAAGTTAATGGTGCGATTGAAACTGGTGGTCACGCAACGTCTGGCTTATAAAGTCACCACAAAGCGTAAGCACAGTGATAGCGTGGCTGATAATTTGCTTAATATGAATTTTAATCCTGTAGGGCCAAACCAAGTCTGGGCAGGTGATGTGAGTTATCTTAAAACTGGCGAAGGTTGGTTATATCTTGCAGTTGTAATGGATTTGTATTCTCGCAGAATTGTCGGCTGGCATATCTCTAAGCGCATGACGAGAAGCTTAGTTGAGAAAGCATTTTTGAAGGCTTACAGCTTGCGAAAACCACCAAAGGGCTTAGTGTTTCATAGCGATAGAGGTTCTCAATATACCAGTAAAGGCTACCGGCGCTTATTAACTAAATTTGACTGCCGAGCAAGTATGGGGGACGTGGGAGCATGTTGGGACAATGCTGTTGTGGAGCGATTTTTTGGTAGTTTGAAACACGATTGGTTATTAAAAGTACCACAGCCAACTCGTCAACATATGCGTGATGATGTGGCGAAATATATGAAATATTACAATGTAGAACGGCTGCACTCGGCAAATGCTGATCAGTCACCGATTGATTTTGAAATTTCTTTTAGAAAAGTGTCCGGTTGGACTTGACCAGAACACTATATGCAAGAAAATTGTAATGGGCTTTAGTGTTTTTCAGTGAAATCAGCGAGTTAGTAAACTAAAGTGGTACGTTGAATAATTTGTTTGTTTTGTAATCTATTGAAATGTATGTTTTTATTTTCTGGTGTATATTGAGTCCACTTTTAACGCGCAAGCTCGCTTTTATTTGACAGTAGAGCTAAATAAAACTTCTTTACATCAATAAGATAGTAAATGTAGGATGGTATTAATTAATAACTTAAAAGGGTGACTTTAATTTTTTTCCCTTCAATAAGCTGCCTATCAAGTGCGAAGAGTACAGCATATGAAAGAATTTAAAGCTGATTTAACAAAGCTCGGCAGCCTTCAAATTGTGCGAAAGCATGTTTTTAATGGACAAAGTAAGATCCTCAGCGATGCGATGGTCTACGAACTAAAAGAAGAAATTTGTTCTTATCTACAGGTAGATTTCAATGATGTGCAATTGGTTGGCTCAGGAAAAATGGGGTTTAGCATAAAACCTACTCGTCGTTATGGAGATTTCAATGATGATTCTGATTTGGATATAGCGATCGTATCACCATATCTCTTTCAAAAAGTCTGGAAAGAAGCATTTGCATATAAAAAGGGTGGTGCATACTGGCCACGTTCCGATTCTTTTTTCCAATTTTTATCAACGGGGTGGGTTCGTCCTGATAAGCTCCCTTCGAGTGAGCACTTTGAATTTACTGGACGTTGGTGGGATTTCTTTAACGAACTCACTAAATCTGCAAAGTATGGACCATATAAAATTAGAGCAGGACTCTACCAATCATGGTTTTTTTTAGAAGAATATCAGAAAATATGCGTAGAACAGTGTATGGAAGAGGTTGAAAAATGAACACGTCAGCATCAAACCGAAGACTTAGAGTACTGTTAACAGCTATCAGTCGAGAAATACTAGTACCTCAGCCGGACTTTCAACGCAGGCTTGTTTGGTCTAATAAAGACAAAGTTGAATTTATAAAAACTGTACTTGAAGGGTATCCGTTCCCTGAAATATATATCGCTGCCGGAAAAGTAGATCCTAAAACTGGTGAAGGATGTGAACTTCTTGTTGATGGCCAACAAAGGATCACTACTCTTTATCAGTACTTCAAAGCTTCTCCCGATTTGAAACTACCTTCAGATGTACCTAGTTATGCAGATCTTGGAGAAGACAAACAAATAGAGTTTCTTGAATATGAAGTAGTAGTTAGAGATCTAGGGAATAAACCTATCGACGACATAAAAGAAATATTCCAAAGAATAAATTCGACTAGCTATGGTTTGAATGCAATGGAAATTCATAACGCTAGATACGGTGGCGAGTTGAAAACTTTTGCAGAGGAAGTATCTCAAAAGACATTTTTTGAGCAGTACAAAATTTTCAATACGACTGACATCAAACGCATGAACGACACCCGGTATTGCTTAACGTTAATTGTGACAATGATGAGTACGTATTTTAATCGTGATAAGGAAATTGAAACCTATCTTGAAAGATACAATGAAGCTTTTGATGAAAAAGCTGATTATGACAATCAAATTGATGCAGTTTTGATGACAATTGCACAATTGAATTTCCCTTCAAGCTCTCGCTGTTTCAAGAAAGCAGATTTTTTCACTCTATTCATAGAGCTACATAAGGCTATCTATAGATTCGGAAAAAAATTAAATATTTCCGACTTGCGTAACAACCTTGATGACTTCTATGGTCGTGTGGATCAAGCTGCTAACGGTACAATCGACGATACAATTGCGGAAAGATATTACAAGTCCGCACTACAAGGCAGCAATGATCGAACTAACCGAGCAATGCGTGGCGAAATAATTCAAGCTCTGATCTAGTGTCAAAAATAAGCTAACGAATAAGGATAGGTCGCGCGCAGCCGCGTCCTTATCCCAAGTGTTGAACAAGCCCGAGTGATACCTTTATAGTGTAAATGTCGGCGTAAGAACTTACGCTTTTTAGGTGTGTGCTGACCAGTTACATTTTTTATTAGTCACATCGTTCTCTTAGCATGGATATGTGGTGTCAGTGTAAACATTATTTGAAACATATATTTCTTAATCCTAAGAATCATCTTTAGGTTTCTGTCCATTAACAACAAGCTAGAGTTACAGCCCGCTTTACGCTCAAACCTGCCTGTTAGACTATGTCTCAACCTATTTACCAAAAGTGTAAGTTCAGATATGAATTAGTACAGTTTAACTGACAATATGACCGTGAGAATTGTTTAATTTAGCTAAAAATTGGTTAAGATTTATTACTAGTTCACTTTCAAAAATGATGTCCCCGTTTGAGCTATAAACCTCGGGATTTATTTCATCCCCTTCGTTCGTAGCTTCTTGGATTAAGTAACGGCTGTTTGAGTCTTCACGTTCAGTTGGGTCAGCATGATCAACCCATAAGACGTAGTACTGTGAGCCGATGTTAAAGTAAAAGCTTGGGCTTACATCGTTGTGCCAACTTTTATCTTTAAGATAAGGGTAATCGCTTAAGTTAAATCCTAAGTCAAAATCTGCACCAAATTCATTTTTGTATAACATCTGTATCTCCACTAATTATACGTAATAGTTCTCATTATCTTTACTGTTAATTGTTTATAATAGTCTGCAATGATTTGGATAATGTATTTAGAGCTTCTTTCCTTTCTTCAAAATAATCATGCTGATTATAGATCCCTTCTACACCTTTAAGCTTATGATTCAGGCAACGCTCTGCTACATGTCCGAGCGTACCTTGCTTAGCTAGTAGAGTACGGCAAGTGCGGCGTAAGTCGTGAACGGTAAAGTGGGCCATATCACCCATTACGTTGGGAGGTTGTTTCTTTTTACCAGCTTCATGACCAAAGAGTTTGGTTATTGCACGGTTTAGAGTATCTCTACCCATGTGTGGGTTCTTGCTTGAACGTCTGCTAGGAAACACATACTCAGATCCACAAGCTCTTACCTTTAATTCTTGTATCCAGTTCATGACAACTTCAGGTAATGGAATAACAATACCAACACCTGATTTACTGCGCTCTTTCGATAAGTTCCAAACTTGCTTCTCTAAATCAAATTCCTTCCATGGCGCTTCTGCCAATTCAGTCTTCCTAATACCCAATGTAACCAGTAATGCACAAGCGAGATAATTGTCACGGCTAAAGCTGTCTTTGTTGTCTCGTGCAGTATGAAAGAACTGAGTGAGCTCTTCGATGGTTAATGCTCTATCTTTGCTTTTTTCCACGCCACCAGCATCAGTAACCGAAAATGCACTCGCTGGATTTGCACCAAGCAGATCCAGTTTTATGCCATGATTGAAAAGTTGTTTACAGTACATCAGAGCGTCGTTAGCGATCGCTGGACGGCCAGTAGCGGCAATGGCCTTCAATACTTCTCTTATGTCTCTAGCGTTGACGCTATTGACGTTAAAGGTGCCTATATGTGGCGCAATGTCTTTTCGGTAGATGCGTTCGGGGATTTCGTGATGTTTGAGTCTTTTAACGTTACCCAAATGCCAGTCGGCGAAGAGGTCATCGACGGTTTTAATTTCGGCTTGTTCGGCGCGTTTCTTGGCGACAAGTGGATCTAAGCCATCTCGAAACTGCTTCATTTTTACTGCGGCATCGGCGCGAGCATCAGCAAGAGAAAGATCACTATATTTGGCTAGTGTCATTTCTTTGCGTTTATTGTTGGCCGTGTAGCGGAGCATCCAAAAAGATTTGCCAGATTTGGGTACAACAAAATACAGGCCTTCACCATCGGCGAACCGACCAGGCTCTCCCTTAGATTTTGCTGCTACTTCCTTTGCGGTTAATTTTCCCATCAGCTCTAGTTCTCCAGCCAATTATAAGGGTGGGTGTTTTACCCACCACTACACATTGGCTAGATACTAGCATACTCACCACATTACCCACCAGTTAGTTCTAGAAAGTGGTGGGTATCTTTGGACCTCTATGGATTGAGGTTAAGTATAAATCATTTTAAAACAATGGTTATGTTACGTCAGCGGACCTAAATGGACATTATTCAACGTTTTGGATCTGCTCGCGCATTTGCTCAATCAATACTTTTAGCTCAACTGCAGCTGAAGTGATTTCTGCGCTGATTGATTTTGAGGCTAGGGTATTTGATTCGCGGTTAAATTCTTGCATCATAAAGTCTAGACGGCGGCCTTCGCTGCCACCTTTTTTTAGAATGCGGCGAGCTTCAGCTACGTGAGCTTCAAGGCGGTCCATTTCTTCGGCGACATCTTGCTTTTGCGCCAATAACACCATTTCTTGTTCGATACGGGCAGGGTCTAATTCACCAGCAATATCGGCTAAGCGGTTAGTTAATTTGTCGCGTTGATACTGCATTACAGTTGGCATGTGTTCACGCACAACGTTCACTTGCTCCATTACGCCGTCTAAACGGGTTAGTAGCATGTCTTTAATAGCCTCACCTTCACGGCCGCGAGCTTCGATAAACTGATCGATAGCACTGTCGAACGCGATCATTAAATCGGCACCTACGCTATCCATATCTTGCTCTGCTGCCGATAGCACGCCAGGCCAACGCAGTACATCTGTTAGGCTGAGTTCGCCTTGTCCGGCTTCTTGTTTTAACCAGTTTGCTGCACTGAGTAACTGCTTGGCTAAATCTTGATTCAGTTGTAATTCATTACTGCTGTTGTCGGCGAGTTCATAACGTAAATTAACTTCGATTTTGCCGCGATTAAGGCGTTTACGTAAGCGGTCGCGTAAGACAGGTTCAAAGCTGCGAAACTGCTCAGGTAGGCGCAGGTAGGTTTCTAAGTAGCGCTGGTTGACTGAACGGATTTCCCATGAGGCAGTGCCCCATTGTGCTTTGTGCTCGATACGAGCGTAGGCTGTCATGCTTTGGATCATGAAGTGTCCTGTTATGTTATTTACGCGAATGTGAGTTGATTATAGCCGTTTTAGCGGATGGGATTAAAGGATTAGTCGATAGATTTGTGGCTTATCGCTGCTTACCATGGCATCTAACGGCGTGAAGCTCTATAATATGGGCTCAAATATGATATGAATTCGACTACAGGACTTTTCATGCGCCCAAGTAACCGTACACCAGCTCAAACTCGCCCTATCACTATTACGCGTTCTTTTACTGCACATGCTGAAGGCTCTGTTTTAGTTGAGTTTGGCGACACAAAAGTATTATGTACAGCAAGTTTCACTGAAGGCGTGCCGCGCTTTCTTAAAGGCCAAGGCCAAGGTTGGGTAACCGCTGAATACGGTATGTTACCGCGTTCAACTCACAGCCGCATGGACCGTGAAGCGGCTCGTGGTAAGCAGTCTGGCCGTACTCAAGAAATTCAACGTTTAATTGGTCGTGCATTACGTGCAGCTGTAGACATGAAGTTGTTAGGTGAAAACACTATCGTTATCGATTGTGATGTTATTCAAGCTGATGGCGGTACGCGTACTGCGGCTATTACTGGTGCTTGTGTGGCGTTAGTTGATGCGCTTAACTGGGCTCGTGGTAAAGGCATTATTAAAGCTAACCCACTTAAGTTTTTAATTGCTGCTGTTAGTGTTGGTATTTACAAAGGCGAAGCGATCAGTGATTTAGAATACATTGAAGACAGTGCTGCTGAAACTGACATGAACGTTGTGATGACAGAAACCGGTAAGATTATTGAAATTCAAGGTACTGCAGAAGGCGAGCCATTTAGCCATGAAGAGTTACTTGAGTTGTTAGTGTTAGCTAAAAACAGTATTCGCGAAATTGTCGATGTGCAAAAAGCCGCATTAAGTTAATATGCTGTTGAAAAATGAGGACCGATTACGGTCCTTTTTTTTAATCTAAAATTTGATGAAAGAGGAATAACCGTGAAAGCCTATCAGCGCGAATTTATTGAGTTTGCTTTAGCCCGCCAAGTATTACGTTTTGGTGAGTTTACCCTTAAATCTGGCCGTACGAGTCCGTACTTTTTTAATGCAGGATTGTTTAATACGGGTAAAGACTTAGCGCGTTTAGGTCGCTTTTATGCTGCGGCGTTAATGGACTCGGGTATTGAGTTCGATTTGTTATTTGGCCCAGCGTATAAAGGTATTCCGATAGCGACAACCACAGCTGTAGCGTTATGCGATCATCACGATGTGGATATTCCTTACTGCTTTAATCGTAAAGAAGCCAAAACCCACGGCGAAGGTGGCAGTTTGGTGGGTAGCGAGTTAAAAGGCAAAGTCATGCTGGTGGACGATGTGATCACCGCAGGTACCGCTATTCGTGAATCGATGGAAATTATTAATGCCCACAATGCCCAACTTGCGGGTGTGTTGATTGCACTTGATCGTCAAGAAAAAGGTAAGGGCGAGCTGTCGGCGATTCAAGAAGTTGAACGCGATTTTGGTTGTCAGATTGTGTCGATTATTAAGCTTGCTGATTTAATCAATTACTTGTCTGAAAAGCCGGGTATGGAAGCAGAACTTGCTTCAGTTAGCGCGTATCGTGAGCAATACGGCATTTAATCTTATTCCAATTTTAAACAAAAACGCAGCCCCTAGATTATTACATTAGGTGGCTGCGTTTTTATTGGCGCTATGCTGCATTACACTATTTTACTTGGTGTAAAAACTCGGCGCGGGTAGCTGGGTTTGATTTAAAAATACCACCAAGCGCTGTAGTGGTAGTTGAGCTGGTTGAGTCCATTACACCACGTGATTTTACGCAGTAATGTACCGCATCCATTTTTACCGCAACGTCTTTGGTTTCAAGTAGGGTTTGCAATGCCACTAACACTTGTTGGGTTAGGCGCTCTTGTACTTGTGGGCGTTGGGAAAAGAAGCGCACGATACGATTGATTTTAGACAAGCCAATAATTTTTGTGCGTGGCAAATAGGCCACCGTTGCGAAGCCATCTATGGTCACTAAATGGTGTTCACAGGTGCTGGTAAGACTGATGTCTTGTACACGCACCATTTCATCAACACCCATTTTGTTTTCGATAACCGTGATCTTAGGGAAGTTTTCGTAATCAAGCCCAGAGAATATTTCGTCGACATACATTTTTGCGATACGACGAGGAGTATCAACTAAGCTGTCGTCGGTTAGGTCGAGTGACATTAAGGTCAAGATTTCACGCATATGGTGTTCAATTTTGACTTTACGTTCTTCAGGCGTGGAAGTTTTTGGCAGCATTGGGGTTTCTAACCCACGGTCTTTTAGCGCTGCTTGTACTTTTATTGCGGCTTCACTGAGTGCCATATATCCTCCAACGACTCGATATCACTGTTTGTATGAGTGTAGATTAACACCCACTTTGCTGCCCCGTAGGGGGAAAAGGAGAATAGCGCGATTTGCTGTAAATTAATACTGTAGGTAACAAAAAAGCCGACCCCGTTAGTCGGGTATCGGCTTTTGGTTGTTATACGCTTAAGCGATATCTACTTTACATTTAAGTTCTCTTTGATGAACTTAAGCATGATTTCATAATATTTTGTACGGTTTTCGGCATTAAAGAAGCCATGGCCTTCTTTTCTCCAAATCTCTTTCTGAAATGGATAGTTAGCTTGTTCTAAGGCTTTTTCCATTGCTTCAAACTGTTCGATTGGCGCGCGTTCGTCTTCTTCGCCATGAATTAATAGCACTTTAGCTTTAAGTTTGTTGACGTTATGTGTTGGTGACATCGCACGTAGTTGGTGGATATCTGTACCCAATACGTCTTTTAAGTATGCCTCACCACCATAAGAGTCTGGTACATCGCCCGTTTTATACATTTGCTCTAAATCATAAACACCGGCAACACCAACGGCACATTTAAACATGTCTGGCGCTAACATCGGGCTCATCAATGCTGAGTATCCGCCAAAGCTGCCACCAGAAATACACACTCTATCTTTGTTGGCATAACCTTGATCGATGACATATTGAGTTGCGTCGATAATATCGTATTGAATTTTGCTGCCCCAAGCGAGGTAACCAGACTCTTCAAACGCTTTACCATATCCACCAGAACCACGGAAGTTAACTTGTAACACGGCGATGCCATTTTGCGCTAATAGTTGGTTTTCTGGGTTAAATACCCATAAGTCGCGCGGGCCATGTGGTCCACCATGTGGATTAACCACGAGAGGCATATTTTTATGCTCTTTAAGGCCGCTAGGTAGGGTTAAATAGCCATGAATAGTGACGCCATCACGGTTAGTAAAACTGATTGGACGCACTTCTGACATTTCACTAGGATCTAGCGCAGCATTTTCAGCAAACAAGAATTTTAATTTGAGCTTTTTACGGTCAAATAAATAGTAGTCACCAGAGTTTTTGTCATTCATTGCAACAACGATAAGTGTATTGCCGTCGATGGTTTCACTGACAATACGAATGCGATGGTCTGGAATAGCAGTCATTAGCTGTTGTAATGCTTTGGCTTTAGCACTTTCAGTATCGACAAAGCGATACTCAGGATAACCATTTTCAAACTCTACTGCGTAGAGGGTATTTGTTTGGTCACTCACCCATGTCATGAATGGATCGACAACATCATGTTGGATGATTTTTTTATGTTTAGCCGTTGCGAGTTCGACTTCGTAAATAGCGCGAGTAGCGCCTTCACCATTGGCGATAGCATAAATTGATTTGTTGTCTTCTGTGAACGAAATAGGGTAGAAATCGGTTAGTCCGCCTTTAATTCTTTCTGCATCAACCCATTCACCATTCTCATAGTAGAACAGTTGATCATCGTTTTTCTTATCTCTTGCAAAGCTAAAGCGAACGTCTTCTTTATTATCAACAAGGAAACCTGCATTTGCGATAGGTGAAGTGGTAAGGCGTTTGCGTTTACCTGAGTAGACGTTAACGCGATATACAAGGGTATATGCGTAGTTCATCCCATTCCAAGGATAGGCCATAACGTAAATGTATTTGTCATCATCTTTTAAAGTATCTAAAACAAATGCACTTGCGCGGATAGCTTCATTATTTGAAATACTCGTTCCTGTCGAGCCGCCGCCATTATAACCAAACAGGTATTTAGATTTGCTGCCATCATAATTTACAGCGAGTAACTCACCATAATAATCTGACACTTCACGCTGGGCATGCTTATAGAGTTTTTGTAATACAATCCGCTCGTCATTGACCCAATAATAACGGCCCACTTCTTCATCACCATTGAATTTGACCGCGTAAGTCGGCTTCATGGATTCAAGGTTGAGGATGAGCAAGGTGCGCTTTTCATCTTCAATGAGAATAACCGCGAGGTGCTCACCATCGGGAGATATTTTGACTTCAGAAAACTCTGAATCGGCACTGAAGTCTTTAATTTGAGGAGCCGCAAAAGTGTGGGTGGTAAATAGAACGAGCAAACAACATGTGAGGTATAAAATGCGCAGCATAAATACAGTCCGTGTAATTAATGTTAAAAATGTAACGTTATTGTATTTAATTCAAGTGGTCGGAGCAATACGTACTCACTATTTATTCATTGAGATGAGGTGGAATATGAACATATATTACGACTTTTAATTGATGTTCATACCTGTTTTCTTGGCCTATTTGCGCGGTAGAATTTGCTTAGAAGCATAACGCAGGTACAAAAAAGCCGACCCCGTTTGCCGGGTATCGGCCTGTTGATATAATGCTTATTAGCTCATTACGACTTAATGTTTAGGTTCTTTTTAAGGAATAGAAGCATTTTCTCATAATATTGGGCACGATTGTCATCATTGTAGAAACCATGGCCTTCATCATCCATCACCAGTTTTTCATAGGGATAATCACGTGCTTTAAGGGCTTTTTCTAATGATTCTAGTTGTTCAATGGGCGCTCGTTCATCGTCACCGCCATGTACTAGAAGCAAATTTGCTTTAAGCTTATCTACATTTTCTGAGGGAGACATAGCCCTTAGTACTTCACTATTTTGACCTAAAACATTTTTAAGGTAACTAGTACCCGAAGCACTATTTGCAATATCTCCTTCATCGAACATCAGTTCTAAATTATAAATCCCTGCAAAACCGATAGCGCATTTGAACAGATCGGGTTCAAGTATTGCGCTTTGCAATGCACTATAGCCACCAAAACTACCACCAGAAATACAGATGCGGTTTTTATCTACGTAACCTTGATCAATGACGTGATGAGTGGCGTCGAGAATGTCATATTGTACTTCTGAACCCCATTTTTGGAATCCAGCTTGTTCAAAATTTTGTCCAAAACCACCTGAACCACGGAAATTGACTTGTAATACTGCCATCCCTTGATTTGCTAGCATTTGGTTTTGAGTATTAAACCCCCATTCATCTCTTATTCCATGTGGACCACCATGGGGATTGACTACAAGAGGGAGGTTTTTCGCTTCTTTACCATAAGGTAATGTTAAATAACCGCTAATTATTTTACCGTCTCGGCTGGTAAAGCTAATTGGCTTCACTTCTGACATTTGCGCTGGGTCGAGCCATTTCTTGGCAGAGGCTAAGTGTTGGAGTGTGAGCGCCTTGGTGTCAAATATATAATAATCACCAGGATTTCGATCGTTAAATGCCACCACGATGAGTTTTTCTGAATGACGAGTTTCACTAACAATACGAACTTGATGGCCAGGTAATGATGCGAGCAACTGCTTTAGCAATTTTGAATGACTGTCTTCTGGATTGACGAAAGCGTAAGACGGATAACCATTTTCAAATTCAACTGCATAGAGTTTTTTGGTCGTTTGGTTTATCCAGTAATTACTGGGATCACTTTTGTCATCTTTAATAATTTGCGTTTTTTCACCTGTTTCTAGATTGATTTCATAAATCCCTAAGGTTTCGCCTTTTACCCGAGCCGCTGCATAAATACTATTTTTATTTTCGGCAAAAGATATTGGGTAGAAATCATCCAAATTGAGTTTGAGGTTATCGGTGTTAAGCCATTCGCGGTCTTGACGATAAAATACTTTTGTTATGTTGTTTTCGTCTTCGCCTGCAACAAAGCGTACTTCACCATCGTGATCGGTTAGAAATCGAGAGTAACCTATAGGCGAAGTGGTGACTTTTCTGCGGAACCCTTTGTATAAATCTACACGGTATACAGTTTGTGATAATTCATAGTTTAAAGAATTAGACTCATTCCATGGGATTGCATTGACGAGCATATAGCGGTCGTCATCGGGAAGGGGATCTAAAATAAATGCCGTTGCTCTTATGGGGGTATTTTTCTTCAGATGTGAACCAGTTTGTTGCTCGCCGCTATTAAAACCAAAAAGGTAAGTTGCTCTTGACCCATCGGCATTAACAGCCATTAGCTCACCATAATACAGCGGTACGTCACTCCAACCTTTTAAGTATTCTTTTTGCAAGACGATTCGTTCATTATTTACCCAAGCGTAATCACCCACTTGGGCATTGCTAGGGAAAAATATCGCATGATGTATTTGTTTTGTTTTTGCATTTAATATTAGTAGCTTGTCTTTGCCATTATGTTTGGTTATTGCACTAATATAATCGCCTGTTGGAGATATTTTTACATTGCTAAATTCAGCCCCTCGGCTAAATAGTCGTGCAGTAGAAAGGCTTTCTGCTGCAAATGCATGGGTGAATAGGCCACCACAGACAAGTAACATAATGGTTAGGTATTTGATGAAAATCATGAGACATCCTTGTTTAATCGTTCGTTCTTACTTCGTTTTTATGTGGTATAAATATTAGATCTGATACGGTTTAAGGGTAAAGGAAGAGTAAGTAGCATTGGCAGCAAAAGGACCGAACTAGCATCCTTTATTTATGCGATATTAACTTCTTAGCAATTGCTGTTGAATAAACGTCCACTGTTCATCAAAGTGTTGTGTTGGCTTTTGTTTAAACTCACTGCGGACAAACTGTGAAATACGTCCTTCTGCAAAGGCTAACAGCAAGTTGGCGAGAATGGCTTCATCGATATTAAAGCCTACTCCTTCACGCAAAGTTTTTTCACGTAGAATTTGTTTGATGTGTGTTTCTATTTTGGCAAATAGCACGTCGATCCTACTGCGTAGACGTTCATTTTCACCTAGCAGAGCATCACCATTAAGTACCCTTGAAATACCTGGATTACGTTCAGAAAATACTAATAGCAGGTGTAGTACCAACTGGCAGCGGGTCATGGTGTCTTTTTCTTCGTCCATGATGATGTTTAAGCGTGATAAAATCGCATCTTCAATAAATTCGATTAAGCCTTCAAACATCCGCGCTTTACTGGGGAAGTGCCTATACAGTGCGGCTTCTGACACGCCAACTTCGGCGGCGAGCTTTGCTGTTGTTATACGTTGACCTGGGCTGGTTTCGAGCATTTGCGCCAAGCATTGTAAAATATGCTCACGACGATTTATTTTAGGGCTTTCAGCCATTATCTGTTCCTTGGCTCAGTGACTACTTGAAAAGGTTATTTGGTGCCTGAATGACCAAAGCCGCCTTCTCCACGATCTGAGCTATTAAACTCATCCACTACGGCAAATGTTGCCTGTATAACGGGTACAAACATCAATTGTGCTAATCGATCGCCTATTTCGAGTGTGAATGGTTTATCACTTCTGTTCCAACATGACACCATTAACTGTCCTTGGTAATCGGAGTCAATTAAGCCCACTAAATTACCCAAAACAATGCCATGTTTATGACCCATGCCTGAGCGCGGTAAAATCACCGCTGCAAGGCTTGGGTCTGCCACATGAATGGCGATACCTGTTGGAATTAATACGGTTTGACTTGGCTCAATGACCATCGCGGTGTCGATCATTGCACGTAAATCCATGCCTGCGCTACCGGGTGTCGCATAAGCTGGCAAAGGAAATTCATTGCCGATGCGTGAGTCGATAATTTTTAGTTCAATGGGTGTTTTCATGATTTTTTTAATTGTTGTTCTATCAATGTAAGTAATTGGCGCGCCAGTGTCAGTTTGTCTGTGGCGGGCAGTTGTTGGCTGCCGTCTTGCCAAAATACCTGTAGTGCATTGCTATCGGCATTAAAGCCTAAGCCTTGAATAGAGACATCATTGGCGGCAATCATATCAAGCTTTTTGCGTTGCAGTTTGCCTCGGGCGTATTGCTCTACATCGTTGGTTTCTGCTGCAAAACCTACTGTGAATGGACGAGTCGCGTGCTGAGCTACCGTGGCTAAGATATCAGGATTCCGCACTAGCGCAAGTTGCATTTGTTCAGCCGATTTTTTGATTTTTTGATCCGCGACATCAGCTATTCGATAATCGGCTACTGCGGCGCAGCCAATAAAAATATTATGTTGTTCAACCTGTCCCATCACTGCATCAAGCATTTGTTGTGCTGAGCTCACATCAATACGTGTGACACCTGCTGGTGTGGCTAGATTAACCGGACCTGAGATTAATGTGACGGTTGCGCCCATTTCTGCGGCTGCTTGGGCTAAAGAGAAACCCATTTTTCCTGAGCTGTGATTAGATATATAGCGAACGGGGTCAATTGCTTCACGCGTTGGCCCTGCAGTAATGAGCAGCTGATGGCCTTGTAATATTTTAGGGCCAAAAAATTGTATCAGTTGTTCTGCCATAACGACGGGTTCTTGCATTCTGCCAGGGCCGACTTCACCGCATGCTTGATTACCTGAGGCGGGTTGCCAAATGGTAAAACCTTTACGGGCTAAATTAGCCATGTTTTCTTGGGTAGCGATATTTTGGTACATTTGTTGGTTCATTGCAGGGCAGACAATGACGGGAGCACTGGTCGCTAAACAGGTTGTTGTTAATAAGTCATCTGCCATGCCGGCATTAATACGTGCAATTAAATTTGCCGTAGCAGGTGCAAGCAATACAACATCAGCCCAACGAGCAAGTTCGATATGACCCATAGCAGCCTCTGCTGCGGGATCGAGCAAATCAGAGGCTACAGGATGGCCTGAAAGCGCTTGTATGGTTAATGGAGTGATAAACTCCATTGCGCTCTGAGTCATGATGACACGCACGTCTGCGCCACGCTCTTTTAATCGACGGATTAAGTCCGCACTTTTATATGCGGCAATACCGCCACCAATTCCGAGTAATACTTTTTTATTTGTCAGCATGATGCACATTATCCGACTCAAACCTAATTGCGGCTAACAATATCACAAACCTATGACAATTTGCGCAGATCCAATCTCAAAAATATCGACCATACTGTGTAATACCAATCCTATTAAATATGCGATCTTTCAGCGGGAGTTCAAAGTGCTGTAGGCAAGGCAGATGATTGAAGCGAATAGTGATTCTATTTTGAAAACATCTAACGAAGCATAAAGTACTTTGAAACCCGCCAGAAAGGAGTCTCTCAGGTATTCCACTTCTGTGTTGCATCGATTTAAAAGGGAACAACCATTTCTACATCAATGCGCCTTGAATTAAAAAACCTGAGAGACTCTGAACTGATCAGATATTTAATGAGATTGGTATAAGCAATTCGAACTCTATTTTTGAAAAAGACAACAATTTGTCATTGGTGCTGTGCTTGCTGATTCGGTGCTGTTCTTATTATTAAGAGTCGACTTAATGCGTTTAATGACATCGCCACATTGAATATAAGGGACATTCATGGGAATTAAAGATTGGCCACAAGGAGAAGGGCCGCGAGAAAAGTTATTGCTCAAAGGTGCAGGACATCTTTCGGATGCAGAATTGCTCGCGGTGATATTACGTAATGGTTTGGCAGGGCAAAATGCAGTGGATTTAGCCCGAAACATGATTAATCAGTTTGGTGGTTTGCGCAGTTTACTGAGTGCCTCTAAAAGCCAAGTATGTAAATTAGCCGGTGTTGGGCCGGTAAAATATGCTCAATTACAGGCTGCAGCGGAAATTTCTAAGCGAATTGCCCATGAAAATCTACAAAGAGGGCAAATTTTGACAAATCCTGATTTAACTCGGGACTATTTAATGAGACAATTGGCAGACCGATCCTATGAAGTGTTCGCCTTACTATTGTTGGATACCCAACATAGAGTCATTCAATTTGTAGAATTATTTCGTGGCACTATCGATTCTGCTTCTGTTTATCCTCGCGAGGTTGTAAGCCTTATTTTGGAGAAAAAAGCGGCAGCGGTAATTGTGTGTCACAATCACCCGTCTGGCATTGCAGAGCCAAGTCAGGCTGATCGGCGAATAACTGAGCGAATAAAAAATGCATTGGCAACCATCGATGTTTCTTTGTTAGATCATATGGTTGTAGGTGATCAGGAGATAGTCTCCTTTGCCGAGCGTGGGTGGATTGTATAAACACTGCTTGATCTTCTATGGTCAATCGTGTATAAAATGCGCCCTCTTTGTGCCTCGGGCGACGGCCATACGAGGCACATTAATGCTCGAGCGTTAAAAATTTGTTTTGGAGAAGATTGACATGTCAAGAGTATGCCAAGTAACTGGCAAGAAGCCAATGGTTGGTAACAACCGTTCGCACGCAAAAAATTCGACTCGTCGTCGTTTTTTACCTAACCTACAAAACCACCGTTTTTGGTTAGAAGAAGAAAAGCGTTTCGTGCAATTACGTGTATCTACTAAAGGTATCCGTATTATCGACAAGAAAGGTATTGAAGTGATTGTTAAAGAACTTCGTGCCCGTGGCGAGAAGGTATAATAGAAAATGGCTAAATCTAAAGGTAATCGTGAGAAGATCAAATTAGTATCTAGTGCTAAAACTGGTCACTTCTACACTACTGAAAAGAACAAGCGTAACATGCCTGAAAAAATGGAAATCAAGAAATTTGATCCAGTCATTCGTCAGCACGTTATGTACAAAGAAGCTAAAATCAAGTAATTGATTTTTGATTCTTAAAAAAGCCCCTTAATTGGGGCTTTTTTTATGCCTATTTGAAAATAGTCTATACTGAATCGAACGATTAACGGATGAGTTATGACGTGTATTGAATTGCTGAATTTAGGTTATGCAGTAGCTGTTTACGTCATGAAGTACATCGCTAGTGTGATGATATTTTATTGAGGTCCCCACATTGTTATAGCGCAATTATGTTGAAATTTTGCTAAACAGATGTGATGCAAATATCATAATTAAATGCGTAAAGTATTATTAACAGCTAAAACAAGCTAACTTTTTGGCTGTAATGCTTTTTTCATAAAATATTGAGACACTGTGTTTTACTCAAAGTGAAATAAAATGCTTTAAAAGTGAATTAAAATGCAATACCATTCTTTTTTGATACAGCAAACTGTTATGTGGCATTTATTGTCATCGTCATTAATGAACATCAAACTTATACCGAGGTGAATTTGCCCGTGAGAACCACTGAATTAGTTGATGGATTTCGTCATTCTGCGCCCTATGTTAATGCTCATAGAGGTAAAACTTTTGTCGTTATGTTGGGTGGAGAAGCATTAGCGCACCCACAATTCCGCGGTATTTTAAATGATGTGGCTTTGTTGCACTCACTTGGGATTGAGGTGGTGTTAGTTTATGGAGCAAGACCACAGATTGATGCTGGTCTAAAAGCGGCTGGAATTGAACCGGCATATCACAATGGTATTCGTATTACCGATGATGAAACCCTGAAAATTATCAAGCAGGTTGCCGGTGCTACTCAATTTGATATTACTGCTAGGTTGTCGATGAGCTTAGGCAATACGCCGATGCAAAACGCGCAAATAAACTTGGTGAGTGGTAATTTTGTTATTGCACAACCATTAGGTGTAGATGACGGTGTCGATTTTTGTTTAAGTGGCAAGGTGCGCCGTATTGATGCGCAAGGCTTACGTCGTCAATTAGATAATAACGGTATTGTATTAATGGGGCCCATTGCCGCTTCTGTTACAGGTGAAAGCTTTAACCTGACCGCTGAAGAAGTTGCGACCCAAGTAGCGATAAAGCTAAAGGCCGATAAGATTATTGGTTTTAGCGATACTAACGGCCTTATCGGTAAAAATGGTGAAGTCATTGCCGAGTTGATGCCGGACGACATCGAAGAAATGCTTAAGACAATGGCTGTTGACGACCATACTTCAGTTGGGACTGTTGCTTTCTTAAAAGCCAGTATTGAAGCGTGCCGACGAGGTGTACCTCGTTGTCACTTAGTCAGTTATTTAGAAGACGGTGCATTGCTGCAAGAGTTATTCTCACGCGAAGGGATTGGTACCCAAATTGTTACCCAAAGCGCCGAACGTTTACGTAGAGCAACCATTAGCGATATAGGCGGTATTTTAAACCTTATTCGCCCATTGGAAGAACAAGGCATTTTGGTGCGTCGCTCACGCGAACAACTGGAGATGGAAATTGAACAGTTTATGCTGGTTGAGCGCGACAACTTAGTGATTGGTTGTGCAGCTTTGTATCCGTTTGAAGAAGACAATGCGGGTGAGTTTGCGTGTTTAGTGGTTCATCCGGATTATCGCGATGCAGATCGTGGCAGCATTTTGCTTAATAACATTATTGGCCAAGCTCGCGTGCGGGGTTATTCACGTCTATTTGCGTTAACGACCCGTAGTATCCATTGGTTTTTAGAACATGGGTTTAATATTGTTGATGTTGAAGAGCTGCCGAATAAGAAAAAACAGCTGTATAACTACCAGCGCCGCTCAAAAATTCTTGCGTTAGATTTGTAGCAATAACAAGACAGTTAATACATAAAAAAAGCCGGGTGAGTATAAAATCATCCGGCTTTTTTTGTGGGTGAAGCATCAGTGCTTTAAGTGACTTCATCTTCCCATTGTAGAGTTTATTATGCTGACGCTTTGGCTAAGGCGTTACGTCGTTGGCGTTGCAATGTCATGTCGCCAACAAAGATAACTAACGCGCCCCAAATAAATCCAAAGGTAATGCCTTTTTCGATATCAAACGGCTCATTAAACAGTTTTACCGCTAAGATGAACATGATGCTAGGGCCAATGTATTGGAAAAAACCTAAAATCGAAAAGGGAATTCTGACCGCAGAACCTGCAAAACACAGTAACGGGATTGTTGTGACAATACCGGCAGCGACTAACAGTAAATTGAGGTCGAGAGTGTTGGTCAGCATGCTCGTTGTCGAACTGTCTAAGGTGATGAATAGATAACCCAGAGCGATAGGTAACAAGATTGCTGTTTCGACTAATAAACCTGATTTTGCATCAATATTGACTTTTTTGCGCAGTAAACCATAAAAACCAAAGCTGGCGGCCAGCGCTAATGATACTAGCGGAATAGAGCCAAAAGAGATCAACTGCACTAGTACTCCTATACTGGCCAACGCCACCGCAACCCATTGTAATTTTCGCAAGCGCTCACCCAGAAATACCATTCCCAGTAACACGTTAAACAGCGGATTGATAAAATAGCCTAGGCTAGCATCGAGCATGTGATCGTTGTTAACAGCCCAGATAAAAAGTAACCAGTTAGCGGCAATTAATACAGAAGTGATCAGTAATATTAGTAGTTGCTTAGGCTGTTTTAAAATAAGACGTAAACGACTAAATCCACCAATGAATTGCATCAAAATAACCATGAATATAAATGACCAAATGACACGGTGCATTAATATTTCGGTGGCAGGCACATGATGTAATAATTTGAAATAAAGCGGGGCAACACCCCAGATGGTGTAGGCGCAAATGGCGAGAAGCACCCCTTTACGGTATTCTAAATCAGGCATAGTGAGTCAACAGTGGGAAGATCTAAAAGAGAGGGCGATTGTAGGTCGCCCCCCTGCATGACACAAGTGCTTAAGCGATTTCTTTTATCGCTTCAGTGTCAGCTTTATATTGCGCTAATGGAACTTAGCCCACCATATAAGTGCCAGTACCAAATGCGATATGAACTCCTTGCTCATTATGTAACTCCATCCGGCAAACGGATACACGATTACCGGAGCGGATAACGGTGCCAGTGCCTGTGAAGATTTCACCACGGCCTGGACGTAAAAAGTCGACCCGCATATCGATAGTGCCTAAGGTGGTTAAACGTTGTTGTAGTTCTTCAAGGGTCCAATCTTCTCTACTGGCAACTAGGCCAGCAAATACCGTGAGTCCGCCGACAACATCAAGTAATGTCGCAGTAACACCACCATGAAGAATGTTTTGATGAATATTGCCGATAAGCTCGGGTTTCATTTTTATTACCACTTCAACGCCATTGATGTCGTAGTGTTTGATGTCTAAACCGAGCAGATTATGGAATGGAACATGCTGATCAAAAATATTAGCAACTTGCTGTAAAGCTTGGGTTTGAATAGATGTGGTCATGAGCAATCCTTGTCGTTTTATTATTATTATCTTTGTTGTATATAGGTCGGGCTTACTGGCATAGAGTATTTAATCTAACCCTAAAGTGGCTTCGACTCAATCTTCTATCTTGGATGAAAACATAGCAAAGGCGTTTTGGTTCAAGACATCTGTGGCTCAGTGCTTTAAAATGAATGCCCTTTGAATGATGATGTAGTGTTAATGGATACTCCGATTTCGACCAATATTGCGTCCTCAGATGTGTTGACGACAGAGCAAGATGTACTTGCCGCGAGCCTGCAGCAAGTTTTTGGTTATCGCGCCTTTCGTGAAGGGCAGCGAGAAGTCATTGAGCAAAGTTTACAGGGCCAAGATACCTTAGTGATTATGCCTACCGGTGGCGGCAAAAGTATGTGCTATCAATTGCCTGCTATTGTGTTGCCTGGTGTGACCGTGGTGGTGTCGCCATTAATTTCGTTAATGAAAGACCAAGTCGACAGTTTACTGCAAAGTGGTGTGTCAGCTGCTTATCTCAATTCATCTTTACCGCGTGAGCAAAGTGCAGAGGTGTTACGCAAATTACATTCTGGTGAGATTAAATTGTTGTATGTCTCTCCTGAAAGACTTCTGCGTCCTGATTTTATTGAGCGCCTGCAATCAGTCGATGTTTCGATGTTTGCCGTTGATGAAGCGCATTGTATTAGTCAATGGGGTCATGATTTTAGACCTGAATATGCGGCTTTGGGTCAGTTAAAAGAATATTTCCCTTACTTACCTTTAATGGCCTTAACTGCGACTGCAGACCACGCCACGCGTTTAAGCATTTGCGAACGCTTAGGGGTGACCCCTTATACTTTATTGTCCAGTTTTGACCGACCAAATATTCGGTATACCGTGGCTGAAAAGCTTAATGCGGCTAATCAATTGCGTCAGTTTTTAACTATCCAAAATGGCACCAGTGGTATTGTGTATTGCAGCAGTCGTCGACGAGTGGATGAGGTGGCTGAGCGTTTACGTTTACAAGGATTTAATGCTCAAGCATATCATGCCGGTTTGAGCCAGGAAGATCGTGGTAACGTTCAAGATAAATTTCTAAAAGATCAAGTTGATATTGTGGTGGCTACGGTGGCCTTTGGAATGGGGATTAACAAATCTAATGTACGCTTTGTGGTGCATTACGATATTCCTAAAAGCATTGAAGCTTATTACCAAGAAACAGGCCGTGCAGGCCGCGACGGTTTAGATGCTGAAGCTTATATGTTGTTTGACCCTGCCGATATAGGCCGGGTTAGGCATTTGATTGAGCAATCTGAACCAGGGCCCCAACAACAAGTCGAATTTCATAAATTGCATACCATGGCAGCATTCGCTGAAGCGCAAACTTGTCGTCGACAAGTGTTGTTAAACTACTTTGATGAAGTGGCTTCAAAACCTTGTGGTAACTGTGATATCTGTCTTGATCCACCTAAGCGATATGATGGTACTGAAGATGCTCAAAAAGTACTGTCTTGTATTTATCGTTTACAGCAACGTTTTGGTATCCACCATGTAATTGAAGTATTACGTGGTTCAAAAGCGGCCAACATCGTAGATAGAGGCCATGATAAGTTATCGACATGGGGCATTGGTAAAGATAAATCAACTGAGTTTTGGCTCAGTGTTATCCGCCAATTAATTCATTTAGGTTTGATGAGTCAGGATATTACCCGCGGCTCTGCAATTAAGCTTAACCCTGCCGCAAGACCAATCCTTAAAGCAGAATTGTCGCTAATGTTAGCGGAACCTCGGATTCAATTGATTGATGTGAAGCGCAAACCCAATGGGCGTGCGCCGCAACAGTATGATCGTAAGTTGTTTGCTCGGTTAAAATTACTGCGTCGCGAACTGGCGGAAAAAAATGACATTCCACCCTATTTAGTCTTTAACGATGCAACGCTCGCTGAGATGTGTGCGATGTTGCCCACAAGCCCTGGCGAGATGCTCGCAGTAAATGGTGTCGGGCAGATTAAGCTTGACCGATTTGGTGGCGAATTTTTAGATGAAATTTCTGATTATCTGACCAAAGGTTGATGGTTTAGTTTTCATCAGGAGAATTACTTTTCTCTTGAGATTTTATTTTATTCAATTGATTCAGAACCGCTTTTTTTACGAGTACTTCAAAAGTATCAAGTTGTTGTAAACTCGCCATACCAATATTTACTTTGATCTCGGGTTTCCATTCGCCAAGTACTTGCTCTATTTGGGTTATGACTCTTGCCGCCCCCACTGACGATGCGTGTGGCAAGATAATAATGAGCTCATTGGTATTATGCCGAAACAATTGGTCTTGCTCTCTAAGTGTGTTTTTGAGCCGCGGAATGATAAAGGGTATATCCGCAATATTATTATGATTGATATTAATCAGTAGCATGCTTAGTTGATAGTGTCCTTGTTTGGCATTATCTAGCATATTATCGATACGTTGCTGCTGGTCTTCTTCTTGAGCATTTACACTATTGAGGCGTTGTGGTTTGCGGGCCAAAAATAGGACCAATCCAACGGACAATAACAAAATAATTAAGGCGGTAATGGTTAAGTTTTGATTGATGTTACTGACAGGTTTCTCTGGTGGTGTACTGGCTTCACTTTGTGCTGTTATTCTGGCCTTATACTGCATAAAGTGGGCATTGTTTAACTTAGCTGTGGCTTGTTTGGCAGCATCAAAACGCTGCACCTGAAATTGATAGGCCGATTCAAATTGATTTTGTTCGGCGTAGTATTGGCTGATTACCTGGTTAAACTCTTCTAAATCCGAAAATTGTTCAAGTTCAGTAGCTTGCTCAATAATTTCATTCAGCAGTGACAATGCCTGGTTGTCTTTGTTTTGTGCAAAATACACTTTGGCTAATGTACGCTTGATGCGCATGACATTGATTGGCTCTTGGTATTTTTTGAATAGTTCGATGCTTGATAAAGAGAGTTGTTCAGCAATATCATAATCGCCAACATACAAGTAAACACTTGCCAATAAGGAATTACTAGTTGTTAAATCTCTTTCTGAGGTATTTTTGCTCTTTGCAGTTTCAGCTTTTTCGAGGTAGTAAAGTACTTTTTCTCTATCATTCAATGTAATACTGATACGAGCTAAATTAATTGCAAATGCAAATTCTAGCTTGCCAAAGGTCGATGAATCTTCATATGTTAATTCTGCAAAGTGTAATGCCTCTTTAAGATCCCCCATTGAAAAAAATACATTTGCAATTTCAGATAGCAAGTATGATTTAGGGACCAAATACCAATCCTGAAATTGTGCCTGAGCATCACTAAAAATATCTAATGCTAAACGTAAATCCTCAATCGATTGGTTATAGTTTTCTAGGCTGGTGTTTTGACTACTGCTTAGAAAAAGACTATTTACAATAGCTTGTTTTTCAGAATAACGCTTGGCTAAACGTAGTGCATCCTCTGTGAGAAGCTGCTCTTGCAGTATATTGCCAAGGCTCTGATGTGCAGCTGCTTGGCATTGTATAAAGTAGGGGCGAGCTGTGTCATATTTAAACTGTCTGGCAATACTCTCACCTTGCTTTGCCAAGACAATAGCTTGGTTAAACTCATTAAACTCTAATAAGTTAAAACAATGTAACAGTGTTAAGCGCAGAACATTTATATTGGTTAGTGGTTGTTTAGCGTGTAGTTGCTCAAGTTCGTCAATGAGTATTTTGGCGTCTGCAGACCGTTGGCTATTAATATGACTGATCACATCGAGCTGTTCTCGAATACTCAGCTGTTGAGTTTCGGTAATGATATCGTCCGAGAGTAATAAGCGTTGCGATGGTTGAGCGAAAGCCGCCGTGGTCACTAAATATAGCGTGAGGCCAAAGATTAAAGCAAAAATGCGACTAAAGTTATATTCAATACTCTTTTTCGACAACATCATCGTCATATATCTACTTAACATGGGGTAATAGCAGTATACGATTATTTATATCCGTATACATAAAAATATAATCGATGCAGCAACTTAGGTTGATGTTTATTTGCACTTTGAGAGGTAAGTTCATTAATTGAAAATTAATCAATATTGGTTGAGTTTGTCATTGGTTAACTGTAATGAAGCACTAGTACGCTATCATCTTTTTCACGTTGACCAAATTAGGGTTGACACAGAAGGCTGGTCGCGTTACATATTAGGTACAGACATACTTTGTATGTCGAACATTTAGCATAATTAGTTATTAAAAGTGAATATTAACATCATGAACACACAATCAGTTTTACTCGGACTCCTTCTCCTCTCACGCATATCCTGCGCGGAGTCCTTTGTGTTACATGCAAAATAATTCATTAAGCATACACAAACCCCGCGCTAATAGTCGCGGGGTTTTTTTTAGCCCTTTTGAAATGAACCAGCTGTGTACCTCGCAGCTAATTCAAATAAACATGATGATCGATGGAGAAATTCGATGTCCAATAGAGTCATAATTTTTGATACTACCTTACGTGATGGTGAGCAAGCATTAGCAGCCAGTTTAACCGTTAAAGAAAAGCTACAAATTGCCCTAGCACTTGAGCGTTTAGGCGTGGATGTCATGGAAGTTGGGTTTCCTGTTTCTTCTCCGGGCGATTTTAAATCGGTGCAGACGATTGCTAAAACGATTAAAAACAGCCGTGTGTGTGCGCTATCTCGTGCACTTGAAAAAGACATTGATGCTGCAGCCCAAGCTTTGTCGGTAGCCGATCAGTTTCGAATTCATACCTTTATTTCTACCTCGACCATTCACGTTGAAAGTAAATTAAAGCGCTCTTTTGATGATGTATTAGAAATGGCCGTTAATGCGGTTAAATACGCCAGACGATTTACGGACGATGTTGAGTTTTCATGTGAAGATGCTGGTCGTACACCAATAGACAATTTGTGTCGTATGGTTGAAGAGGCCATTAAAGCTGGTGCTCGTACCATTAATATTCCTGATACCGTTGGTTATACAGTACCAAGTGAGTTTGGTGGGATTATTCAAACCTTATTTAATCGAGTTCCGAATATCGATCAAGCAGTGATCTCGGTTCATTGTCATGACGATTTAGGTTTGTCGGTCGCTAATTCCATCGCAGCAGTTGAAATGGGCGCTCGCCAAGTTGAATGTACTATTAATGGTATTGGTGAACGTGCCGGTAACTGCTCGTTAGAAGAAATCGCCATGATCCTTGCTACCCGTAAAGGTTTGCTTGATTTGGATTGTGGAATTAACGCCAAAGAAATCCACCGCACCTCATCGCTAGTCAGCCAGTTATGTAACATGCCGATCCAAGCTAATAAGGCGATTGTGGGTACCAATGCATTTTCTCATTCGTCAGGCATTCACCAAGACGGTATGCTTAAAGCAAAAAATACTTACGAGATTATGACACCGGAAAGTATTGGCTTAAACCGTAATAACTTGAACATGACTTCACGCTCTGGTCGCCATGTGATTAAACACCGCATGGAAGAAATGGGCTACAAACCAACTGACTATGACATGGACAGCCTTTACGAGCAGTTTTTAACCCTAGCGGATAAGAAAGGCCAAGTGTTCGATTACGATTTAGAAGCATTGGTATTTATGGAGTCGCAAGCGCAAGACGACGATAAGTACCAGCTTCAGCACATGATGGTGCATTCAGATTCGACTGAAGGTGTAGCGACTGCCACGGTACGTATTGCTGTAGATGGTAAAGATATTACTGAGGCTGCCACAGGAAATGGTCCTGTGGATGCGGCATATAATGCCATTGCTCGAGCAACAGATCGCAAAATCAATATTACTAATTACAAGTTGAGTGCAAAAGGCGAAGGTCAAAATGCGCTTGGACAAGTTGATATTACCGCAAAATATAATGAACAAATGTTCCACGGCGTAGGCTTAGCAACAGACGTCGTTGAAGCATCAGCTCAAGCGTTAGTGCATGTGATGAACTTAGTGTACCGCGCAGATAAAGTGGCTGACTTTAAACAACAGATCCATAAAGAAAGGGAGTTAGGTGGCGTATGAGTTATCAAATAGCAGTTTTGTCGGGTGATGGTATTGGTCCTGAAGTGATGGCTGAAGCGCGTAAAGTGCTTAATGCTGTAGAAACACGTTTTGGACTGGATATTCAATACACCGAATTTGATGTCGGCGGTATTGCCATTGATAACCATGGTTGTCCTTTACCTGACGCGACCTTAAAAGGCTGCGAAGCAGCTGATGCGATTTTATTTGGTAGTGTGGGTGGCCCTAAGTGGGAAAATTTACCACCAAACGATCAACCTGAACGCGGCGCATTATTGCCATTGCGTGGACACTTTGAGCTATTTTGTAATTTACGCCCAGCCAAATTACATGACGGCTTAGAACACATGTCACCGCTTCGTAGTGATATATCAGCCCGTGGTTTTGACGTGTTATGTGTGCGTGAATTAACAGGTGGTATTTACTTTGGTAAGCCGAAAGGACGTCAAGGTGAAGGCGACGATGAAGAAGCCTTTGATACCATGCGCTATAGTCGCCGTGAGATTAGCCGTATTGCTCGTCTCGCTTTTGAAGCGGCGCGTGGACGTAAAAATAAGGTTACCTCAGTAGACAAGGCCAACGTATTAGCCTGTTCAGTATTATGGCGCCAAGTGGTTGAAGAAGTCGCAAAAGACTTTCCGGATGTCACTTTAGAACACATCTATATTGATAACGCGACTATGCAGTTACTACGCCGCCCTGATGAGTTTGATGTAATGTTATGTTCAAACTTATTCGGTGATATTTTATCAGACGAAATTGCCATGTTAACCGGCTCTATGGGGTTATTATCGTCGGCAAGTATGAACAGCACCGGTTTTGGTTTATTTGAACCCGCCGGTGGCAGTGCACCAGATATTGCTGGCCAAGGTATCGCTAATCCGGTGGCACAAATTTTATCTGCTGCATTAATGTTACGCCACAGCCTAAAGCAAGAAGAGGCGGCAAGTGCTATTGAACGTGCAGTGACAAAAGCATTGGCAAGTGGTTATCTAACCGGTGAATTATTGGCTGCAGACAAACGCAGCGAAGCTAAGTCTACTGCGCAAATGGGTGATTTTATCGCTCAGGCAATAAAGGAAGGTGTGTAATGGCCCAAGTGACAGGTAAAACCTTATACGAGAAAGTGTGGGACTCACACATTGTTGCCAGCCCAGAAGGCGAAGCGCCAGTTGTGTATGTTGATCGCCATTTAGTCCATGAAGTTACCTCGCCGCAGGCATTTAGTGGTTTAAAAGTGGCAGGTCGTAAGCTACGCGCACCGCAAAAAACCTTTGCTACCATGGATCACAATACCTCAACGCGCAGCGCCAGTTTAGATGCGTTAAGCCCAATGGCACGTACTCAAGTTGAAACACTGGCACAGAATTGTAAAGAATTTGGCGTGCGCTTATACGATATTCACCATCCTAATCAAGGTATTGTTCACGTAATGGGGCCTGAACTGGGTATTACCTTACCCGGTACTGTGATTGTGTGTGGTGATTCTCATACCGCGACCCATGGTGCGTTTGGTGCGTTAGCATTTGGTATTGGCACATCTGAAGTTGAGCATGTATTGGCAACCCAGACACTACGTCAGTTAAAAGCCAAGAATATGAAAGTTGAAGTGCGTGGCAAAGTAACCGATGGCGTGACGGCTAAAGATATTGTGTTAGCGATTATCGGTAAGCTAGGCATGGATGGTGGTACAGGATACGTGGTTGAGTTTTGTGGTGAAGCCATTGAAGCATTAACCATGGAAGGCCGTATGACCTTATGTAATATGGCCATTGAAATGGGCGCTAAAGCTGGCATGGTTGCGCCTGATGAAACCACATTTAACTATCTTAAAGGTCGTGAATTTGCGCCTAAAGATGCAATGTGGGAACAAGCTGTTGCAGCATGGTCTGAGCTTAAATCTGACGCAGATGCAGTGTTTGATGTCGAAGTGGTATTAGATGCCAACGATATTGCACCGCAGCTAACCTGGGGTACTAACCCTGGTCAAGTCGTTGCGATTGATGGTGTAGTACCTAATCCAGAAACTGAAACCAACAGTACCAATCGCACCAGTATGATTAAAGCATTAGAGTATATCGGCCTGACGCCGGGCACTAAGATGACTGACATTAGCATTAATAAAGTGTTTATTGGTTCTTGTACTAACTCGCGTATTGAAGATTTACGATCCGCTGCTGTGCACGCTAAAAACCGTAAAGTTGCAGAGGGTGTTGTGGCGATTGTAGTACCCGGTTCTGGCCAAGTGAAGTTACAGGCAGAGGCAGAAGGTTTAGATAAAATCTTTATTGAAGCTGGATTTGAATGGCGTTTACCAGGTTGCTCGATGTGTTTAGCGATGAATGATGACCGTTTAGACGCTGGCGATCGTTGTGCATCAACCAGTAATCGTAACTTCGAAGGCCGTCAAGGTCGGGGTAGTCGAACCCATTTGGTCAGCCCTGCTATGGCTGCTGCCGCCGCTGTAGCTGGTCACTTTGTCGATATTCGTAAACCTTACTAAACCGAGATAGGAGATAAACATGCAAGCATTTACTGCCCATACCGGTTTAGCAGTCGCTATTGATAGCGCTAATGTCGATACCGATCAGATTATTCCTAAGCAATTTTTGTCTAAAGTCACCCGTGACGGTTTTGGAGTACACTTATTCCATGACTGGCGTTACTTAGATGATGCAGGCGATAAACCTAATCCTGATTTTGTACTTAATCAGCCACGTTATAAAGGCGCATCTATTTTACTAGCCCAAGAAAACTTTGGTTGTGGATCGTCGCGTGAGCATGCGCCATGGGCACTAGCTGATTTTGGCTTTAGAGTGATCATCGCGCCGACCTTTGCCGATATTTTTTACGGTAATTCGATTAATAACGGTTTGTTACCCGTTAAATTAACATCGGTACAAGTGCAACAATTAATGGATGAAGTGGCAGCAAAAGAGGGGGCGCAAATTACAGTCGATTTACAAGCTCTCACTGTTACGTCACCTTCAGGAAGCGTGTTTGATTTCACAATAGTGGAGTCTGCTCGACATAAGTTATTGAATGGTCTTGATGCTATTGGTTTGACGTTGTCATTTGAACAGCAAATCAGCGATTATGAAACACACATACCAGCTTGGTTCGCATAAACGACACTCTCAAAATATTTGAAAGTGTCGTTTATTTAGCGTGAACAATAAATTAAAAACCTCTTGATGATGTCATTAAGAGGTTTTTTTGTTTTTAATTGTAAAAATTTTTATGTAACTATTTTGTATATCAGTACTGGGCAGTACTGTTTTAGATGAATGTCGTTAATCATTTAAGCTCACTGTTGTGCCATGCTTATTTATTTAATGTCTTGTTTTTAAATAATAAAAAATAACTTTTTCTCACGTTAGGTTAAATCGGTTTACAGCTATACCGCTTTTGGTTTCTTTTTTATAGCAGAAAACTAAAAGTTTGATCATGATCACAATTTAGAATTCAATCACTCACTTCTTGTTCAGTCCTTTTGCGCAGTTGCAAAGCTTTTTTGGATCAGTACACTGACGGCTTCATTTAAATCGAGTTTTTGCTCTATAAAAATCGATTTATGCAGTTTGAATATAAACACCGAGAATCATAATGAAAAAAACAGTGTTAACACTGGCGATTAGCGCCATTGTATTTGGGGCAACAACTCAAGTGAACGCGGCAGGTTTCCAACTTGCAGAATATTCAGCGACAGGTTTGGGCCGTGCATTTGCTGGTGAAGCAGCTATTGCAGACAATGCGTCAACTCAAGCGCGTAATCCAGCCATGCTAGCTTATCTAGAAGGCCGCCAAGTATCAGCGGGTGGCATTTATGTCATGCCAAATGTTGATGTGGTTGGTGATGTCGGTATTTCTTCACCGTTATTAGGCTCAGAGCCATTAGTGATTGGTGCTGACGCATACGATGTTGCTGACAATGCATTTGTGCCAAACTTTTATTATTCAAACCAGTTGAATGATCAATGGACTTGGGGTCTAGCGGTTAATTCAAATTATGGTTTAGCAACTGATATTCCGGTAGCGGATGCAGCGGCTATTTTTGGCAGTAAAACCTCAATTACCACTGTCGAGTTTAATCCCAATGTTGCTTTCCGTGTTGATGACTCATTCACTGTAGGTGCAGGCTTACGTGTTGTGTACGGTGAAGGTGAAGTTAGTGCAACCGCTCCAGGTTGGATTGATGCGATTAAAGCTAATCCTAACTTACCTGCAAGCATTAATGCACGTTTACCTTCAGGTGGTACCAATCTAAAGTCAATGGAAGGTGATGATGTTGGCTATGGTTGGAAAGCGGGCGCGAGCTGGCAAATTAACTCAGCAAACCGCATCGGTTTGGCTTATCACAGTAGTGTCGATCTTAAATTAGACGGTCATGTGTCTGGCGTGGCTTATAACGGTGGTCAAAATATTGAAATTGAGGGCTACTTACCTATTGAGTTACCTGCATTTGCGGAACTGGCTTCTTACCATCAGTTAACTGAAAACTGGGCAATGCATGCAAGTGTTAATTGGACAGAATGGAGTGTGTTTGAACAACTAGTGGCGTACTTCCCTGGTGATGTTAAGCCTATCGGTGGCCTAGAGTCAGACGTGGTAAAAGAAGAGAACTTTAAAAATAACTGGCGTTATGCGCTTGGTACCACCTATACACTTAATGACCAGTGGACATTACGTGCTGGTATGGCGCTAGATAAAACCGCGGTTGATGACCAACACCGCACCACCACCATTCCAGATTCTGATCGTTTATGGTTCAGTGTGGGTACCGGTTATCAAGTCTCTAAAAATCTGAATGTTGATGTTGGTGTGACTTACATTCGCACTCATGGTGATGCACCCATTACAGAGACTCAGAGCCTGCAAAATATTGCGTCGGTTAGCTTCACTGGTGAAGCAACGGGTGACGTATGGTTAACAGGCGTACAGTTAAGTTATAAGATGTAATCAGCTCTGCTGGTATAGATATTGAAGGCCTCGCAGTTGCGAGGCCTTTTTATTAATTGGCCTATTATAAAACAACGATTTTTCGATAAACAAAAGACAATTACTTGTATGTGTTTTAAATTTCGTTGTTATATTGGTTTGTTAAACAGATAAATCATATAAAAATAATCATGTCAAAATGATATAGGAAATCAGATGGTGGTTAAAAAATACATTGTCGCGTTAGACCAAGGCACTACAAGTTCTCGTGCCATTGTGTTTGATCATCAAGTGAATATTGTCGCTGTGGCGCAACGTGAATTTACTCAACATTATCCACAAGCGGGTTGGGTTGAGCATGATCCGATGGAGATATGGTCTTCGCAAAGTTCAGCGCTTGTGGAAGTGCTGACACGTGCTGGGATCAGCCGTCATGATGTCGCCGCAATTGGCATAACAAATCAGCGCGAGACCACGATAGTCTGGAACAAGCATACAGGTAAGCCAGTATGTAATGCGATTGTTTGGCAATGTCGTCGCAGCCAAGCTATTTGTTTGGATCTAAAAGCTCAAGGTGTTGAAGACTTAGTACGCCAAAAAACCGGATTAGTATTAGATCCGTATTTTTCTGCGTCAAAAATCAAATGGATTTTAGACAATGTGGAAGGGGCTCGTGAACAAGCCGAAGCTGGGGATTTATTGTTTGGCACAGTTGATACCTGGTTAGTGTGGAAACTCACGCAAGGTGAAGTCCATGTGACCGAACCAACCAACGCATCTCGGACAATGTTATTTAATATTCACACCCAAGAGTGGGATGAAGAGTTGCTTGATCTGTTCAATATACCGCGGGCAATGTTACCTGAAGTGAAACCGTCTTGCGCAATATACGGTTATACCGAACTGGCTGGTAATCACATTCCAGTAGCGGGTATGGCTGGCGATCAACAATCGGCGTTGTTTGGCCAGTTGTGTATTGAGCCCGGGATGGCAAAAAATACTTATGGTACCGGGTGTTTTTTATTAATGAACACGGGTGATAAAGCGGTAGAGTCAACCCATGGGTTATTAACAACCATTGCTATTGGTGCTGACACAAAGGTGAATTATGCCCTTGAAGGCTCGGTATTTATGGGCGGCGCGGTTATTCAATGGTTGCGTGATGAGTTAGGTCTTATTACCGATGCTTGTGACACCCAATATTTTGCCGATAAAGTGGACGACACCAATGGTGTTTACTTAGTGCCTGCATTTGTTGGTTTAGGTGCGCCTTACTGGGATGCTGATGCTCGAGGTGCCATTATTGGCTTAACCCGTGGAGCTAATCGGAATCATATTATTCGCGCGGCATTAGAAGCAATAGCTTACCAGTCTCGTGATGTGCTTGATGCTATGAGCAAAGATTCTAATGTACCGTTAACACAAATTCGAGTGGATGGTGGTGCGGTAGCAAATGACTTTTTAATGCAATTTCAAGCCGATATTACTGGGGTCACGGTTATTCGTCCGCAAGTAACAGAAACCACAGCAATGGGAGCAGCATTTCTAGCTGGCTTGGCCGTTGGCGTATGGAAATCGACGGATGAATTAAAAACCATGCTGTCTACCGAACGGGAGTTTACTTCAACAATGGATATAACGACACGTGCGACGCTGTACAAGGGCTGGCAGAAAGCCGTTTCTCAAGTAAGCCCTAATGGAGACGTTGGGTAAACCAAGTCAGTATTACACCTCAATATCAATAAGCTGACTGGCGGTTTCTCCACGAGTGGAGAATCGCTTATCCGTTTTCATTCGCCTCGTTCTGCTACCGAGAGTTTTTTTTTCATCAACGGTTCTTGGTTTGGCTCGTCTTTCTTGGCGCGGAGCTTCCTGCCGTTGAATTGGCATTTTATGGGTAATGCCGGGAGGTAATTGTGACTGAGGCGCCTCGTGACTGTCTGCACTTATAGCACTAACCTGTTTGACTTGTTCAACAATTCTCTTACGCTCACTCACAGCCTGTACAGGTCTAGCTAGCATGGCATAAATGCTGTCGATACTCATGTTGCTCTCCTGTGGTGGTGAAATGAAGCTGAATGTTTATTCATCATAACTGTTTATCGGCTCAGTTTGATTAAATTTTAATCTTTTTTAAGTGATAGATAGTTTAGCGGTCACTTTCATACTCTTGATTGATAAAGTCACACCAGCTCCTAATTGGCATGGATATTATTAACTATGCTCATTTCATTATTTCTATCGGTTATTCAACCATGTCCCAAGGGCAATTGGATAATGGTAACGTCGCGATGTATACCCATATAAGACCTCCAACAACACATATATACGCCAATAGATTATCTATTAATGCTAAGCAGGTAGCAGGACAACACTTGAAACAGCGACACCGCTGTCGTGTAGTCCTCTTGCGTGATAGCACCTCTTTATACCGTTTATGATTAAGTCATCATCACCGTATGCCCTTGAGGCATTAAGAATAATTAACTGTGATTGCAAGATGAATTGATAAAATGCTTGCCCTCAACATCGAAGGCTAACGATATACACTGTGATGTTTAGTAATCGATTTTTGGTAGTCGATCCTTAGATATTGATGCTTAGTAGTCGATATTTAACCGTTGATATATAACCGTTGATATATAGCAATTGATGTTTAGCAGTAATCTAATGAGCAAAAGTTGTTTTAGCGTGTATTTACTTAAGCAATTTACCTGAGCAATACGATACAGCAAGGTGAATAGAGAGGTGTTTTTGCCTCAATAATGCTGATATTGAAGATGCTCGGCAGACATAAACATAAAATAAAGAGCGTTTTTAAACGTAGAAAATCGACTCAGTCGACTATTTGTTGATTTTTAATGTGCTTAAAATTGAGCTGTTGAGCAATATTGCGCGGTAAAGATGGAGTATTCGAACGATTAAAGAACATTAATTAAAAAGATCGCGAGTCTATTTTAGCCGATAAAGTGACCGTTATGTCTCTGGTTTAACTCATTTACCCTGATTTTTAGCTGTTTTCCTCCAACAGCTCCGTCATTCATCCCGCTTGATATTAATTTGCTGCTAACCCGCTTGGGGTCTGGATTTAATATATCTGTCCATTGCTTGACAACACTTGCATAGAGTCCCTAAACTTAGCATTTGTGGGAAGAAGTGGATCATTGTGGATCAAATGACAACATTAAGGACTAAATAACGTGTTTCGTGGTGCCAGTGCAATCAACATGGATGCTAAAGGGCGGATCGCTATTCCAGCGAGATACCGTGATGCGTTACGTGTGGAACATGCCGGTACTGTGATTATGACCGTTGATATTGACGCTGCTTGTTTGTTGATTTATCCGTTACATGAATGGGAGCAGATTGAAGCAAAGCTAAGATTGCTTTCTGATACCGATCCACTTGAGCGTTCCTTTAAACGAAAATTACTAGGTCACGCACAAGATTGTGAACTAGACAGCCACGGACGTATTGTTATTCCGCCGGCATTACGAAGTTTCGCCAGTTTAGAAAAGAAAACCATGCTGGTGGGCTTACTGAATAAATTTGAATTATGGGAAGAGAGTGCTTGGCAGCAACAAATGGATGATGGCAATGCGCTCATTCAAAGCCAAGATTTAGCCAGCAATGAACGCTTGGCACACTTTTCACTGTAATGACCAAAAAGGTTAGAAGAACCCAATGAGCCAAGAGTTTGCCCATTTATCAGTATTATTGAATGAGACCGTTGATGGTCTCAATATCCAAAGTGATGGCATCTACGTTGATGGCACTTTTGGCCGAGGTGGGCATTCGCGTCATGTATTAAGTCATTTAGGCGAAAATGGTCGTTTAATTGCAATTGATCGTGATCCACAAGCTATTGAAGCGGCAAAACAGTTTGCAGATGATCCACGTTTTCAAATCGTACACGGTGGCTTTGGTCAATTAGCTGAGTATGTCGAGGAACTAGGGTTAACCGGCAAGATCAATGGCGTATTACTTGATCTTGGCGTGTCGTCACCACAATTAGACGATGCTGAACGTGGCTTTAGTTTTTTACGTGATGGCCCGCTCGATATGCGCATGGACAATAGCCAAGGTCAAACAGCGGCGCAGTGGATAGCACGTGCAGAAATTGAAGATATGGCATGGGTATTTAAAACCTACGGCGAAGAAAAAAATTCGCGCCACATTGCCCGTTGCATTGCTGCAGACCGTGAAAAAACACCTTTTTTACGCACTAAAGATTTAGCTGATTTAATCGCGCGTATTACTAAAAACAAAGAGCGCAATAAGCACCCTGCAACACGGGTTTTTCAGGCTATTCGTATTTATATTAACAGTGAATTAGAACAAATCGATCAAGCACTTGAAGGCGCACTAGCAGTGTTAGCACCACAAGGGCGTTTATCGGTGATCAGTTTTCATTCGTTGGAAGATCGTATGGTTAAGCGTTTTATTCGCCGCCATAGTCAAGGTGAAAGCGTGCCACATGGATTGCCTATCATGGAAGCAGAGCTTAATAAATCGCGTAAATTAAAGGCGGTTAGTAAGGCATTAAAGCCTTCTGATGCTGAATTAGAGCTTAATCCACGTGCGCGTAGCTCAGTATTACGAGTTGCCGAGCGTCTGGATTATTAACCACTGAGGGTAATGTGAGCCAATCACCATTAAATTTGCCTCGGATTGTGTTACATGACATTTGGCACCATAAGTGGGTATTGCTGCTGAGTGTACTGGTTGTTTTGAATGGTGTCGCCGTCGTTTATACCAGCCATGTAACACGTAAGTTGATTACTCAATGGGATCAACTTCTGCAAGAGCAAGATCGCTTAGATATTGAGTGGCGAAACTTATTATTAGAAGAACAATCGCAATCAGAGCACAGTCGTGTGACTCGGATGGCAACCAAAGAATTAAATATGTCTCGGCCGCTTCCTAAGGAGGAAGTTATCATTCGAGTCCAGTGAGCATAGGGAATATGGCTAGACAAGCAAAGCAAAAATTAGGTCACGAACTTATTCCATGGCGTTTATACGTTGTGGTGGGGTTCGTTTTGTTGTTATTTTGCAGTCTAGTTGCGCGTGCGGCCTATATTCAAATTATTGAGCCCGATAAACTGCGTCACGAAAGTGATATGCGCACACTGCGCACAACTAGTAATCAAGTTCAGCGAGGCTTAATCACCGATCGTAATGGCGATATGCTCGCGGTTAGTGTACCTGTGCGTGCTGTGTGGGCTGATCCTAAACATGCCCATGATCAAGATGCATTTAAAGACATGCGACGTTGGCAAGCCCTTGCAGATGTTCTGCAAGAACCTGTCGACGAATTGGTCAGAAAAGTCAAAAACAATCCTAAAAAACGCTTTGTATATCTTAAACGTCAAGTGACCTCTGCTGTTGCTGACTATATTGAGCAGCTTAAAATTGGTGGTATTTACCTTAAATCAGAATCCCGTCGTTACTATCCAGCTGGTGAAACGGCTGCACAGTTAATTGGTATCACTAATATCGATGATGTGGGCATTGAAGGCATTGAAAATACTTATAATACCTGGTTAACAGGAACGCCCTCAAAGCAAAAAGTACGTAAAGCTCGCGATGGCAGTGTGGTTGAACGTTTGGATATCGTGCAAGAAGGCGAAAGTTCTAACGATTTAGTGCTTAGTATTGATCAACGTATTCAGCAGTTGGCATATCGTGAATTGAAACGTGCGACAGAAGTATACCAAGCGACGTCTGGGTCTGTGGTGGTTATCGATGTGACTACGGGCGAAGTATTAGCAATGGTGAATACTCCTTCATACAATCCCAATGCCCGAGATAATTTACAGCCACATCGTATGCGCAACCGCGCCTTAACTGACACATTCGAACCAGGGTCTACGATTAAGCCTTTTGTTGTTGCTGCAGCCCTTGATGCCGGCACAGTGAAAGTGAATGAATTAATATCGACATCACCAGGGTGGATGCGGATTGGTGGGCGTCAAGTTCGCGATTCGAGTAACTATGGTGATATGACGTTAGCCAAAATTTTGGTTAAATCGAGTAACGTGGGAATTAGTAAGTTGTCCTTGTCTATGCCCGTTGAACAATTACTCGGTACATACCAATCCATGGGATTAGGCAATTATACGGGAATTAATTTAACCGGTGAAAGTGCGGGTTTGATCCATGACCGTAATCGTTGGTCTGACTTTGAACGTGCCACCTTGTCTTTTGGTTATGGCCTTACGGCGACACCGTTACAAATAGCACGTATGTACGCCACGTTAGGCAGTGGTGGAATACTCTATCCTGTGTCAATTTTAAAACTGAGACAGCCACCTAAAGGCGAGCAAGTCATTTCAAATAAAGTTGCCTATGACGTAATGGAAATGCTCGTTGGGGTAACTGAAACGGGAGGCACAGGAACCAAAGCACACATTGATGGCTACCCCGTTGCTGGTAAGTCAGGTACAAGTCGTAAAGCCATTGCCGGTGGTTATGGCGATGATTACGTTGCTTTATTTGCTGGGGTAGCTCCCGTTCATAATCCTCGCTTGGCTATTTCAGTTGTGATTAACGAACCCAAAGGCGACAAATATTACGGTGGTGATGTTTCCGGCCCTGCTTTTGCCAAAATTATGTCTGGTGCCTTGCAAATGCTTAATGTAGAACCAATTTCAGAGCAGGAGGCTGTTAATTTGGCCACTGCGCGAGGAGCGCAAAATAATGTTATTAAATGATTTATTAGCGCCGTGGTTCCATTACTCTGGTCGCGAATCCGTTAATGGATTAACGCTAGACAGCCGTGACGTTGAACGTGGCGGTTTATTTGTGGCATTACCAGGTCATAAAGTCGATGGTCGAGCATTTATTCCTCAAGCGATTGATGCTGGAGCAACGGCGATACTGATCCATACTGATAATCCAGATGAACATGCCATAGTCGATCGTCTTCAATATACTGTGCCATTAGTGTTTTTTTGCCAACTAGGCCGCCAATTATCGGCCGTAGCCGCACAGTTTTACTTATCCAATAGCCAATCGTTATCTTTAATTGGAATCACCGGTACCAATGGCAAAACATCTGTAAGCCAAATTATTGCTCAAATTGTCTATTTACTCGGACATCAAGCTGCTGTAATGGGCACATTAGGAAATGGTTTGTGGGGCCAACTTGTAGATAGCGGCAATACGACTGCTGATGCGATAACGGTCATGCGCCAACTTAGTGAGTTTGCTGCACAAGGTGCTGAACTGTGTGCTATGGAAGTGTCTAGCCATGGTTTAGTACAAGGGCGTGTTGAAGCTGCACCATTTGAGATTGCTGTGTTTACAAATTTAAGCCGCGATCATCTAGATTATCATGGTGATATGGATTCCTACGCCGCAGCTAAAAAACGCTTATTTAAATTTCCTAGCATAAAGCATGGTGTGATTAACATTGATGATGCTGTGGGTGCGAAATGGTTGACCGAATTGGCGAACGACAAGAATAAATCTTTCAGCATTAAAGGGAATTCTGCTGCCGACTTTTACTGTGATGCCATTGAATATCATGATGCAGGTGTCACCGCGACATTGCATTTTGTTGAAATTGATAGTGAAAAGTCAGTAAGTGTGCAGCTTAACTCGCCGCTATTAGGTGCATTTAACTTGTCTAACCTAGTGGCAGCAATAGCTGTTTTGTATTTACAGGGCAAGCCAATGGCATCTATTTTGGCTGTGCTGCCATTGTTGATTCCTGTTGCGGGTCGTATGGAGCGTTTTTCATCTGTTAACAACGCTACTTTGGTTGTTGATTATGCCCATACTCCAGATGCAATTGAGCAAGCATTAAAAGCATTAAGGTTGCACTGCAAAGGAACGCTATGGTGCGTATTTGGCTGCGGTGGCGATCGTGACAAAGGTAAACGTCCTTTGATGGCACAAGCCGCTGAGCGATATGCAGATAAAGTGATGATCACAAGTGACAATGCGCGTAGTGAAGATCCACAAACAATTATCAACGATATTTTACAGGGTATTAGTCAACCTCAAAAGGTGCTTACCCAGGTAGACCGGATTGAAGCCATTACCCATGTTGTTTCATTAGCACAAGTTAACGATATTGTACTGCTTGCTGGTAAAGGTCATGAAACCTATCAAGAAGTGGCAGGTGAACGTATTGATTATGATGAACGCGCTTTGGCATTTAAGTTGTCTCAGGAGGCATCATGATTAGCGTCACTATGTCGGTATTAGCTCAGCATCTTAATGGCACCTTACATGGCCAAGATGGCGTAATTGCTAGTGTTAGTACTGACAGTCGTAACATTCCGGCTCAATGTTTATTTATTGCGTTAAAAGGCGAGCGTTTTGATGGCCATGATTTTGTCGATACTGCGATTAAAAATGGTGCCGTAGCACTGTTGGTCGATCATCTATTAGTCGACCATCCTTTTGCCGCCGATATTGCGCAAATTGTAGTGGCCAATACCCAAAAAACCATGGGCAAGATGGGCGCGTTTGTGCGCCAAACTGTTGCGCCTATTTGTGTCGCGTTAACCGGGTCAAACGGCAAAACCAGCGTTAAAGAAATGCTGGCCACTATTTTATCTCAACATCATCAAGTGTTATTTACCGCAGGCAATTTTAACAACGAAATTGGTGTGCCGTTAACTTTGCTACGGTTAAGTGAAGGTGATGAATATGGGGTGTTTGAACTTGGCGCAAACCATCGTGGAGAGATCGATTACACCTCATCATTAGTGCAGCCTCAAGTCGCGTTAGTTAATAATGTTGGCAATGCTCATCTTGAAGGATTTGGTTCACTGGAAGGTGTTGCTCAGGCTAAATCTGAAATTTTTAATCATCTGACACCAGATGGCACCGCAATTATTAATGCTGACGATAAGTTTGCAGACTTTATGCTGCAACAGTCGCAGGGGCGCAAACATCTGCGTTTTAGCCGTGAAATGAATGTCGATGCAGATGTGACCGCAACAGACATAGTGGCAGATGCCAATGGTTGTTATCGGTTTACATTAACTTTTGATGGACAGCAAGAAGTGGTGCAATTGCCATTAGCGGGTCTGCATCAAGTGAGCAATGCTCTGGCTGCGGCATCTATGTGTATTGCCTTGGACATATCGCTTTACGACATCGCACAAGGCTTTGCATTGCTCAAACCTGTAAAGGGTCGTATGCAGCCCCATGATCTTGGCCGAGTGTTATTAATTGATGATAGTTATAACGCTAATCCAACGTCAGTCAGTGCGGCGATTAATTGGTTGCAACAACGTGATGGATATCGTTGTTTAGTGCTGGGAGATTTAGGCGAATTAGGCGACAATGCTGCCCCTTTGCACGCCAGCATTGGATTGCAGGTTAAAAATGCAGCCATAGAGTCGCTATTTTGTTGCGGCCAATTGTCGGCAAATACCAGTGAAGCATTTGGCAGCGAACACTTTTGTGCTCAAGAGCCATTAATAGTGGCATTGCAAAAACAGTTAGTAAGTACCACAGGTAATATTACAGTTTTAGTTAAAGGTTCCCGCAGCGCCGCTATGGAGCGAGTTGTGGACAGTTTATTAGATGCCTATGGGCGTGGGGAGTTAGTGTAGATGCTGGTTTATCTAGCCGAGTATTTAACCCAATTTTATAGCGGGTTTAACGTTTTTTCATATGTAACGTTCCGGGCTATTTTAGGCTTGTTAACTGCATTGGTGTTTAGTTTGTGGTGGGGGCCGATTTTAATTAAGCACCTGCAAACGCTGCAAATTGGTCAAGTCGTTCGTGATGACGGTCCAGAATCGCATTTCAGTAAGCGTGGAACACCGACAATGGGCGGTATTCTTATCCTTGCGGGCATTTTTATTAGTGTTCTGCTTTGGGGCGACTTATCTAATCGTTATGTGCTTGTCACTTTATTTGTACTCGCCAGTTTTGGTGTCATTGGTTTTATTGATGATTATCGTAAAGTGGTAAAGAAAGATTCTAAAGGCCTAATTGCACGCTGGAAATATGCGTTGCAGTCAATTGCCGCTTTAGTTGTTGCGGTGTATTTGTATAGCTCATCAACCATGGTTGGCGAAACACAGTTAGTTGTGCCGTTTTTTAAAGATATCATGCCGCAACTGGGCTTTATGTTTATTTTATTAGCTTACTTCACCATTGTAGGTGCCAGTAATGCAGTGAACTTAACCGACGGCTTAGATGGCTTAGCGATTATGCCAACCGTAATGGTTGCGGCTGCGTTTGCACTCATCGCTTACTTATCTGGTCATGCTCAATTTGCCAGTTATTTGCACCTGCCTCATTTACCGTTAGCCGGTGAATTAGTGATTGTGTGTACGGCTATGGTCGGTGCAGGTTTAGGTTTTTTATGGTTTAACACCTATCCAGCACAAGTGTTTATGGGCGATGTAGGCTCATTAGCGTTGGGTGCCGCTTTAGGTGTGATTGCTATCTTGGTTCGCCAAGAAATTTTATTGGTGATCATGGGCGGCGTGTTTGTTATGGAAACGGTATCGGTGATCTTGCAGGTGGGCTCGTATAAGTTACGTGGTCAGCGAATTTTCCGTATGGCGCCTATTCATCATCACTATGAGTTAAAAGGGTGGCCAGAGCCGCGCGTTATTGTGCGCTTTTGGATTATCTCGTTGTTTTTAGTGTTACTGGGTCTAGCGACTCTAAAATTACGCTAAGTAATTAATCAAGGTCAGTATTATGCAAACTCAATATACGCACATTGTTTTAGGCTTAGGGGCAACAGGGCTCTCGGTCGTGCGTTTTTTAGCAACTAAAGGCATTAAGCCTTTAGTGATGGACAGCCGTCGTCATCCGCCTGGTGCAGATACGCTGGCACAAGAGTTTGCCGATATTGAATTATTGGCCGGTGGGTTTGATTGCCGTTATTTAGTTCAAGCCAACCAAATTATCATCAGTCCTGGTGTTCCAATCGATACGCCTGAAGTACGCGCTGCGTTGGACATGGGAATTGAAGTGATTGGTGATGTTGAGTTATTTGCTCGAGAAATCGCAGACAAGAAACCTTGCGTTGTAGGTATCACTGGATCAAACGGTAAATCTACGGTAACGACATTAGTGTACGAAATGTTGTTAGCTGCCGGAAAGTCGGTGGCGATTGGCGGTAACATTGGTACACCAGCGCTGGATTTATTACCTCAAGATGCAGACTTTTACGTACTTGAGCTATCGAGTTTTCAACTTGAAACCACTCATTCATTAAATTGTATTGCGGCAACGTGTCTCAATGTTAGCGAAGACCATATGGATCGCTATAGTGACTTGAATACTTACCGTGAAGCCAAATTACGCTTATACCCACAAAGCCGCTTTGTGATGTACAACCGTGACGACGAATTAACTTATCCGCTAGAGCCAATGAATCAAAATAATTTTGGTTTGGGCGTGCCAGAAGGTGATGCATGGGGATTAAGTGATGGCAAGATTTTCCATGGTGACAGTGAAATTATTAATTTAATTGATGTGACCTTAATTGGTAGCCATAACCATGCAAACTTATTAGCCGCAATGGCATTGGCCGATGCTTGTGGTGTGGGTAAAGAAGCCATGATTGAAGTGGCTAAATCCTTTGTTGGCTTAAGTCATCGTTGCGAATTGATTGCCGTTAAGCAAGGTGTGTCGTATATCAATGACTCTAAAGCAACCAATGTCGGCGCGACAGTTGCCGCACTAGAGGGACTTAATTCTCATTTAGGTGATTTGTACTTGATCGCCGGTGGCGATGGTAAAGGCAGTGATTTTCGTCCACTAACAGAACCGTTGAGTAATATTACCCAGCTTATTACCTTGGGGCGAGATGGCCGAAAAATTGCCAAATTAAAAGCAGGCACTATTGAAGTGGCAACGATGGCTGAAGCCGTCGCCAAAGCCGCTGAATTAGCATCGTCTGGTGACATAGTTTTATTGTCGCCAGCATGTGCCAGTTTAGATATGTATAAAAACTTTATGGCTCGCGGTGATGATTTTAGACAGTGTGTGGAGTCGTTAGCCGATGGCGAATAACGAGCAGCAACTTAGCTTGTTTAAACGGGGCCTTAATTGGACTTTGCCCTCGTTATTATCAGATGACCATACACCGGGTATGCCGTTATACGACCGTAGCTTTCTAGTCGCGATAGTCGGCTTAATGTGTTTTGGCTTTGTTATGGTGATGTCGGCTTCAATGCCTGAAGCGACCAAACTGACTGGCGACCCGTTTTATTTTATGTATCGCCATGTGCTTTACCTTGTTGGCTGCGTAGTGATTGCTTTCGTGGTACTGAAGTTCGAAGTCAGCTATTGGGAAAAAAACAGCGGCATGCTGATGCTAGCGGTGTTGGTATTATTGATAGCAGTACTGTTTATCGGTACTTCGGTTAACGGTGCTCGTCGTTGGTTGTCTATCGGTCCTATTAGGATCCAAGTCGCCGAAATGGCCAAGTTTGTGTTTATTGTCTACATGGCAGGTTACCTAGTACGTCGTCATGGTGAATTACGCGAAAACCGTAAGGGCTTCTATAAACCTATTGGGGTTTACGGTTTGTTTGCAGTATTGATTTTGTTACAGCCAGACCTCGGCACCGTGGTGGTGTTGTTTGTGTGTACGGTAAGCTTGTTGTTTTTGGCTGGCGCGCGCATTACAGATTTTATGGTATTGGTATTACTTGGCGTGGCGACCTTCGTATTGCTGGTGCTATTCGAGCCCTACCGTATGCGACGTGTGACCTCGTTTATGGATCCGTGGGAAGACCCATTTGGCAGTGGTTATCAGTTGACGCAATCCTTAATGGCTTATGGCAGAGGTGATTGGTTTGGTCAGGGGTTAGGCAACAGTATTCAGAAATTGGCTTATTTACCAGAGGCTCATACGGATTTTATCTTTGCTGTTATTGGTGAGGAGTTGGGGTTTACCGGTATTATTATAGTGTTATGCACGCTATTTTTTATTGCTATTCGCGCGATTAGATTGGGCAATTTATGTTTAAAAATGCAGCGTCCTTTTGAAAGTTATGTCGCCTATGGTGTCGGTATTTGGATTTGTTTTCAGACCGTAGTTAACGTGGGAGCCAGTATTGGTATGTTACCAACCAAAGGGTTAACCCTGCCGTTTATCAGCTATGGTGGCAGTAGCTTGTGGATTATGACTGCTGCGGTGATGTTGCTTGTTAGGATAGATCATGAACGTCGAGTTAGTTTGGTGCAAGCCGTACAAGGGAGAACCAGTTAATGAACAGTAATATTAGTAGTTCTCCTAAGATATTAATTATGGCTGGCGGCACTGGTGGCCATGTTTTTCCTGCACTTGCAGTGGCGAAGTATTTAGCTGAAAAAGGTTGGCAAATACGTTGGTTAGGTACCGCCGACCGGATGGAAGCCCGTTTAGTGCCTCAGCACGGATTTGATATTGAATTTATCGATATTAAAGGTGTGCGTGGTAATGGGCTTATGCGTAAGTTAGCGGCACCATTTAAAATTATCCGTTCAATTATTCAAGCCAAAGCGGTGATTGATGATTTTCAACCCGATGTGATTCTAGGCATGGGCGGATTTGCTAGCGGCCCGGGCGGCGTGGCCGGAAAATTATCAGGTATTCCTGTCGTGTTGCATGAGCAAAATGCGATTCCAGGATTAACCAATAAGTTGTTATCTAAGATTGCCAAAAAGGTATTGTGTGCATTCCCCAATACCTTTGCCAGTAACGTCGCTAATGTTGAAGTTGTGGGCAACCCTATTCGCCAAGAGCTGATTGAGTTAGGCGCACAAATTAAAACTCCGCAAGCCGATGCGTTAAGAGTACTGGTGGTCGGTGGCAGTTTAGGTGCCAAAGTATTGAATGATGTAATGCCTGCAGTAGTGGCTCATCTGAGCAAATATCATTCTCTGACAGTTTGGCATCAAGTGGGCAAAAATAATCAGGCAACAGTGAAAGCGAGTTATCAACAACTTGGTCAATCAGACAGTGTCAATGTTGCAGAATTTATTGATGATATGGAAGCCGCTTATCGTTGGGCTGATGTAGTGGTATGCCGCTCCGGTGCTCTTACTGTATCAGAGCTAGCAGCCGTGGGGTTACCGAGTATTTTAGTTCCGTATCCTCATGCCGTGGATGATCATCAAACTGTAAATGCATCAGTACTTGTTGATGCTGGTGCAGGATTTTTATTACCACAAACCATTTTAAATGCAGATAACCTTGCTGAAAAATTGCAGTTATTTGCTGAAAATAGACAAGAACTAGCCCAAATGGGTCATAAGGCAAGAGGCGTAGCGGTATTAGATGCGACTCAACGAGTAGCAGATATTTGTGCCTCATTTGTGAGAAAGGGTTGAAATGACTAAGACAGAAAGATACGCACAGCTTCGTAGCATGATCCCTGAAATGAGACGGATCAAGCGCATTCATTTTGTTGGCATCGGTGGTGCCGGCATGGGTGGTATTGCGGAAGTGCTTGTGAACGAAGGCTATCAAATAAGCGGCTCAGATATCGCTATCAATAGCGTGACTGAACGTTTGGCGAGTCTTGGCGCAAAAATTATTATTGGCCATCAGGCCCAAAGTGTTGAGCAGGTAGATGTTGTTGTGGTTTCTACAGCCATTAACCCGCAAAATCCTGAGATTATTGCCGCTAAAGAATTACGTATTCCGATCGTGCGCCGTGCAGAGATGCTGGCTGAGTTAATGCGCTATCGTCATGGTGTTGCGATTGCCGGTACTCATGGTAAAACCACCACGACGAGCTTAATTGCCAGCGTATATGGTCAAGCCGACCGTGATCCAACATTTGTGATTGGTGGTTTACTTAATAGTGCAGGTACTAATGCTCGCTTAGGCACCAGCCGTTACCTTATTGCCGAAGCAGATGAAAGCGATGCAAGCTTTTTGCATTTGCAGCCGATGGTCAGTGTGATCACCAATATTGAAGCCGATCACATGGACACTTATGGTGGCGACTTTGAGAAATTGAAGACCACTTTCGTCGACTTTTTACATAATCTGCCATTTTATGGTGTGGCAGTGATGTGTATTGATGATGAAGTGATCCGCGAAATTATGCCACGTATTGGCCGCCAAGTTGTCACCTATGGTTTCAGTGAAGAGGCTGATGTTCAGGCAATTAATTTTGCACAAAATGGTCATCAGTCAAGCTTTACGGTTAAGCGTCATGGCAAAGATAATGTCGACATTGTACTTAATTTGCCAGGTGAACATAACGTTCTTAACGCTTTAGCCGCAATTGCTGTCGCCAGTGAAGATGACATTGATGATAGTGCGATTGTACAAGCACTTGCAGAGTTTGAAGGTATAGGTCGTCGTTTCCAACATTTAGGTGAATTTGAAACACCTAATGGCAGTGTAATGCTCGTGGACGACTACGGTCATCATCCAAGTGAAGTATTAGCAACGATTAAAGCAGCGAGAGCAGGTTGGCCAGACAAGCGTTTAGTGATGGCATACCAACCGCATCGTTATAGCCGTACGCGTGACTTATATGAAGACTTTGTCGATGTATTGTCACAGGTCGATTGTTTATTATTATTAGATGTTTATGCCGCGGGTGAAGCTCCGATCCCGGGTGCTGATGGACGGGCTTTATGCCGTTCAATTAGATTACGAGGTCAAATAGACCCTATTTTTATCGCCAGTCCAGATCAACTAGCGGCAGTATTACCTGATGTGTTGCAGCATGGGGATTTATTTATGACTCAAGGTGCAGGCAATATTGGGGCTTTATCGAAAGAATTAGCCCAGAGTAATTTGGGTTGTAAAGTGCTTGTAGAAGAGCAATAAAGTGATTGATTTTTCACCAATTATTGTGTGTGAAAATCGAGCTTTAAACCTTATGAATTGGTCTATATAATGACCGATCTTTTGGAGTTAACTCCGGAACAACGTCAGAGGCGGATTTAAGGTGTCGTGGAGCGATAAAGGGCGGCAACTAAAACATAAATTAGCTCGTGTTAATTGGTATTTTTGCACTGGTGTAGTGTTTTTATCCTGTGTGCTTGGCACCGTAGTTTGGGGTTGTGTGCAACTACACGAGTTGTTAAATGATGCTGATGCATTACCTATTGAAGCGGTTGCTATTAAAGGTGAGCGAATTTATACCACCGATGACGAAATTAAAAATGCATTACAGTCATTAATGCAAAGTAGTTTTTTTAGCGCTGATGTGGTGGATGTACAAAAAGCATTAGAAGCATTGCCGTGGGTTTATCATGCATCAGTAAGACGAGAATGGCCGGCAAAGTTCAAGATCACCTTGCAAGAGCAACAAGCTGTAGCGCATTGGAACGAAGTGTCTTGGCTTAATATTAATGGTGAAGTTTTTGATGCGTTAGCGCATTCAGAGCATGATGCATTACCTAAATTATTTGGCCCAGAAGGGACAGAAATAGAAGTATTGACCAGTTACCAGCAGTTAGATGATTTATTGACAATAAACGAGTTTAAGTTGGCCAGTTTACGCTTAAGTCCACGCCATGCATGGCATGCCGTACTGGCTAACGGAATCGAAATTGAGCTTGGACGAGAAGATAAAATGTCACGGATACAACGCTTTATTAATGTGTATCCAACTTTGAAGCAAAGTGAAAAACCAGTTGCGACCGTTGATTTACGTTACGATACCGGGTTCGCCGTAGGTTGGGATGATTCAAAAAAGAGAGTCGACAATAAATGACCAAAAATCAGGAAAGAAACCTCATCGTGGGGTTAGATATAGGAACATCCAAGGTCGCAGTGATCATTGGTGAAGTATTACCTGATGGTGAGATTAGTGTCATTGGTTTAGGTAATCATCCTTCTCGCGGCATGGATAAAGGCGGCGTGAATGATCTCGACTCTATAGTGCGCAGCGTGCAACGGGCGTTAGATCAAGCAGAGTTGATGGCTGATTGTCAGGTTTCATCGGTGTACTTAAGTATTTCGGGTAAACATATTGCCTGCCAAAATGAAAATGGCATGGTGTCGATTAACGACGAAGAAGTAACTCAAGAAGATGTTGATAATGTAATCCATACCGCTCGCTCGGTTAAAATCCCGACAGAGCGTCGTATCTTGCATGTATTACCGCAAGAGTATTCAATCGACGTTCAAGACGGGATTAAGAGCCCAATTGGTATGTCTGGTATGCGTATGGAAGCCAAGGCTCATATTGTTACCTGTGCCAATGATATGGCAAAAAATATCACAAAGAGCGTGGAGCGTTGTGGTTTAAAAGTTGATGACTTAGTGTTTTCAGGTATCGCTTCTGCAGACTCAGTGCTCACAAATGATGAGAAAGATTTAGGCGTGTGTATTGTTGATATTGGTGGTGGCACAACCGATATTGCTGTATATACCAACGGCGCATTACGTCATTGTGCAGTTATTCCGGTAGCGGGTAACCAAGTCACAAGTGACATCGCCAAGATATTCAGAACACCGTTAACGCATGCTGAACAAATAAAAGTGCAGTTTGCCAGTGCCAGAAGTTCAACGGTAAGCCGTGAAGACAGTATTGAAGTACCATCCGTTGGTGGCCGTCCTTCACGCAGCATGTCACGCCATACTCTGGCAGAAGTGGTAGAGCCAAGATATCAAGAATTGTTTGAGCTTGTTCTCAAGCAGTTACAAGATAGCGGTCTAGAAGATCAAATTGCAGCAGGGATTGTGCTTACTGGAGGAACGTCCTCGATATCGGGTGCCGTTGAAATTGCTGAAGCAACCTTTGGTATGCCTGTTCGTGTCGCATCACCGCTACCAGTAAAAGGGTTATACGAATATGTGGATCAACCTATTTATTCAACAGGAATAGGGTTGCTTCATTATGGCGCAAGGCGAGTCATCGAACGCCAGTTCGAACGACCTGAGCGCCAAGGGGTTACCAGCTTTTTGAATCGGGTCAAAAGTTGGTTTAAGGGTGAATTTTAATAACGCAGACAAATGGAGATCAGACAATGTTTGAGATCATGGATACACATTCAGACGAAGCGGTGATTAAAGTCATCGGCGTCGGTGGCGGCGGCGGAAACGCGGTCGAACATATGGTAAAACACAGCATCGAAGGTGTTGAATTTATCGTTACCAATACAGATGCACAAGCACTACGTAAATCAAGTGCTGGTTCAACTATTCAACTTGGCCGCGACGTGACTAAAGGTCTCGGTGCGGGCGCAAACCCAGATGTGGGTCGTCAAGCCGCTGAAGAAGACCGCGAGAATATTCGTGCTGCAATTAAAGGGTCTGACATGATCTTTATCGCTGCCGGCATGGGTGGTGGTACCGGTACTGGTGCTGCTCCTGTCGTGGCAGAAATTGCCCGTGAAGAAGGTATTCTAACCGTTGCAGTTGTGACCAAGCCTTTTCCTTTTGAAGGTAAAAAGCGCATGGCCTATGCAGAACTTGGTATTGCCGAGTTAGCTAAACATGTGGATTCGTTAATTACGATCCCCAATGAAAAGCTATTAAAAGTATTGGGTCGTGGTACTTCATTGCTTGATGCTTTTGCTGCAGCTAACAATGTATTACTTGGTGCTGTTCAAGGTATTGCTGAGCTAATTACTCGTCCTGGTCTAATCAACGTCGATTTCGCCGATGTGAAAACTGTTATGTCTGAAATGGGTAATGCCATGATGGGTACCGGTGTTGCTCGTGGTGATGATCGTGCTGAAGAAGCTGCAGAGGCTGCTGTGGCTAGCCCATTACTTGAAGATATCGACTTAGCCGGTGCGCGCGGTGTGTTAGTTAACATCACAGCAGGTATGGATATCACTATCGAAGAGCTTGAAACTGTGGGTAACCACGTTAAAGCTTATGCATCAGACAATGCCACTGTTGTAGTTGGTGCTGTCATTGATCCAGAAATGAGTGATGAATTACGTGTAACTGTTGTTGCTACAGGTATCGGTGCAGAGAAAAAGCCAGACATTCAATTAGTGTCTAAGCCTGTTGCTCGTCCAGAACCCGTTGTAATAGAGCCGCGTCCAGAACCTGTTGAAGATGTTATGACACAACAAAGTTACGCAGCACCTAAAGGCAATGCTGTTCCGCAGCCTCAACCTGTACAACGTACTGATGCTGACTATCTTGATATTCCAGCATTCTTGCGTAAGCAGGCTGATTAATACACGAATAAAACGTTATGTTTTTGCGTGACTAATGAGCGAAGTGTGCGAAAAAGGTTATTTTGCAAGCTGGTTTATACATTTACTCTGTGTTTGGCGTTTTTTTTGTGAAAAACCAAATTTATGGTAGCATGTTGTACCAGTTATGCATGATAGCGTAGGGCTATTTTTGCAACTATTTGTTTAATATTGATATTTATGGGCGACTGAATGATTTTTCAAAGAACTGTTCAAAAAATGGTGAAGAGCACTGGAGTCGGATTGCATTCCGGCAACAAAGTGACTCTATGCATTATGCCCGCACCAGTGAATACAGGGATTGTACTAAAGCGTACCGACCTTAGCCCAGCTGTGTCTATTCCAGCAAAAGCTGATATGGTTCGTGAAACCACAATGTGTACTGCCCTTGTAAACGATGCTGGTATTAGGATATCAACAATTGAGCATTTGTTTGCGGCACTTGCCGGCTTAGGCATCGATAATGCAATTATCGAAGTTGACGCACCAGAAATCCCGATTATGGATGGCAGTGCAAGCCCATTTGTGTTCTTACTGCAAAGTGCAGGAATTAAAGAACAAGCGGCAGCTAAAAAATACCTAAAAATCATCAAACCTGTGCGTGTTGAAGATGGCGATAAATGGGCTGAGTTAAAGCCTTTTAAAGGGTTTAGAGTTGATTTTAGAATTGACTTTGATCATCCAGAAATTGCTCGTAGTCAACAACACGTGGTGATGGACTTTTCGACCTCAGCGTTTGTGAAAGACATTAGTCGTGCCAGAACATTTGGTTTTATGCGAGATATTGAATACCTACGTGCGAATAATCTAGCACTAGGTGGCAGCATGGAAAATGCCGTTGTACTTGACGAATATCGTGTATTAAACCCTGATGGTCTGCGTTATGAAGACGAATTCGTTAAGCATAAAATCCTCGATGCATTCGGTGACTTATATGTTGCTGGTCATGCAATCGTCGGCGAGTTTTCAGCTTATAAAACTGGTCATGCGTTGAACAATCAACTTGTACGTGCATTACTTGCTCAGCAAGATGCGTGGGAGTTGGTAAGCTTTGATAAAGAGGCTGATGTGCCTGTCAGTTTCATGGTTCCGGGTGCGTTAGCGCACGTTTAACCAGTTAAGATTGCCTATTACGGCTGGCTAATGCAGCCAGCCGTTTTAGTTTTTCACCTAAAGAACCATCAACATGTGCAGCTAATGCTTCAATATGTTGTGCTGCAGTGGTGCTGATCACATTTTGATTAGGTTGTGATTGTGGTTTTGCTAAGGCAAGTCCAGGATTGACTTTCACCTCGATAGCAGTAAGCATCGGAAGCGTGTCAGTTTGAAGCTGTTTTAATAGCTTCTGCTTTTGAAAGTTTATTCTCGCAGCCCATGCTGCAGATGTCGTTTCAATAACAAGAACACCCTGGCGGAGATTAGCGACTTTGAGCTGCTCTGCCACAGGACCATTTAACGTCTGTTTTACATAACGATTCAGATTATTAAGTAGTTCTGCTTTCTCGGCCAGTTCAGGCAGTCTCCCAGACAAATGAACTAAATTGCTGAGATCTTGAGGGGGCTTTTTCATATGATAATAAGATGGCTGAATTAGGCTATGAGTGTAACAGTTTTTATCCAAGGTCGAAATGGTGTAACGCGCTGGCAACCAAGTAAGCGTTGGTTACTCCTACCTATTATTCTGATGGCCACCGGCACAGGAATATATCAATATAGCACTGAGCGTTTTGCTAACCAACAAGCGAAAGTTGATGAAAATAAACAGCTTCGCCAACAGCAAAAGCAACAAGTGGTAGAACTCAAAACTGCAACAGAAACCCAGTTAGCAACTTTGGTTGCTCATGTGGCAAAAATGCAGGCCAAAATCACCCGACTTGAAGCCTTAGGGCAGCAAGTAGCGCAAAATAACCTCCTTGATGACCAATTTGATTTCTCAACAGAAGTCGGTATCGGCGGGTTAAGCGAAATCGGCAATGGTGTCGAATTAAGTCAGCTTATCGATGAAATGAATAAGTTGGCATCTAGAATTGATAATAATAATGTTCAGCTATCACTACTTGAAACAGTAGCATCTAATCTCCATATAGATGAAGAGCGTTATATATCAGGGCGGCCAATCGATAAAGGTTGGTTATCTTCGCCCTATGGTTTACGAAATGACCCTTTTAGTGGCCGACGAACAATGCATAAAGGTATTGATTTTGCCGGCAAAGAAGGGGCAGATGTTACAACTACTGCTGCAGGCGTTGTAACATGGTCAGGAAGCATGCTTGGATATGGTGAGTTAGTCGAAATAGATCATGGTAATGGTCTTCGCACTCGCTATGGACATAATAAATCTCTGTCAGTAAACGTAGGTGACGTCGTTGCCAAAGGCGATAAAATTGCCAGTATGGGAAGCACAGGCCGTTCAACTGGCCCCCATGTGCATTACGAAGTGCTGCGTGGTAAACAACAAATAGATCCACAGAAATACGTTTACCGCAAAGCAAGTTAATAATATTAACGGTTAATGCGCTCAAATGAGCCAAACCTACAACAGATAAGTGATTAAGATGTTAGGCAAACTACTGACAAAAGTATTCGGAAGTCGCAACGACCGCACCCTGAAAAACCTTGGAAAAATTGTTATTCAAATTAATGCATTAGAAGCTGATTACGAAAAGCTTTCTGATGAAGAACTCAAAGCAAAAACGGCAGAGTTCCGCACACGTTTAGAAAATGGTGAAACCTTAGATAACATCATGGCAGAAGCCTTTGCTGTTGTACGTGAAGCTTCAAAGCGTGTATTTGAGATGCGTCCGTTTGATGTTCAATTACTCGGCGGTATGGTTTTAGACAGCAATCGTATTGCGGAAATGCGAACCGGTGAAGGTAAAACCCTAACGGCAACTTTGCCAGCGTACCTTAACGGCATAACAGGAAAAGGTGTTCACATTATTACTGTGAACGATTACTTAGCAACACGTGATGCTGAGAATAACCGTCCACTGTTTGAGTTTTTAGGCTTAAGTGTCGGAATTAACATTGCTGGCTTAGGTTCATTCGAAAAGAAAGAAGCCTACAACGCAGATATTACTTACGGTACCAATAATGAATTCGGTTTTGACTACCTACGTGACAACATGGCGTTTTCTCCACAAGAGCGCGTTCAGCGACCATTACACTATGCTCTTATTGATGAAGTCGATTCAATTCTAATTGATGAAGCCCGTACACCATTGATTATTTCTGGTGCGGCAGAAGACAGCTCTGAACTATACGCCAAAATTAATTTATTGATCCCAAGCCTAATCGCTCAAGACAAAGAAGACACCGAAGACTATGTTGGTGAAGGTGACTATAGTATTGACGAAAAGGGCAAACAGGTTCATTTAACCGAACGTGGCCAAGAGAAAGTTGAACAGCTTTTAATTGAAAAAGGCATGTTAGCTGAAGGTGACTCGCTCTATTCTGCTACGAACATTTCGTTATTGCATCATGTTCATGCGGCACTTCGCGCACATACCTTGTTTGAAAAAGATATCGACTATATCGTACAAGACGATGAAGTGATTATTGTCGACGAACATACAGGCCGTACTATGCCTGGTCGTCGATGGTCAGAAGGCTTGCATCAAGCTGTCGAAGCCAAAGAGGGCGCTAAAATCCAGAATGAAAACCAAACTCTGGCTTCTATTACTTTCCAAAATTATTTCAGACAGTATGAAAAGCTTGCCGGTATGACAGGTACAGCAGATACCGAAGCATTCGAATTCCAACATATCTATGGTTTAGATACGGTTGTTGTTCCTACAAATCGCCCAATGGTTCGTAAAGATATGGCTGACTTGGTCTATCTTACTGCACCAGAAAAATACGCTGCGATTATCAAAGATATTGAAGGTTGTCGTGAACGTGGCCAACCGGTATTAGTGGGTACTGTCTCTATTGAGCAATCAGAGCTACTTAACTCATTATTGAAAAAAGCAAATATTCCGCATAGCGTGCTCAATGCTAAGTTCCATGAAAAAGAAGCTGAGATTGTTGCGCAAGCCGGTAGTTTAGGTGCAGTAACGATTGCCACTAACATGGCTGGCCGTGGTACAGATATCGTATTAGGCGGTAACTGGAACATGGAAATTGAAGCTATAGAAAATCCAACGGCAGAACAGAAAGCTAAGATTAAAGCTGACTGGAAAATACGTCATGATGAAGTACTTGCTGCAGGTGGTTTGCACATCCTAGGTACAGAACGTCACGAATCTCGTCGTATCGATAATCAGTTACGCGGTCGTGCTGGTCGTCAAGGTGATGCAGGTTCTTCACGCTTTTACTTGTCGATGGAAGATAGTTTAATGCGTATCTTCGCTTCAGATCGAGTATCTGGCATGATGAAAAAGCTCGGTATGGAAGAGGGTGAGGCTATTGAGCATCCTTGGGTATCACGTGCTATTGAAAATGCTCAACGTAAAGTCGAAGCTCGTAACTTTGATATCCGTAAGCAATTGCTCGAATACGATGATGTCGCTAACGATCAACGCCAAGTTGTCTATGCACAGCGTAACGAGTTAATGGATGCTGAAAGCATTCAAGACACTATTCAGAATATTGAACAAGATGTGATCAGTGGAATAGTCGATCAATATATCCCACCGCAATCACTTGAAGAACTTTGGGATGTACCGGGGCTTGAACAACGCCTTGGTAATGAATTTGGCCTAAAGCTAACCATTCAAGAATGGTTAGATCAAGATGATAATCTGCATGAAGAAACGTTGCGCGAACGGATTCTAACGTCATGGAGTGAATTATATAAAGCTAAAGAAGAAATGGTCGGTGCACAAGTATTACGTCAATTTGAAAAAGCGGTAATGCTACAAACACTCGATGGACTCTGGAAAGAGCATTTAGCTGCCATGGATCATTTACGCCAAGGTATTCATTTACGTGGTTATGCACAAAAAAATCCAAAGCAAGAATATAAGCGTGAATCGTTTGAATTATTCCAGCAATTACTTGAAACACTGAAAAATGACGTGATAAGTGTACTGTCTAAAGTGCAAGTTCAAGCGCAGTCAGATGTTGATGAAATGGAGCAGCGTCGCCGTGATGAAGAAGCAAAAATTAAATTGGCTTATCAACACGCATCAGTAGAAGCATTAAGTGATACTGGTGAGCAACAAATAGAAGCACCTAAAACAGTGATCCGTGAAGGTGAGAAGATAGGACGTAACGATCCATGTCCATGTGGTTCAGGTCAAAAGTACAAACAATGTCACGGTAAACTCAGTTAACCCTTCGTTTATTATTGATGTTACATAAGAAAGGTAGCGATTATTCGCTACCTTTTTTATTTCTGGGATCATAAAACTTACAGCTAAATTAACCAATTGTGGATAACTTTGGGGGTAAATAGTGGGTATCATGTAGTTAAGTAGCCAAATGGATAAAAGATCATAAAAAGATCATTTTTTTGCACAAAAGCGCTTGCACTAAATCTTAAGCTGCCTATAATGCGCATCCACTGACACGGCATACAGCGAAAGCGAAAACCGGTTAGCGTTATTAACAGTCACTTAGTGGTGTTGATAACAGGCAAAAAGAAGTTTGAAAAAACACTTGACGCCATAAAGG